>DATHET010000218.1:0-32091 GCA_035490315.1 Planctomycetota bacterium
ACAACCGATGGCTCGTGTTCCCGCAGGATTTTCCGTCGGCCAATGCGCTCTCGGCGCGGGGAATTCGCCGCGTGATCCTCGTGCAGGACTCCGATACCCGTCCGCAGAGCGACCTGGCGCACGTCCTCCTTCGCTGGCAGCGCGCGGGGCTCGAGATCCTCGCGCTCAACCTCGCCTCTGGCGCCAATACGCCGGTCGAGATCCGCGTGGCGACACCGACCTGGTTCCGTGCGCTGTTCTATCGCCTGCTCGCGACCACGCGCTTGCGCCGCAACTCGGCAGGCGGTTTCGGCACGATCGTGCCCGAAGTCGCGGCGGCGGGCACCGGTTTCGCTTGAGCTACGATCAGCCGGGCCTGCGGGCTCGCGATGTCGTTGGCCGAGGATAGGACGTCGAGGGATTCGTTTTCGCTTCGGCCCAGCGGGGTTCGGTGAGGCCACGACGTTCTCTGGGCATTGTCCGCGTGAAACTTCGTCAGACCTCAGACGAATTCACGCGAGTCCAGCCGCGGGCGCGCCATACTCGTACGCTGATCGATCCCAAGCGTGGCACGCGAAACCCGAGCTGAAATCGAAGTGACCCAGCGCTCCGCGTTCGACCGCTGGATCGTGTTGTGGATCGCCGTCGGCTGCGCATTGCGACTGACGGGGCTCGGCGTGCATTCGTTGTGGTACGACGAACTTGCATCCATCGATATAGCGCTCGCCGCCGATCCGATCGCGGTGCTGCGGCGAGATTTCCATCCGCCGTTGTACTACTTCGTGATTCGCTGGTGGGTGGGGCTCGGCGGACAGAGCGACGTGTGGTTGCGCTTGCTGCCGGCGCTGCTCTCCTGCGCAGCGCTCGCGCTTTTCGCGCAGTGGGCCGGCACGGTCGCCAGGAGCGCGTCGCGCGCCGCCGTCGCGTTGTTCGCTGTCGCCCCATTCCAGGTCTGGCACGGCCAGGAACTCCGTGCCTACCCGCTGCTCGAAGTCGGCGTGCTCGCCGCGCTGATCGGGGCGGAGCACGTGCATCGCGGCCGGACCCTGCTTGGAGCGGCGCTCGTAGTTGCGGGACAAGCAGTCGCGTTCGGCGCTCACTACATGGGCGCGATGCTGTTCCCGGCGATCGGCGCGATCGCGCTGGTCCTGTGGCTCACCGGGCAATCGAGCTTGCGCCGCGCGAGCGCGCTGGTCGTCGCTTGCGCAGCGGGCATCGCCGCGTGGAGCCCGTTCCTGCTCGCGAACTTCGCCGCCCAACGCAGTGCGCCGTGGGGGCGACCAGGGATCCTTCACTGGCGCGGGCTCGTCGAGCTTCCCGCGCGGCAAATCCTGGTCGAGAACCAGTCGGTGCCACAGCCCTGGCTCACGGCCTTGTATGCCGTCGCCGGCGTCCTGCTCGCGCTGTGGTGGGTCTTCATCGTGGCTGCCCTGCGTCGTCGCGAACCCGCGAGCCTGCGCGTTCTCGCCGTGTTCGCAGGTCCCTTGCTCGGCGTGCTGGCCGCAGTCGTGCTCCTGGACAGCGGCTTCCAACCCAAGTACGTGTTCGTCGCCTCCCCTGCGACCGCGGTGATGATCGCCCTTGGCGCGGCCGCGATTCCACGGCCGCGCGTGAGAACTCTGCTCGGGGCCTTCGTCGTTGCAGGTGCGTTGCTGCTGAGCCTTTGGCACAAGCGCGGCAACCTGCGCGAGGACTACCGCAGCGCGTGCGCGGAGGTCGAAGCGATCTGGCGGCCGGGCGACGCCGTAGTGGCGATCAGCGGGACTGCCGAGCCGTTCTCGAGCGCACCGCTGCGACACTACTTCCGCGACCGCGAGGACGTGCTCGGGAGCGTCGTGAGCGAAAGTGACATCGCCGAAGTCGTGAGTCGCATCCAGATCGAGAAGCGGCGGTTGCACGTCATCTATCGCGAGGCGGACTACGCGGTCGGTCCCCTGAACTCTGTCCGGGACTCGCTGACGAAGGTCGAGGAAGGCCCGAACCGTTTCCGCATCGTTCGCAGCCTGTGGCAATCCCTGCCGCGCTGAAGCGACTGGCGGAATCTGCGTGACCACCGGTCGCGGCGGCGGACACCGGTTTCGATCGAGCGACGGCGAAGAGCTGGTCGAACGCTCGCGACTGAACGCTAGACTTCCGCATCATCGTCGACGGACCGCGCTCTTGAATCGGTGCAGTCCAGTCGGCGAGGACCTGCCAAGCCAGGGGACCCCGATGGGCATGGGGAAGGAGGTCGGACCGCCCCCCCCGGTCTCCTGGGCAGGCGCAAGCTTGGGCAGGCCGGTTCCAGCGCCCCGCGGGGGGTTGCCTGCCTCCGGGGCGCAAAAAGCTCCCCGGAACGGACGGGAGATCCGATATGTGATCTAATTCCGAGGTCACCGCGGGGACGGGGCAAGTCGCCCTGGTCCCGCGCTGTTTGACGCTGACAGGTGTTGCTTCCCTACGTAGTGGAGAATCCTTCAATGAAAATGTCGAAACTGTGGATGGCCGGGGTCAGCCTCGGCCTGCTCGCCGCCGCAACTGCGCCGGCAAACGCCGCCCCCGGGTGATGAAACGCCAAATCGGCCCCTGCAGCTCCCGCTGCGGGCCCGAGCGGACCGGTCGGTCCGGGCTCAGCTGGCGCAATTCCGACGACAGGCATCAATCGCGGCCAGAGCGCGCGAGGAGTGCTGAAGATTGTCTGGGAATTCCCAACGTATAAGGTCGAGGACAAGGCGACGGCGGGATCGACCGCACGCCGGGTGCGCACCGCGCTCACAGCGCAGGAAGCATTCAAAGTGATCGCGGGCAAGGATCCGCGCCCTCTACTGGTCCTGCGCGAGTGCAAGACTTGCAACGGCACCGATGATGCGCTGCTCTCCAAGGGCGCTGACAACGAGCGTACTTCGCTGATGTCGACGTGGTTCCACTGTGTGAAACTGCCGGTGGACGTGCTTCAGCCCGATCACCCGTTCTACGAGATGTTCGGCCACGACGATGCAGAGCACCTGTTCGTCGCCATGCCGGACGGATCCTCGAAGATCAAGCTCCAGAGCGATACTTCGCGCACGGAGCTGTGGGCCGCGATGGGGCAGATGCTCAACTCGTCGTACAAGAAGGACACGCAGCCGGTGATCAAGGAGGTGCGCAAGTTCCTCGACCGGATGGACGTGCTCGACACCCGCCTGACGGGCTTGAAGGAAAAGCGCAACGACGTGATCGAGAAGGACGGACAACATTCGTCCAAGCTCGACAAGGTCGATTCCGAGATCGCGGAGGTGCACAAGGAGATCGACGCCATGAAGGCGGAGATTGCCGAAGCCACCAAGCTCGAGCTCAAGGACAACGGCGCCGTGAAAGACGGTTCCGTGCCGGCGAAAGCCGGGCGCTGATACTCTTCTGCCGTGAGACAATCGCGCGTGGGCGGCGGGCTCCTCCAGCTCGTCGCCCACGCTCTGTTTTGCACCCTCTTCTGGGCCCTGCTTGCGACCGGCGCGGCGGGGCAGACCGGCAAGGAGGGCCCCGCGGGCGCCGCGGGCGCCGCGGAGGAGGACTTCCCGGCCGTCGATCCCTACACCAAGGGCAAGCCCGAGCTCGTCAAACAGGCCGGCTACGTGACGCTCGAGCCCTTCACCTTCGCGGAGGGCATCCAGGCCCAGGACATGGTCGAGGTGCTCGGGGGAATCGAGCTCCTGTGGGCCGAGACCGAGCACTTCAAGATCTGCTCCAGCCTGAAGACCTACAAGAGCAAGGCCGACCAGATCGAAAACGACGCGCTCGACCGCGACATCGCGCAACTGACGAAGAAACTCTCGACGTTCAAGAATCAGCGTGGGGCCAAGATCGATCCGTGGCTGCGACTGCACCTCTACGCGCTGAGGCTGGAGCGGTTGTACACGGAGTTCTGCCAGAGCACGGGATTCACCGACGCGGACTTCCCCCCGCTCGGCAAGACGACTGAAATGGGCTCGGGGCCGTGGCTCGGACAGAAGCTGAAGCCGACGATCCTGCTGTCGGAGAAGAGCTCGACCCTGGCCCGGTTCACGCGCCAGTACACCAAGCGGGAGGAGACGTTCTCCTCGCGCTTCTACCTGCCGGGCGGCTCGATGTTCTTCGGCATCTCCGCCGAGGCCCTGCGCGAGAACGGCTTCGAGCTCGACAACGCGCTGCACTGCGCGGTCGCCGCGAGCGTCGTGTCCAATTTCCTCGACGGATTGCGAGAGAATGGCTGGTCGTCACCCCTGTGGCTGAACGTCGGCATGGGGCACTGGTTCTGCAGGCGTATCGACGAGCGCTTCACATTCTACGCTGATGGCACGTCGAGAGGACAGGGCGATCAGTACGAGTGGAAGCCGCGCGTGCGCTCGCTCGTCGACAACAAGTTCGAGTATTCCTGGAACGACATGCTCGCCACGCAGGAGTGGAAGCAGCTCACACCCCAAGCCCACCTCCTGATCTGGTCGCGCATCGATTGGATGATGGACCAGCAGCCCGCCGCGATGCGCAAGTTCCTCGGGCCAGTGACCGTCAAGCTCTCGGTCGAGAAGCCCGAGGAGCGCGTCAAGCTTCTCGTCGAGCGCGCCAAGGCCGGGTTCGTCGCGGGCTACGGGAAGACTCCCGAGGAATGCGAGACCGCCTGGCGCGCGTGGGTCCGCAAGAAGTACGACCGTTAGGCGGGACTCGCAGCCGGTGCCCGCGCGGCGGCCTTGGGATGACGCCAGCGAAGCGCGCATTCTTCGCAAGGATCTGAAGCCGGATCGCGAGCGTCCAGGCATTGCTGAGCAGGTCTGCTGGACGACTCGAGCGCGCGGGGGTGACGTTGCAACAAACCGCCTGACCGACCGCTGCTGCTGTCGTTCCTGATGCAGGTCTGCGCGCGCTTTCAGCGCCGATGATGTGTGTTTCGCCGTGAGCCCGACCCGGGTGATGTCAACGCGGAAAGGGCAAAGTGAGCGGGTTTCCTGACCGGGTACTTCGCGAGGCAAAATGTGAGCGTGTCTGGCGCGAGACCGGGCACTGCAATGAGGACGGAAAGCAAGACAAGCTCGAGCCTGGCATCGGAGCGACGCGCGTCGCAGCAGCCGCGCAAATCGTGGAAGGCTGTAACCTCGGATCGCTCGCCACCGTTATCAGCTGCGCAACGATCCAATGCGCATGAACGTGTGGCCCAGCCTCCCATCGAGCTCCAGGAATGCCTCGCGCGAGTTGCGCGCGGCGACCAGGAGGCGGCGCGGGACCTGGTCGGGCGCACGCACTCGATGGTCCAACGATTGGTGCGCGCCCACCGCTCGCGCCGCTTCAGCGACGAGGACCTCGTGCAAGAGGTGTATCTGACGATGTTCGCCAAGCTCGATCGCTACAGCCCGCGCGACGGAATTCCGTTCGAGCATTGGCTGTCGCGCTTGACGGTGAACACCTGCCGCGACGCGCTGCGCGGGGAGCAACGCAGGCCGTGCTTGCCCTTGATGCTGGACCAGGCGCAGGCTTCGCTCGAAGCGCTGGACGGCGCGAGTGGCTCGACGCATTCGGACGCCGACGCGGCGCGCGAGCTGGTCGAGTTGTTGCTCGCCCAGCTTGCGCCCGACGATTCGCTGGTGTTGACCCTGCTCGATCTGGAGCAGCGCCCGGTGGCGGAGATCGCGCGCATCACCGGCTGGAGCCCGGCACTCGTCAAGGTGCGAGCGTTCCGCGCGCGACGCAAGCTGCGTGCGATCGCCGAGCGGCGCGAGCGGGGAATGCCATGAGTGACTTCGACGCGCGTTGGCAGCAACTGGTCGCGACCGCGCGCCGCGGGGCGGGTGACGAACGCGCACTCGATCCGCGGCAGACCGAGCGGCTTGCTCAACTGGCGTTCGCGGCCCGACGCCAACACGAGCCCGCTTTGCAATGGCCCCGACTGGCGCTGGCCGCTGGTGTGTTCGTCGCTGCGCTCGCTGGAATCGGACTCGGCGCCGAATCGCTGGGGATGACGTCCCAACTCGATTTTTCGGTGCGCGAGCTCGCCAGCCTTCCGCGGCGCGTGCCCGCGATCGCATTCCTTCCCGCGCCGCCCGGCCCAGAGTTTTTCGGCGTGCCCGAGCTCGCTGGTGCTTCGCCGGCGCCCTTGTTCTTGGCCTTGGATCGCATTCTCGTCCCACGCAACGACCCGGAGACACTTCCATGATCATGGCCGACGTTCTGACCTGGTTCCTGATCGTGATCGGCAGCCTGATGGTGCTGATCGCGCACTGGCTCGGCGCCTTCGCGCTGTTTCCCGGATTGGTCGAAGCTTGCGGAGAGCGCTACGCGCGCCGACCGGTGGCGGCGACACTGCTGGGAGTCGTAATTCTGCTTCCACTTTTGTTGGGTGGGATCACGCTCGCCAAGACCGGACATCACCCGGCGATCAACATGGCGCTGATCGCCGGGCTCGTGATCCCGATGATGCTGGCGATGCTGGGTTCGGCTGGGTTGGCGCTGCGCATCGGCGCGGGCTTGCGATCGTCGAGCGATCTCGACCAGCCTTGGAGACGTGTGTTACGCGGAGGGACGGTGCTGAGCCTGGTCTTCGTTTTGCCGATGCTGGGTTGGTTCGTGCTGCTGCCCTGGGCGCTCGCCAGCGGCTTCGGCGCGGCGCTGCTCAGCTTGCGCGGAGGCCGCCGCGCCCCGGCGACTCTCTCCACCGAGCAACGCGTGTGAATCACACCAGGCGACAACTTCTCGCCGGCGGGATCGGCCTGTTCTCGCTCGCGAGCTGCAGCCGCGACGAGCTGTGGAGCGCGATCGCTCCCGGCGAGACGCCGGCGAGCCTCGTGCCGCCGGCGAATGCCGAGCTCGATCTTGCGAGCCACGTGCTGCTGCGCACGAGCTTCGGCATCCGCCCTGGTGATCGCGAAGAGCTCTCGACGCTCGCGCCGACGATGGAAGCAGCTGTCGACGCCTGGCTCGCGGCCCAGCTCGCGCCCGAGGCGATCGACGACTCGGCCTGCGAGCATGCGCTGCGCCGCTTCGAGACCCTGCGCGAGCCGATCGGTGAGTTGTTCGAGTACCGCGAGCGCGTGCTGCGTCGCGACCTGGTCGGCGCGACGTTGCAGCGCGCCGTCATGACGCGCCACCAGCTGCGCGAAGTCATGTGCCACTTCTGGAGCGATCACTTCAACATCGACATCTCCAAGGGCGAATGCGCCTGGCTGAAGACCGCCGACGATCGCGAGGTCGTGCGCCGGCACGCGCTCGGACGCTTCGAGGATCTTCTGCGTGCCTCGGCCAAGAGTCCGGCCATGCTCTGGTACCTCGACGGGCGCGTGAACCAGAAGTCCACGCCAACGGACAAGCCGAACGAGAACTACGCGCGCGAGCTGTTGGAGCTGCACACGCTCGGCGTCGACGGCGGTTATTCGCAGCGAGACGTGATGAAAGTCGCGCGCTGCCTGACCGGCTGGACCGTGCGCGACCGCAAGGGCTTCTTCAAGGGCCGCGTCGAGTTCCGCCGGGAGCTGCACGACGACGGTGAGAAGCTGGTGCTCGGCGAGCGCATTGCATCCGGCGGCGGCGAGCAGGACCTGGAACGCGTGATCGCGATCGTCGCGGCTCACCCTTCGACCGCGCGGCATCTGGCGCGCAAGTTGTGCCGACGTTTCCTTTCTGACGATGCAACCGGCCTCGACGAAGTCGCGAGCGCGTTCACGAATTCGCGCGGCGACATCGCCGCGACGCTGGCGGCCCTGTTCGCGCATCCGGCGTTCCGCGATCCGCAGTTGCGAGGAGCGAAGCTCAAACGTCCATTCCACTTCGTCGCTTCGTGCCTGCGCGCCACCGACGCCAAGAGCGATTGTGGGCCTGCGCTGATCGAGTATCTCGAGCGCATGGGCCAGGCGCCGTTCCAGCACCCGACGCCCGACGGTTATCCCGAGCATGCCGCTGCCTGGACCGGGACACTTCTTTGGCGCTGGCGCTTCGCCGCAGTTCTCGCGAGCGGAGAGATCGCGGGCACGCGCATCGAAGCGGCGGCGTTGTCGCAACGCCTGGACGGTGCCGCCGGAACGTTGGCGCAACTTCTCGGACGCGCGCCTGACGCCGCGGAGCTCGAAGCCGCGAACGCCGCAGGCGAGGACGCGCTCGCGCTCGCCCTGGCATCCCCCGCTTTCCAACGCTGCTGATCATGGGTGAACGCGCGCTGATCGTGGTGTTCCTGCGCGGCGCGGCCGATGGCTTGACGCTGGTCCCGCCGGTCGGCGACGACGACTACCACCGCGCGCGGCCGACGCTGGCGGTCCATGCGAAGCAAGGACTGAAGCTCGACGGATTCTTCGCGCTGCATCCCTTGCTCGCGCCGCTGCAGCCGCGCTTCGAAGCCGGCGAGCTCTCGATCGTGCACGCCTGCGGCTCGCAGGACGACACGCGTTCGCATTTCTACGCCCAGGATCTGATGGAGCGCGCCGGCGTTTCCGTGTCGGGCGGCTGGCTCGGTCGCTTCTTGCGCGCGCAACTCGAAGCCGAGGGCGGCGGCTTCACCGGCGGCGCACTCGACGCACTCAGCGTCGGCACCGCGGTCTGCGAAAGCCTGCGCGGCGCTCCGACGGTGACGGCGATGGAGTCCCTGTCGGATCTGGGCGGCGGCGCGGCCATGGGACGCCTGCGCCAGCGATTGGGTTGCCTGTACGAAAGCGACCAGCTGCTCGGTGCGCCCGCGCGCTCGGCCCTCGATGCCAGCGCGCGACTTGCGCAGCTCGAAGATCAGGGCGAACCGCCGAGACACGGAGCCATCTATCCTTCGGCCGCGACCGACGGCGACGTCGCACAGCATTTCGGCGTGCGCATGCGACTCGTGGCGCGCCTGATCCACGGCGGGCTGGGCCTGCGCGCGGCTTGCGTCGACATCGAAGGCTGGGACAGCCACTTCGTGCAAAGCTCGCTGCTCGAGCCGCAATTGCGCGCGCTGGGCTCGGGGCTGGCCGCCTTCGCGCGGGATCTCGGACCGCGCCTTGCCGACACCAGCGTCGTGGTGATGACCGAATTCGGCCGCCGCGTGGGCGAGAATGCTTCGCTCGGCACGGACCACGGCCGCGGCGGAGCCATGTTCGTGCTCGGCGGCGGCACGCGCGGCGGAGTCCACTGCCGCTGGCCGAGTCTGCGCGCGGAAGCACTCGACGGACCCGGCGATCTGCCCGTGGTGCACGATTACCGCGACGTGCTGGCGGGAGTTCTCGCGCGCCACGGCGCCGTCGATCTCGCGCGCGTGTTTCCTGATTGCACGCTGGCGCCGATGGACGTGTGATCTTGCGAGTTGGTGTGCCTCACTGGGGACAGTTCGTGCCCAGTACGGTCCAATCATCGCCTAGGAGTTCTGCGACCGCTACACGCTGCGCACGCTCTCGATTGCCTCGGTCACTGCAACCTCTGCCGTGTCACTCAAACCTTCGACATCATGGCCCATTCGAGGATCGCGGATCACGCTCGGGAGTCGATGCTGCACTGAATGGCCATGTCCTTCGCGCTTGAATTGCTCCCAGTCGTTCTCGGAAACGATCGGGCTGCGTTCCACGACTCCCACGACACGTGCCCATCGGCGCGCAGGCGACGGGTCAGAGGCCGACCGTGTACTCGATTCCATCGCTCAAGTACACGTCGTTGGGAACAATATATCCGATGTCTTGTCCCTGGAACTGCGCCCAGACCGTCGTGCCGGGAACTCGCAGGAAGGGTTCGCCGCCGCGGGCCGCGAACGCGTTCATGTCGACCAGAAACAGGCCCGTGCAATCGACACCCCCCGGAGTGCCCATGGAGTCCTGTGTCGGAGTCGAGAAGATCGGCCTTCGGATGCACAGGGTCCCGCCCGCGAAGACTGAATTGTTGGAGCCGCTGACGGAATAGTTCAGCCAACCTTTCGCGTTGTTGATCGAGTTCGATCCCGAGATCACGAATCCGAATGGCGCGGAAACGCTGGATGTGCCTGCCCAGCCGATTGCCGGAGTACACCCCTTCGAGTTGACCTTGGGGTTGCAGTACAGCACCTGCGCCGACGCGCTCGGTGCGATCAGCGTACCGAGCAGACCGATCAAGAAGCCAGGAGCCAGGACGCGGACGGATCTCGGCAGGAATGTCATGGGAGCTCGTATGGGTATCGGGGAACTGTTTGCCCCTGGATCGATGAGAGGAGACTCACGACGCTCACATCCACCGCGGACATTCGCGCATCTGAGCCCTCAGGCTGATTGACCCTCGGGCGCTGGCGGCGGACAGGAATCCGAGAATCTCGCGCGAACTGCGGGGCACTATGCCGTCAGCACCGCCAAGAACGCCGGCTGCTCCTGCAGGCGCGCGCGCAGGCGCTGCCAACGCTTCCCGGCGGCTTCTTCGCTGATCTCCAGCTGCCGAGCGACGTTCGCTAGTGGGCGCTCCTCCAGACCGTGCAGCAGCAGGAGCTGCCGGTCGTCGGTGGGCAGCTCCAGGATCAGGCCCAACAGCCGGAGAAATCCGTCGTCCCGGGCTGCAGCACGCGAGATGCTCGTGACCGTGTCCGGGCATTGGCTCAGGTTCGAGCCTGCTTGGTTGCGCAGCGGATCCCGACGCTGGCGCACGTCGCGGCGCAGCGCTTCGAGCAGCACGTTCTGCGCGATTCCGATCACCCAGTGCCGGAAGCTCTCGCGGTCGCGGAAGCGTCCGAAGTTCTCCAGCGCCCGCACCCATGTCTCCTGCACGATGTCCTCGACATCGATGCGCCCGCTGGGCAGCGAGGACATTCGCAGGCGGGCCCAGGCGATCAGTGCGGGGACCGCGCCCGCGTACAGCCGCTCGAACTCGCTCGAGGCCCGGCTCTCCGCGCCGTGCAGAGCTTCGTCGAGCCCGTGCTCAGGATCACCCTTCGAATCCATGCCCAACACACTCTACAGCGAGGGCCGCGCTCGAACCCGCGCACTGCCTGGGGGATCACAGGTCCTCGACCTCGCTCGGTATCTGGCCCGGCCACATCTCCGGGGTCGAGGGCGTGTTCTGTCGTGCGACAGCGGCGACGTCGACAGGCCAGACGCGCAGGCTCCCGTCCTCGGCGGCCGTGACAACGATCCGGCCGTCCGGGCTGAACTCGGCGCAGGTCAGTGGGCTGGATCCGTGCTCGTACCGCAGGACGCGATCTCCGTCGGCGACCTTCGTGATCTGAGCGACGCCACCCCGCGTGGCGCTCAGCGCGAACTCGTTATTCTCGCTGACACGCAGGCTGGTGATGCGCAGGTCCGTGCTCGGTTGCGTGATGCCCCAACGCAGCTCCAGGCTTTCGCCGTCCAGCCGGAGCAACTGCGGCGCCTCACGGATCGATGCGACGAGGTCCATTCCGCCGTGCAGCAGCGCAACCCTGCCCATGGGGCGGTTGTTGCTTTGCCGCAGGAATGCTCCGGTCGACGCGTCCCATTCGTGCGCTCCACCGTGGTCGCCGCAGGTGAGCAGCCGCCGTCCTTGAACGGTGAACGCCAGCATGAACACCTCTCCGAGGTACAGCGCGCTCCGGCATTCGTCGAACGAGGGATCGAGAGCGGGCGATCGATCGAGCAATCCGGCCCAGCCATCGCTCGAGCCCCAGGCCGCGCGCTCCCCTTGGGGGCTGATGGCCACCGCATTGATGGAGCTGCCAATGCGGTCGGCGGATGCGATGAGGCGGCCTGAGTCCGTCTCGATCCACAGCACCCGGCCGTCGCTCAGGCCCAGACACAGGCTGTCATGCCCATTCGAGATCGCGCTGGTCATCACACTGCCGCCGTCCGGAACGCGCAGTTCGCGCTGGCTGCGATTGGCGAGGTCGAAGGTGCTGAAGGCTCCGCTGCGCGCGAGGCAGGCCACTCTCCGCCCACCATCGACGAACCAGGCGCGGGCGAGTGGACCGAGGCCGGCCTCGATCTTGCTCAAGACCGCTCCATCGCTGGCATCCGATACGAGCGCGATCCCATCCTCGCCGGCGCTCAGCACCGACCGCGAGCCAGAGTCGAACATCGCGCTGTTCACTGCGCCTGCGTGAGCCTTCCAGGCGACGAAATAGGGCAACGGATCCATCGTCCACAGCCGGACGTGGCTGCCGCCACCCCCGCTGATGAACCGGCGCGAGTCCGGCAACCAGGAAAGGACCTTGACGTTCTCGCTTGGCGCGCAGGTTCGAAACCTGCGAACCCCGTCGTGCGCCTGCCAGGCGCCCAGGTTGCCGCCGTAGTCCGCGGCCGCGATCCAGCGTCCGTCCGGACTGAACGCGATCGCGACCACCGAGCGCTCGAAAGGCCCCCCCAGGTCGAACGCCGTGGCACCGCTTTGCATGTCGATCACTTGGGCGCCGCTGGTGAAACCGACGGCCACGCGAGTGTCGTCAGGGCTCAAGGAGATGCACCATGCCTCGCCGGGGAGCGCGACCCTCCAGCGTTCCTTCAAGGGCTTGCGCCAGTCCCAACAGCGCAGGATTCCATCGGATCCGACCGTGACGAGCAGGTCGTCATGCTTCGAGAATCGCGCGCCGCGAATCGGGCTCGCATGGCCGCGCAGCGTCGCGAGTAGAGCACCGCTGCGCGCGTCCCAGATCCGCGGATCGTAGTCCGGTCCGTCCTCCGGGGCGTCGGCCCGCGCATTCTTCGTGGTGAGCACGAGCGAGCCCGAGGCATCGAACTGCGCGAGAGTGAAGTAACAGGAGGGCGTTCCGAACGACTGCTCCAATGTGGCGGATTCCACGTCGAACAGACGCATGCGACCATCGAACGAGCTCGTGAGCAGGCGCAGTCCGTCGGGGCTGAATCGGCACGAAGTGACGGCTTTTCGATGTCCGCCGAACGAGCGCAGGAATCTTCCCGTTTCCGAGTCGTAGAGTCCGATGGCATCGGTCTCGTCGCTGACGAAGAAGCTTCGCCCGTCGGGGGAGAATCCGGTCAGCACTGGCTTGCTCGTGCTCGCGGCACAGACGCGCTCGCTCCTGACCTTCACGTGGCCGGAGTCGAAGTCGTAGAGGTAACCCCGATAGCCGCTGGTGGGCACGACCAGCTTCCGGCCGTCGCTCGAGACATCGATGTCGCCGCACACGCGGGCGCCTTCGACCCAGAACGTGCGCTCCTCGTTGCGCCTCAGAAGCGCGTTCTGCACGGCCATGTTCGACTCGAATCCCGGGTCGCGCCGGTCCGCTTCGATCGCCAGCACGAGCGCAAGACCCGGGTCGGTGGCGAGCTGCGCTGCGCTGCGCTCGCGGCATTCGACGCCCAGAAGTCGCGCGTTCGCAACTCGCGCGCGCTGGCTCTGGGCTTCTACCCGGTCCAGCGTGTAGTTCAGCGTGCCGATCCAGGCGCACAGCGCGACCAGCAGCAGCGCGGCGGCGGCAGCGATGCGCGGATGGCGCTGGCTCCAGCGGCGCGCGCGGAGCATCCATCCGGCGCGCCGGGCCCGGATCGGCTCGTACTCGCGCACTCGGCGCAGATCTTCGGCAAACTCGAGAGCCGTCGCGTATCTGCGGGAGAGCTGATGTTCCATCGACGCCGCCAGGACGACGCGCAGGTCCTCGGACACGATCGCGTTCAGCTCGCGCGGATTCTGGTAATCACCTCGCAAGATGCTCTGGAACAGGGCTTCGCGATGCTCGGCCCTGAACGGACGCTCCAGCGTCAGGCACTCGTACAGCGCCACGCCCAGCGCGTAGACGTCGACGCGGCGATCCACCGAGAAGTGGCCAGACTCGAGGAGCTCGGGCGCCATGTAGGCCGGCGTCCCGAGCACGTCGTCGGTGCGCGTAAGGCCTGCCAGCTCGGAATCGTCGTCGCGAGCCAGTCCGAAATCGACGATCACCGGTTCGTCTTTCGCGCTCAGCAGGATATTGGCGGGCTTGATGTCGCGATGGACGACTCCGGCCTCGTGCGCCGCGTGCAGCGCGCGCGCCGTGCGCTCGAAGACGTGCAGGAGCTGGGCGAGCGCCGTGCTGCTGTGCGGCCAGACCATGCCGGACCGATCGACGGTGGCGCGCGCGCGCGACAGCTTGCGCGAGAGATCTTCGCCGTCGACGAAGCGCATTGCCAGGTACGGCCGCGGAGCGTCGAGGTCGGCTTCGTACACCGTGCACAGACCAGGGTGATCCAGCTGCGCGATCACCTCGACCTCGCGCCGGAAGCGGCGGAGTTTGTCCGGAGTGAGCTGCGCTCGGGTCAGGACCTTGAGCGCGACCTGGCGGCGCATGCGCGAATCCGTGGCGAGGAACACGCGTCCCTGGCCGCCGCTGCCGAGCTCTCTCTCGAGCACGTAATGGGCGATGCGGGGCTTGGGCGCCGCCGGGTCCTCGAAGGCGGGCACCTCGGTGCTGGTGAGCAGGGTGTATTCCCTCGCGACGGCGTCCGCGATTCGTGGGAAGAGGCGCTGGTATTCCTCGAGCGGTCTCAGGCTGCCGCTCGCGGCATCCGATTCGCACATCAAGACGAAATCGAGCAGAGACTGCACGTGCTCGCGCGCGGCATGCTCGTCCGAATCGGGTGAAGGAATGTGCGGGGGCAAAGAACCTGTGCGGGCGAGGATCGTACACACCCCGCGGGTGATCGATCGTGCCGGCCTCGGATCTCTCCACCTGGGGCACTCTGTCGGCTCTCAGAGCACGACCGACACCGACAAAGTACGTCCGCGCGGTCAGCAGCTGCGCGGCGAGCATGCGCTTCCCGAACCGAATCCGAGCCATGAGGTCCGATGAAGCGTCGAGGCCAGCCACCCAAAGGGCAGCCGGCCTCAGCAATTGGCTCAGCGTGTGTCCGTCAACGAGGAGTTGACGAGTCCTTCCATGTCAGGGTCCGACGACGTATTCGACGGCGTCCGACAGCGTGATGTTGTTCGGCGGTGCAAAGCCGGGGTCGCGACCCCAGAACTGGCCGTCGACCACCGCGCCCGGGGCGACCAGATAAGCCGCGGGAATCCCGCCGAGCGCGCCGACCGCGAAGGCGTTCATGTCGATCGAGTAGAGGCCCGAACAGTCGTTCGGCGGAGGATTTCCTGCCGAGTTCAACGCGATCGAGCGCCGGACCGGACCGTTCATGCAACGCACTCCGCCTCCGAAGGGAACCGCGGCCTGACCCGTGTTGGAGTAGATCAGCAGACCGGGCTTGTTGTTCAGCACGTTGCTGGCGCTCACCGTGAAACCGGAGCCCGCAGTGGCGCTCGAACTCCCGCTCGCGGCAATAGCAGGAGTGCATCCCAACGAATTGACCTTCGACGTGCAGAAGATCACGCCGGGCTCGGGAACCGCGAGCAACGAGACGTCGTCGTAGTACACCGCCGAGTTCGCCGAGCTGGTGAACGCTCGCAGATCGATCGCTGCGATTTCGAGCGCACCAAAGGCGCCTCCGAGCGCTCCCCCGGTCCAGGAGTAAGTCGGGGCCATCGACTGTCCGTTGTAGAAAAGCTCGACCTGATCGGTATCCAGATCGATCTCAGCCCTGATCTCACACCACTGATCCGAAACGAGCGGGCCGCTGGCCGACGCTGCCGAGCCGGCGTCCGCCGTCCAGGTGGCAGTCACGGGATCGAAGGTGACGTGCACCGAGGCGGCGAAGGGCCCACCGAGCTGATAGGTGTTGTAGAGCAACACTTCGGTCGGCTCTGTAAGTGGAGCCCCACTCGCGGGCCCCGGAATCCATTGATGCGCGGTGAAGGTGTGCTTGCCTGTCGTGAGCCCGCTGTGCGTCATCACCATCTCGCTGTTCTGCGAGAGCTTCAGCGAGTTGGGTGCGCTGCGAACGATCGCCTGGGACAAGTCGGGATCAACCAGCACCGAGCCGTCCCAACCGGTCCATCCGCCCGGATTTGCCAGCATCGCGGCGTAAGTGTAGAAATCGAGGTTGTCCGACCAGCCGATCTCGTCGCCCACTCTGACGATCTGGACCCCCGAGAAGAAAGCCGGTGAATTGAAGGGTGTGCCACCCATTCTCCACCGGATGCACGGATTGCTTCCGCCAACCGTAGCACGTCCCTTCACATAGGACTTGCCCAGCTCGTGTGCGCCCGACCACGCCCCTGTCGTGATGTAATAAAAGTCCGCGGCTTCGATTGCATAATAGGACTGTGCCAGCGGCGATGGCGAATGGCTGTAGAAATAGACGTCGTATTCGCCTGGCGAGATTCCGCTCACCGTCCAGCTTGCATGAGGCGCCTGCGCACAATCGTCGAGCAGCTCCTCGTCAGGGCTCGCGGTCAGGAGATCGTCGAAAACAAGGTTGTAGACCGGGTAGTCGATGAAGTGGAATATCTTCACAGGCGTCGGTAGTCCCAGACCATTGACGAGCGATGTCATGGCTGGATAGGTCGAAGTACCATCAACCAGGTTCCAGACTCCGGGAGCTGGAGCTGCCGCGCGGTACGTATCGGGCGGAATACTGTTGTGGGCCGATGAGTCCATGTCGCAGTAGTAAGAATTGTTCGCGCCGTTGTTGACCGTGATCGACCAGCTGTCGATGCGACCGATGTCCTGAGCGGCCCAATCGTAGATGCGCAGCTCCCACGCGCTGGCCGGAGAGAACGAGACTGCGGTAGACATGTTGTTCAGGACGGAAGTGCTGCCGATCAAGTTGGGTGAAGCCCAGATCCCACCGGGCACATTTCCAGCCGGATCGCCCCAGCTCTCGATATATCGTCCGGCCGGCATGGGAGTCGAAGCTGCGTGAGGCACTGCGCTTCCAGCCCCACCATTTCGTATGAACTGGTAAGCGCCGCCCGTGCAATCCCCCGAATTGCCCACGACCCCCGCGCTGTTGAAGCCGGGGCGAACCAGGATGTTGTGGCCGGTGCCCATGGGGTCGACCAGCACAACCTGCAAGTCGCCGACCCAAGTGTGAGTCAAACCGGTCAGCGTGATCTGATCGACGCTGTCGACCGCCACCGGCACGATCAAGGTCGACGAGAGGTAGCTGTCCGGTGTGCACAAGGAGTGGCTCGAGTACACCCCGCCTCCGGTCCCGATCGGCGGGATCGCGCCAGCAGAGCCGGGCGTGGGTTGCGTGTAGGTCTGAGCTGCGGCGGAGGTCGAAAGTCCGAGGATCGCAACACACAAGGACGACGCCAGAACAAAAGTGTGTTTCATGTTCTTGAAAACCTGTCGAAGCGGGGGTTTGGCCCTTCACGAGGGAACGGGAAGATCTGCCAGGGAGCGGCACTGGGGGCGCGCCAATACGATGGGAAAGGAGAGAGCGCGCAGACTTCTCGTGTCGATTCCGGCAAGAGAAGGATCCGTCGTGCGTCCTTGATTGATGTCCGCCTTGGGCTGGCGGACAGGAATCCAGGAATTCGAGGGAGCCCGTCGACAGACTGCGTGGGAGTCTGGGGCCAGAGTCGGGGGCGCGACCCAGGGTTCACGCCGCCGGAGAAGGCCACGCTCAGCTCGTGACGCGAGTTCGTCGTCGGCAGCTGACCACGCAACTCTCGCGCGGGTGCTCCATGGCGGTATCAGATGTAACCCCGGGTCGGATCCTGGCTGGCGCTCCTTTCAACAAGCCCCGGCGTGCCAAGTACAATCCTGCGCGCATGAGCACGCGCGCAGAGGAACAAGTCCGATCCGTGAACGCCGCAATTCCAGCGATCGTGAACAGCCAGGATCCCGGTGTCGGGAGCTGACCCTCGGATGACAGGCCGCGGAACTCCGCCGAGCGAGCGGACAGGCGACGATCCGCGACCGCATTTCTTCTCGCGCACTGGGCTGATCGCGTTTCTCCCCTCGGCGCTCCTGCTGGCGATCCTCTATTTTCCGGCCCTGAAAATGGGTTTCGTGTCGGACGACCACTTGTTCCTGTCGCGGAAATTAGGACTCGCGACACTGCTTCCCGCGTCGAGTGCGTACATCTTTTCGCCACTGATGGAGGGGACGTTCCTCGTCCTGAAAAAACTCTTCCACGCCGATCCGCGCCTGTTCCACCTGTTCGCGATCCTGCTCCATGCGCTGACCTGTTACGGCGTCGTCGCGCTGGTGCACGGACTGAAGAACTCCTCGATCGCGGCTGCGACGGCCGGCCTCTTGTTCGCTGGTTTCGCCTTTGCCTACGAGCCTGTGCTTTGGGTCACCGGAGCCGTCGCCTACCTGCCCATGGCGCTCGCCGCGGTGATCGCCGTCTGGCGCGTCGTGCGCAGGAATGCCGCGCTGGAATTCGTGGCTCGTCCCGATCTTCTCGGCGGAGCCCTGCTGCTCGTGTCGTCGCTGTATCACGAGATCGGGCTCGCGATCCTGCCCATCTCGGTGCTCTTGACTCGAGGCCTGCGGCCTTCGATCCCTTGGAAGGATCTGGTCGTCATCCATATTCCGCACGTCCTCTTCGCCGCCTTGCTGTTGCTGACGAACGTGACCTTGACCGGAACTCTCGGACCGGCGCCGAAATTCTCGTGGTCGGAAGCGCTCCTCACCTTCTCGCGTGCTCACGGATACTGTTATTTTCCGTTCGCGAACCTGCTGCAGGAACCCGGGATGCCGCTGGTGGTCGCGGCTGTGCTTGGCGCTGTCTCGGTCGGACTCTCCATCTTCCTGTGGTCGAGCACCCGCTGGCGCTTGCAAGGCGCTCTGCTGAGCTTGTTCCACTGCAGTGTTCTGGTCTTCGCGGTATCCGCACAGCATGTGCAAGCGCGCTATCTCTATCTTCCCGAGGTCTTCGCGGCCTCGATGCTCGGCCTGCTGGCCGCGGACGCATTCGCGACTTTGAAGCGCGGCTTCGGCCCACTGGGGACTCGCCGGGTGGTGCACTTGACGATCTCCTGCCTGATCTTGACTGCACTCTCAGTCAGCATCGCGCAAGGCATCCGGCAGCTTCGCGAGCGCGTCGAAGAGTGGGGACGGGCCACGGAGATTTCCAGGCATGTCCTGGAGAGTGCGGTCCTGGAATTCATGCGCGCCGAACCGGCGCTGCGCAAGAGCATGATCGTCGTCGATCTTCCGGATGGCCTGCAGGGTTCGCAGTGGCCCGCCTTTCTGTTTCGCAATGGATTTCGCGAAGCGTTTGCACAGGAAGTGCGCGACCACAACAGTCAAGGACAGGAGATCGAACTGCCTGCGATCGTCGAATGCCGCACGGGTCCGTGGACCTCGGCGCCCGGATCGCGGCTCGGGGCCCTTCGAACCGTGTCCAGGCATCCACGCGTCGGTCCAGAGTTTCTGCGCGGGAAGGCTGCGCAGGCGCTGGTGTTGCGTTTCGATGCTGAGCAACACTGCCTGGTTCGATATGTTCCGTGAGGCGACGTCGCGATTTCTTCGTTGCTGCGGGCCCTTGCACACACCTGCAGGAAGCAGATGTGCGATCGGCGGACGAGCGGCTGTCGCTCTCGCGCACGGACGCTCCATCGCGGATACCGAATGCTCCTGAGCGGCGATTTCCTGGGTCTTCCGTGTGCCCGACCCTGAGCGCTCGGAACACCGCGCCGCAAGCAAAGCCTGGGCGACTCGAGCGGTGAGGTGAGCCTCGTCCCGACAGAGAGCTCGATCCAAGCGAGCGAGGCCAGCCACCACCAGGGCAGCCGGCCTCGAAAAACTAGAACAGGGTGATCGTCGACGGGGAGTTGCCAGGTCCACCCTTTATCAGAGGCAGATCGTGAAGTGCAGTCCTTCGCTCAGCGTCGAGTCGTTGGGCGAGGCGAAGCCGGGGTCGCGACCCCACCATTGCGAGTCCACGACGCTGCTCGGGATCCGCAGCGCCGGGTGCGGGTGGCCTCCGAGCGAGCCGGCGGCGAAGGCATTGAAATCGATCGCGAAGTTGCCGCTGCAGTCGTTGCCGCTCGGGTTGCCGCCGGAATTCACGCCGGGCGTGCGCCGGATCGGGCTCGCCAGGCACAGGATCCCGTTTTGGAACGGAATCGCCGCCTGACCTCCTAGACTGTAGAGCAGCAGACCGGGCTTCAGGTTGCGCACGTTCGCGCAGCTCACGATGAAACCGCTCGCTGCGCTCGCGCTGGGCGTTCCACTGGAGGAAATCGCAGGCAGGCATCCGAGGGAATTGAGCTTGGCCGTGCAGTAGGTGGCGGGCGGGTTCGAGCACGGTCCCTCTACCCGAGCCACGGATTGGTTCCAGGCTGCGTCGATCTCGGCGAAGGCTGCGCCTGTAGGAATCGCCGGCACGTTGCATTGCCCCGCCGCGTTGTCACCCCAGGCCACGACCGCACCGTCGCTGCGCCTGGCGAGGGAGTGACGGAATCCCGCCGCGATCTCGACATAGGTCACGCCCGCTGGCGGCGCGGGAATGTTGCATTGGCCCGCGGAGTTGTCGCCCCAGGCCAGCACAGAGCCGTCGCTGAGCCGCGCAAAACTGTGCAAGTGGCCCGCCGCGATTTCGACGCAAGTCAGGCCCGGGGGAAATGCCGGTACCGTACTTTGGCCAAGGGAATCGGATCCCCAGGCCACGACCGATCCATCGCTGCGACGCGCGAGCGTGTGGAAGCCACCCGCCGCGATGTCGACGTAGCTCTGGCCCGCGGGCAGCGCAGGAACAGAGCACCCTCCGCCGCCGCAGTCGCCCCAGACCACGACCGAGCCGTTGCTGCGTCGCGCGACGCTGTGAATCGTTCCGGTGGATACCTGGACGTAGCTCAGTCCTGCTGGGAGACCGGGCACCTGGCACTGGAGCTCATCATCGCGGCCCCAGGCCACGACCGAACCATCGCTGCGGCGTGCGAGCGTATGGAAGCCGCCGGCCGACACCTCGGCGTAGCTGAGCCCAGGCGGCAACGCGACCACGTTGCACTGACCGGTAGTGTTGTCTCCGAAGGCGACGGCCGAGCCACCGGCCAGTCGGGCGGCGGCGAAGAAGCCGGAGAGGCCTCCCGCTGAGATGTCCGTGTAGGACGCTCCGCCGGGCAGGGCGGGCGCGTTGCACTGCACCGCGGCATTCCAGCCCCAACAGGCGACCGTTCCATCGCTGCGACGAGCCAGCCCGTGCTTGTAGCCCGCCGAAACTTCGACGTAGAACAGTCCGACGGGCAGCGCGGGCACGTTGCACTGGCCGTAGGTGCTCCAGCCCCAAGCCACGACCACTCCGTCGCTGCGCCGCGCGACGATGTGGCCGTATCCGGCCGCGATCTCGACGTAGGTGATTCCGGCGGGGAGTCCAGGCACGTTGGACAGACCGTAGAAGTCATCTCCCCAGGCCACGACCGACCCGTTGCTGCGCCGCGCGACGCTGTATTCCGCCGAGGCTGCGATCTCGACATAGCTGAGCCCGGCGGGCAATGCGGGAACGATGCACTGGCCGAGGGAGTTGTCACCCCACGCGACGACCGAGCCGTCGCTGCGGCGCGCCAGGCTGTGGCCATCGCCGCCGGCGATTTCGACGTAGGACAATCCAGCCGGGAGCCCTGGCACAAGGCATTGGCCCTTGGTGTTGTCTCCCCACGCCGCGAGGACTCCGTCGCTACGCCGCGCGAGGCCGTGGCGCGCCCCCGCCGCGACGTCGATGTAGGTAATCCCCGCAGGGAGCGCGGGCACGTTGCACTGGCCGTATTCGTTGCGGCCCCAGGCCGCGATCCGGCCATCGCTCCGCAGGGCGAGGGTGTGCTGTGCACCCGCGGCCACCTGGGTGAACGAGACTCCGCCCGGTAACGCGGGCGCATTGCACTGGCCCCAGACGTCATCGCCCCAGACCGCGACCGTCCCATCGGCGCGCCGCGCGACGCTGTGATCATTTCCCGCCGCGATCTCGACGAACGACTCGCCGTTCCAGCGGCTGTCGAACACGCGAGTTCCCCAACCGGTTATCACCGACTGCGCGGCAGCGGCAGCGTGCAGGCCGAGGATCGCGAGGACGATTCCAAGCAGGTGAGCGGAGATTCGTTTCATCGCAGGTTCGCTTTCCTTGTGCCCATGCGTGCCCGTGTTGCGGGGGCCTCCCGAGGGGATGTCTCAGCCCGCGGATTCGAATCTAACACAGGCGCGCAGAACCTACCTCCAAGCACCGGCCTCGCTATGGCTTGAACTGCTCGAACGCCGTGCCGTTGAACCTGAAAGCTCCTGCTTCATGCGATCCCAGCCACAGGACACCTTGCCTGTCCTTGTAGATGGAGAAGAGCGTGACAGGTTCGCCATCGACTTGAACAGGATGGTGAGTCATCGTCTTCCCGTCATATTGCCAGACTCCAGCACCGAACGATGCCATCCACAGGTCGCCATGCTTGTCTTTCGTGCTCGACATGAAGTAAGGGAACTCATCCTCCGAATGTGAAACCCCTTTTTCTTTCCTGAAATGGACCGCATTGCCCTGCTCGGCCACGCCGTCCTCGAACACATCGAAACGATTCCTGGTACTGCTGAACCAGAACTTTCCGTCTTTGTCCTCGGCAATGGAGCGGACGCAAAAGGCGACGTCGCCGAACCCGAGCTCATCCGAAGAAATCCAGGCAAAAGACTTTCCGTCGTAGCGGCATGCGCCAAGCCCTCCTACGCCGGTTCCCGTGCCGAACCAGATATGACCCTTGCTGTCCTTGTAGGTGCTGTAGACGTCATAAGGGCTGGATCTGATGCGCGGGTATTTGGATCGTGGGAACTGCGCATAATGCTCATCGCCGAGCTTGGTATTCGGGAATTCCAGACTGTGAAGGACTTTGCCGTCATAACGAGAAACCACACCACCGTCCTGGGCACCCGGGAACCACAGATCACCTGGCTCCAACTTCCAATCCTTGTCCGGGTTATCACTTTTTACCGGCAGCAATGTGCTGAAGCTCTTCCCATCGAATTTGCTTATGCCATCACAGGTCGTGAAGTACAGGTTTCCCGCTGCGTCATCCTGGATTCCCCGAACCCGGTCGTCAGACAAGCCGTCTTTGGTCGTGAAGTGGTCGATCGCGCTTCCGTCGTAGCGATACACACCTTCGATATCACTTCCGAACCAGTAGTTGTTTTTCTTGTCCTGAAAAACAACGATGATGCTCTTGCTCATTCCTGAAGCAGTGTGGTGAACATCGAGCATCGAGGTGCGTTGGTCGCCATCGACCGACCACGCGCGTTGGTGAAGACTCCCGTCCTTTTCGAAGTCGAAACGCATGACGCAAGGGACGGCCCGTTTGCCTTCGTAGCCCTTCAAGTCGAGTTGGATGCCGCCGCCGTCGAGCACGGCCAAGTCGCCCTCATACACGCGGCCCCGTCCTGCCTCCGGGCTCGAAAGCGCGAGGCAGCGCAGCCGGTCGGACCCGGTGTGATGATAGAAGTACGCATCGATCAGGTGGATGGGCACACCGTTCCCGCGCAGCGCAAACGTGCGTGCGTAGACCACGTTGGCGAGCGGCACGAACTCGAAGGTCGTCTCGACGTGAAACGGTTCGCCGCCAGCCCAGTTGCCCTTCGCTGCTCCCCTTGCCCCCCATGTACGGCCCAGCAGCGGTTCGAAGACCTTCAGTCGCCCGGAGAGTTTCGGCGCATCTGCAGCGGCGCGCACGGCCTTCTTCGCGGGCGTCTTGGATCGCGTGTACTCCAAGGGTCCGTTGAGTCGCGTCAATCCCTTGCCTCCGGTCGCCTCCAGGAGCGTCGCCTGATACTTGTCCGGCCCTTCGAAAGTCCAATGCAGGCCCATCTTTCGAAGACCACGGGATTGGTAGAGATCGAACTCGGCATCCGCCGTCTCCCCTCCAAACGTGATCGAGCCCTCGCTCACGCCCGACTCGAATGGGCTCAGCCCCAGCACGCACACCTGCTTTCGAAAGGGATGCCAATAGAAGACCTGCAGCTCGCGCCACGGCTCGCCATTCGCCGCTGAGCCATCCGTCATCACACGGATCGAGTGCTTGCCCGGGCCCCAGTGCCAGGTGTCGAACATGCTCGCCCCGCTCTGAGCCGACATCTTCCATTCGCCGCCGACCATGCGCTCGAAGCTCGCCATCGGATCGGCGACCTTGTCACCCTCCTTCGCATGCAAGGCGGCATCTCGTGACACGATGCTTGCGATCGCCGCCTCCAAGGATCGCCAGATTGCGTGCTCCTTGGGTCTTGGACTGACCTGAATGTGCAAGACGGCACTGTCGTCGGTTTCGGCGTAAGAATCGATCACCACACGCAGATCGATCGGCTCAAAGGTGGCGAAAGCGTCGATCACGCGCATCTTCACCTCGAAGTAGTTCGTCGCGGTGCGCACCACTTCGACTCGTGCTGGAGTGCTGCTGATGTCCTTGTTCGCGCCGGCAGCGAAGGATGACAGCAGCCCGTCATAGTTTTTCTGCAGCAATTCCTTCATCCGTGCCTCTTCGGGCGCGGACTCGTCGATCCACATCACGAATGCGTAGGACCAGAAATCCTCAGCTCGCGGATCGCGCCACCCAGGCGAAAAGCGCAATGACTCATGACCCGTAGGCAGCTCGGGCGCAAAACCTGGCGGCAGCGCGAAAGTCTCGGCCTTCCAGCCTTTGAGCGAATCGGGATCGGGCTTCTGTACAACAGCCGAACCGTCCGCGAGCTCAGCGCGGGAGGACTGTTGCGCCGGCGCGTCTCTCGTGTCCGTTCGAGCAGTGCAGGCGCACAGGGCGGCAGCGAGGAAAGGAGCAACGAGGGTGGGATGGAGTCTCATGATTCGGCGCGCAGAGGGAATGACCGGGCCAGTTTCCCGATGTGCCTGCGATTCGATTGCATTGCGACTCAAATCCGCCGGGCGTGCACTTTTTTGTTTGCGAGCCCAACTTGCGTCGGGGAGCTTGCAGGGCCTATCGCCGGGCTCGCGCGTGCAGGAAGCGTCGGCTCCTCCTGCTACCCCGGAGTCGAGGTGACTGCCCTACACCGTGATTGCGAGGTGCAGGCTTCGGCAAGGCCCTGAACCGGCGGCGCTCGAGTGGCTCGATGCGTCGTCTTTGAGCCCGATCGCGAGGCTCGAGCTCGCGCGCGAGCGGAAAGACCGCGGTCAGCGATGCGACAATGTCTGAGACCGACGTTGCGCTATGGACACACGTTGTACTCGAGCGCATCCGTCAAGGTGATATTGTTCGGCGCGGCGAAGCCGTTGTCGCGACCCCACCACTGACAGTCGACCAGGGTGCCGACGATCCTGAGCGCGAGCTGCGGCGTCCCGCCGAGCGCTCCGCTCGCGAAGGCGTTCATGTCGATCGTGTACACGCCCGAACAGTCATTCGCCGGCAGCGGATTGCCGTTCGAGTTCGCGCCCGTGCTGCGCCTCACCGGGACGGCGACGCACAGGGTGCCTCCGCCGAACGGACTGGACGCGCGGCCGCTCATGCCGTAGAGCAGGAGGCCAGGCTTCCTGTTGCGCACATTGGAGCCGCTGATCGTGAAGCCGCTCGTAGCGGAAGCACTGGAGCTGCCGCTCGAGCCGATCGACGGCGTGCAGCCCAGCGAATTCACTTTCGCCGTGCAGTAGAAGGCGATCGTTCCGCAATCCCCGACGATCGCTCCGCTGTCGTTGTAGCCCGCCGTCAGCGCGACGTACGCGCGACCAGCCGGCAGCGCGGGCACGTTGCACTGGCCGAAGAGGTTCCATCCCCAACTCACGATCGACCCGTTGTCCAGCCGCGCGAGGCTATGTCGTCCCCCACACGCCACTTCGACGTAGCGAACGCCCGGTGGAGGCGCGGGTACGTTGCATTGCCCTTCCAGGTTGCGTCCAAACGCGAGGACCGACCCGTCGCTCAAGAGCAGCAGCGTGTGCTCGGCATCCGCGTCCAGTGCGACGCAGGTCGTTCCCGGGGGAAGCGGCGGGACATTCGTCTGGCCAAGACCATTCGCGCCCCACGCGACGACCGAGCCGTTGCTGCGGCGCGCGACGCTGAAGTAGTTCCCGGCGCCGATTTCGACGTAAGTCAGCCCGGCCGGCAGCGCAGGCACATTGCACTGCCCGAAGGTGTTCGCGCCCCACGCGGCAATGGACCCGTCGCTGCGTCGCCCGAGTACGTGGGCTCCGGTCGTGGCCACCTCGACGAAAGCCAAGCCGGGAGGTGGCGCGGGGACGTTGCATTGCCCCGCGGAATTGTCCCCCCAAGCAACCACCAATCCATCGCTGCGCACCGCCGCGGAATGTGCGACACCGGCCGCAACGTCGATATAGCTGAGTCCGTTGGGCAAGGCCGGAACATTCGTAATTCCAGGGATGGACACATGATCGCCCCACGCGTTCACGGAGCCGTCGCTCAACCGAGTGAGCCCGACCAAGCCGCCGAGTGAGAACTGAGAGTAGCTCCTGCCCGCGGGAAGCGGCGGAACGTTGCACTGGGCGGCATCGTTCGGTCCCCCCCAGGCCAGCAGGCCGCCCGCGCTGGAGCGCGCCGCCGTGAAATGGCCCCCCGCCGCGATTTCCGCGAAGCTCACGCCCACGGGGAGCGCGGGCACGTTGCACTCTCCGTAGGTGTTGCTGCCCCAAGCGACCACCGAGCCGTCGCTGCGCCGCGCCACGCTGTGGAGCTCGCCGGCGGCGATCTCGACGTAGCTGAGGCCCGCGGGAAGCGCGGGAACGTTGCAAATTCCTTGATCGTTCGCCCCGAAGGCGACGACGGAGCCGTCGCTGCGCAGCGCAAGTGTGTGGATATTACCGGCCGAGAACGCGACGTACGTCAGACCCGCCGGAAGCGCGGGAACGTTGGCCTGGCCCCAATAGTTCCATCCGAAGCCCACGGCCGAGCCATCGCTGCGACGCAGGACGGTGTGATCGAAGCTCGCGTCGACGTCGACGTACGTCACTCCGGCGGGCAGGGAAGGCACGTTGCACTGACCCAGATCGTTCCTGCCGAAGGCCACGACCGAGCCGTCGCTGCGCAGCGTGACGCTGTGATTCGCCCCGGCCGCGATGTCGACGTAAGTCAGGCCCGGCGGCAGCGCGGGCACGTTGCTCTCACCGGCGTTGTTGCTGCCCCACGCGACGAGCGAGCCGTCGCTGCGGATGGCGAGTGCATGGCCGTTACCTCCGGCTTCGATCCGCGTGTACGTCAGCCCGGCCGGAAGCCCAGGCACGTTGGTCAACGAACCGTAACCCCAGGTGACGATCGTGCCGTTGGTCCGCAGCGCGATCCCTGTCGAGAATGCCGCCTCGACGTCGGCGAAACTTCCGCTGTTCAAGGCGCTGTCGAAGACCCGGAAACCCCATCCAAGAATCTGGTCTTGCGCCCAGCTCTGCGCGGGAACGGCCATCAGCGCGCCCGCCGCGGCGAGCGTGCGAATCGTGCTTCGAAGCAAGGGAAGTCGCGCCGCTGCCACGGCCGAAGTCGAGGGTGAGATCTGCATGGAAGTCCTCTGTTGCGTGTGGTTGCCAGTCCAACTGCGAGCGGCAATCGGTCGCGTCCTCCAGATTCGGGGGGCCTAACTCGCGCCCGTGCTGCCTCACGAATTCGTATCGCGAGCAACGCAGAGGTTACGCCGCCCGCATCAAAATGCCGATCACGGCCTGTGCTGGAACAGCGCGGTCTCGGGGAAAAGCTCCGGAGCTTGGAATGAAATCCGCCGGCCGATGCGCCGGTGCTGCATGGGCAGCGGAACAGGGCTCGATACAGTGGTGGGCCGCACTGGACTCGAACCAGTAACCTCAGCGCTTCTGAGGGGCCATCCATGAGAATCTTGGCCGCGCGACATCGGCAACTCGCCCGGTGATCGGTCGTCATCATCATCGGACAGTCGCGAGCCGCCAGGTCGCGGCGCAAGCTGTGCGGGCAGGGGACGACGCCTGAGGCGTGGGGCCCGTGTCTTGCCCGGAAGGGCAGGGCCGTCCAGCCGCCATTCGGGATCTGGGTTAGCCTGGAGATCGATACCCACGTCCGGAGCCACCGGCCGCCTGCGCGGCCGGTTGCGTGTCCGGTCAGTCCAACCCCCGTGAATGCCCCCCCACCACGCAGCGATGATCTTCGCCCCGACCGACTCGCAAAAGGTGTTCCTGCATTCCGAGCGGCTGGCCGCCTGGTTGCGCGACGGACGCTCGTTCCCGGTCACGATCGAGCTCGACGCGACGAATCGCTGCAATCACGCCTGCTCGTTCTGCTGCTGGAGCGTGCTGCACGATCGCCGTCGCGACACCATGTCGTGGGACTTCATGGCCAAGGTCCTAGACGACCTGGCGTCCGTCGGCGTCAAGGCGGTGATCTGGACCGGCGGCGGCGAGCCGCTGGTCAACCCGCACACGGCCGCGGGCATGGAGCGCGCGCAGGCGGCTGGGATGCGCAACGCGCTGTTCACCAACGGCGCGCTCCTGACCGAGCAGCTCGCGCGCCGCCTGGTGGTCAGCTGCGACTGGATCCGTTTCTCGATGGCGGCGGGAACGCGCTCCGAATACCAGCGCATCCAGGGCGTCGATGACTTCGACCTCGTGCGGCGCAACGTCGCCATGATCGTCGAGCTGGCGCGGCGCGAGGGCTCGCCGATCCGGCTGGGCGCGATGATGCTCCTGCACAAGACCTCGCTCGAGACGTTCCTGCCCTTCGTCGAGTCGTGCCGCGACCTGGGTCTCTCCTTCGCGCAGGGCAAGCCGAGCAACAACTACGACCACGAGTCGCGCAGCGGATTCATCCTCGAGCGCAACGTGAACCTGCGCCTGCGCGCAGGCGAAGTCGATGCGCAACCGGACCTGCTCACGAACGAATTCGACCCGGAATGGTGGGCGAACGAAGCCGCGCCCTTGCTTCGGGCGGCGGGCGAGCTGGCGCGGCCGGGGTTCGCCGTCGTGACGTCGCAGTACGTCGAGACCAAGTACGGCGACGCGCCCCCCCCCGAGAACGGACACCACGACTGCGACGTCAACAACTTCGCCACGGCGATCACCGCGTCGGGCGACGTCGTGTGGTGCAAGAACTACCGCGATCGTCCCGAGTACGTGATCGGGAACCTGCACGAGCAGACGATGGCGGAGATCTGGGCCGGCGAGCGCCGTCGCGCCGTGCAGGCCGGCATCGACGATCGTCGCTGCGCGCGCTTCTGCCAGAACAAGAAACTGGCGCACCTCCTGCGCACGCTGCGCCATCCCGATCCCGCGCTGAACCCGGATTTCCTGTGAACGGGCGAGTGCTGCTGCTCGGCGGTTCAGGCCGGCTCGGCCGCGAGCTGCGACGGGTCCTCGAATGCGACGCGCCGGCGAGCTCGGAGGTCGACCTGCTGCGGCCGGAGACCGTCGCGGCGGCACTCGAGCGCCGTGCCTACGACGTCGTCGTCCACGCGGCGGCGCTCGTCGGCGTGCGCCCGTGCGAGGACGACCGGGCGCGGGCGTTCGCGGTCAACGCCGAGGGCACGCTGCACGTCGCCCGTGCCACTGCGCGCTCCGGAGCACGGCTCGTCTACATCAGCACGGACGCCGTGTTCGACGGCGAGCGCGGCCGCTACCGCGAGGACGACCCGCCCAGTCCGATCAACGCCTACGCGCTGACGAAGGTGCTCGGAGAAGCCTACGCGCGCATGGTCCCGCGCCACCTCGTCGTGCGCACCTCGTTCGTGCCCAGCGAGGGGTACCCGCACCCGCGCGCGTTCGTCGACCAATGGACGTCGCGCCTGAGCGCGCCGCGGATCGCGGCCGACCTGGCGTTGGCGATCGAGCTCGGCGTCGAGGGGATACTGCACCTCGGCGGCCCCAGGCGGCGTCAGATCGACGTGGCGCGCGAGTTCAGCCCGGACGTCGGCGAGATGGAGCGCGCCGAGACCGGGCTGCGGCTGCCCTTCGATATGTCGCTCGACTGCGCCCGCTGGGACGCGATCGTGGCCGAGCACCTCGCCGCAGCGAGGGCCACTTGAGCGCCGCGCCGCTGGTCTCGGTCTGCGTGCCGACCTACAACGGAGCGGAATTCCTGGACGCCTGCCTCGACAGCGTCCTGGGGCAGGAGCTCTCGGACATCGAGGTCTTGATCGGCGACGATCGCTCGATCGACGACACGCTCGCGATCGCGCGGCGCCGCTCCGATCCGCGTCTGCGCATCCTGCCATTCCACGAGCGCGCCGGGATGGCACGGAACTGGAGCCGGACGTTGCTCGAGGCGCGCGGCAAGTACGTCGCCCTGGTCGCGCAGGACGACCTGCTGGCGCCCGCGTGGGGCGTGCGATTGGCGGGCTTGCTGGAGGATCACCCGGAGGCCTCGTTCGCCTTCGGACATCGCGCCTTCGGCATGACGGACGAGCGCTCGCGCGCGATCGTGGGCCATTTCTTCGAGAGCTCGTACCCCGCGCAACTCGAGCGATTCTACGCACGCATCGGCACGGTCGTTTCGCCCGCGACGATGGTCGAGATGGCGATGGAGCACCGGTTCGAGCTCAACCTGACGGGCGAGCCGAGCTTCAACCTGCTACGGCGGGACCATGCCGCGATCCGCGAGGGCTACCACTCCGAGTTGCGGCAGATGCTCGACTGGGAGTTCGCGACCCGCTTCTTCGCCGACGCGCCAATCCTGCATTGTCCGGAGGTGCTGGGCACGTACCGCATCCACGTCGCGGGCTCGACCGTGGGGAACTCGGCGCTGACCACGCAGTACGGCGATTACGCGCGGCTGATCGACCTCGTGCTGCAGCGTTTCGCCGGGCTGCTTTCCAGGACGCACGTCGAGGCCCTGCGCGCCGTCCGGCTGGAGCGCGAGCAGATGCTGCTCGGGCACGCTCGCAATCTCGCGGTCCATGCGGAAGCACTGGAGAAGGAGCGAGAGGAGCTGCGCGCGGAAACGCGCGAGCTGACCGCCCACGCGCGGACGCTGGAGACGGAACGCGATGAACTGCTCGTGAACGTGCGACATCTCGAGCAGACCGTGCGCCGGATCCGTTCGCAACCGGTGTACCGCGCGCTGTGCAAGATCAAGGACGTGTTCAGCGCGCGGCGACTCGACGGGTGACAACCCTCGAGAGCGTGCCAGACGGATCTGTCTCGGAAGTCTCGGCGAACCGAAAAGCGCGGGTCATTCCCCTCGGGCGTGAGCGCTTGGATTTGCTGGGCAGCGTCGGTATCTGATCGAGATGTGACGGTCGCGTGCCGCGCAAGGCTTCAGATGGTGGGCCGCACTGGACTCGAACCAGTAACCTCCACGCTGTGAAGGCTTGGATTTCCGCCGGCTCTGAGCAATGCAACCCTAAGGAGTGGAAGGAACTTGTGTAACTTTGGCGGTGCATATTGTCCGTCTCAAGTGGTGGACGATCCACGAGTCGGGCGACCGTTGCGAGCGGCGTAACCGTCACGGCAAGCCCGCGTGTTCACATCCGTCGAATCCAGATCGCCCTGTATCGCCTAGCAGCCCGTCGAAAAAACGACCCGCACGAGCGGGTCGCGGTGTGCAGTCGAGCTGAGGTATCGATGTTCGGATGCCCGAAGATTTCTGGTCGGGGCGATCGCCATCTCGATCAGGCATTGAAGCCAGGCGCGCAAGAGCGCGGCGAGAGCCGCCAAGCGGCCTTGCAGGCCTCTCGGGGTGCCCACTCCGAAGAATTGCCGCATCACCAAGCTCAGATTGAAGGCTGCGACGTGCACGAGATATCGCTTGAGGATGTTCGCGCGGCCGCGCAAGTGCACGCGTCGCATGCCGCCGGTCTCGAGGCAGTGCGCGAAACTTCGCTCCAGGAGTTCGCCTCGCCGCCGCAGCAGTGCCTTCCCTCGCTTGGATCGCACGCGTCGCCGGTTCGCGTAGATCCCGGTCTTCGCGCTTTCCTTGTCCTTCCAGCGACGTGTTCCACGATCAGGTTCGCTGATGTAGGACTTCAATCCAACTTCTGCCGCCATCGTCATCGACTCGTTCGAGTGATAGCCCTTGTCCGCCACCAACGTAGTCAATGCGCTGCTCGCGACCTTCGGTTCGCACCGCTCGTCGGAGATCACCGCCTGCACGTTCTTGATCGTCGCGACCATCGTCACCTTCATCGTCGCGCAGTCGCCGAGCGTCGCGTCTTGGACCGTCACCGAAAGCACCGCGCCGCTTCCAAGTCGACGGCATGCTCGGCCTTGTGCGCCAAGTGAGTGCGCCCGTCTTTCATCTTCGTGATCTTCGCGTCAGGATCGTCGGGATGTTCCCATTCTGCATTCGAACCCTTTTTCGCCCTCTCACGATCCAGCTTTGCCAGATCCTCTCGCGTTGGCGTCTCGATGCCGGAGGCCTTCGCCAGACGGGTTAGAAACTCTTGATAGCCTTCTCCCGTATCACGTCGAATGATCGATCGCATGGCGGCGTTAGCTTCAAGCGTTGTCGCATCGACTCCGATCGTCTTGCCCTCGATCAGCCCATGTTCGGCTAATACTTTCAGCACCCATGTGAACACCTGGGCGTGCGTTTCTACATCCA
>DATHET010000219.1:0-5276 GCA_035490315.1 Planctomycetota bacterium
CGTCCATCCCGCCTGCGCTCTCAGTCCTCCCGACCGTTCCAGCGCCGTCGCCTCTGGCTCGCTACTTGTCCGCGACATCCTCGAAATCAATCGAGTTCCTCTTCGGATCCGCCGGCTGAATCTTGAACACATACTTCATCCCCGGCTTCGCTCCCTCCGTCTTCACCGCAGCCTTCTCCACACACTCCGCCGGTGAACCCGCCGGCGCCACCTCCTCCCCATCCTTCCGTTGCTTCTCCTGTCCGCTCATCTCCCCACCTCCTGCGCAATCCACCCATGCTGCACCAGCTCCCCGACACACCGCAAGGCCTCCTCCCTCACCGGCCTCGGCACGATCTCAATCACCTCCTCCAACGTCCTCACCCCATCACACCGCTCGAGCAACTGAGCCGCCGCCGGCGACACACAATGAATCTCCGCCGTCCGCGTGTCATACAGCAACATCGAAGCCTCCCTCGGCTCCCGCTCCATCTCGACATCAAATCTCTTCCGATCCTCATCCTCGACCAGATCCGACTGATACCTCGGCCTCAACGTCGCCGAATCAATCGTCGACAACCGCTGATCAATCGACGCCCGATCAAACCCAAGCTCGATCATCCGCACCAGATTCGACGCCCGCGGCCGCGAATCCAAGCTGCGCGGATCCGCTAACTGCTTGGTGGGCTCGAGCACATTCTCCCGCAGCGCCTCCCACGTCCCGTGCTTCGCCAGATACAGGAAATAATGACTCTTCAACTCGTGATAAAGCATATTCGTATTCTGAAACACCGGAAAATGTGACCGCAACTCCCGCGTGAATTCCAAATACACATCCCGCGCCTCCCGCCTGGTCATCCCGCTCCCCGGCTTGAAATCGTAATAAACCTGCAGATCCGATTTCGGATCCGGATACACCTCGAGGATATCGAACTCCTTCCTTCTCTTATAAATCTCACTCGTCTCATCAAGATAAAACACCCGCACGCTGACCTCCTGAATCAGCTCGCGATGCTCGAGAATCGTCGAAAGCGTCTCCCTCGCCTCCGCCACCGTCTCCGTCGGAAACCCGATCATCGCGTACAGCGTCACCGAGATCCCCGCCTGCCTCACACGCCGCACGAGATCCATGCTCGCATCCGGATCGATCCCCTTGCACATCCGATCGAGCACGCGCCTCGAGGCACTCTCATATCCGAACGCCAGCCGCTTGCACCCCGACGCCGCCAGCGAATCACACACAGCCTGGTCAAATACATCATGCTCCAACCGCGCATCCGCCCACCACGCGACATCCAGCTTCGCATCGAGGATCGCCTGAGGCAGCGCCTTCGCCATGTTCGGCGGCAAATCCTCGATCGCCAGATAGAAGTACCGCGTCTTGTACTTCGCCGAAAGCTTCTGCATATCCTCGACCGTCTGCGCCACGCTCCGCCCGCGGTACCCCGGCCCAATGACCGTGTACAACGTGCAGAAAACACACTTCCCCCAATAACACCCGCGTGTCGCCGCCAGCGGCAACACCAGCTCAGGCGTGAAATACAGATCGAGCGGCAACCCATCGAAGTCCGGCGTCGGCAAAGTCTTGATGTCCAGCGGATCCGCGCGCGGCGTGTGGGCGATCTCACCTGAAGCCGCGCGATAGATGAGGTTCCCAATGCGCGAAAGGTCGAGATCCCCGCGCTCGATGCCTTGCGCAAGCTGCAGCAAGGGACCTTCCCCCTCGAGCATCACGAACGAATCGATCAATCCCCAGATCGCCGGCTGCTTCGAGAGCTTCTCCGCGACATAGGCAAGCAATCCGCCCCCCAGCGTGATGTGAACCGTCGGCTTCCACGCCTTGATCAACTTGCACAGCGTCAAAGCCGGAATCGCCTGACTCGGAAAGGTCACCGAGATCCCGATCAGATCCGGATCGAGCTGCTGCAGCTTGGGCAGCGTGTGCTCGCGGAAATACTCGATGTACGGATTCTCCTTCTCATCGCCAAGCGCCGCAACGATCTCCGCCGAGCGCTCGACCGAGTACCGCGTCACGAATCCATGCGCCGTCAACCGCGAGGGCGAAAACTCCGCCGAAAACAATCGCAGACCCTGCTCGAGGGTGCGCCCCGCCCACAAATAACGCTCGTAGTCGTAAAAATCCTCGCGCGAGCGCAACACGCGCTTCGCTTCCTCGATGTTGTCGACGACGTCCTGACCAATCAAAGCCAGCTCGGACAGCCGCTGATACCGCTCCATCCCTGAGAAATCGAGTCCCTCGCGCAGCTCGAGCTCCTCGAGCCCCGCCTGCGCCTGGACCCTCTCCAACGACCGCGCCAACCGCGCCCGGCTCAAAAAGTGATCGTACGACTCGATGCTCGCATCGATCGTGTGCACATCCACGATCCCATTCGCACGCAAAAACGCCGCGAGCGAAGGCAGCGACAGATACGGCTGCGTGAAATGCCCCTGAGGCGGGAAGACGAGCGCGACTCTCATTTCTTGGTCTCCATGGGTTCCTTCACGATCTGCAAACTATCCGGCGCCGGCTTTTCTATCACGCTGATCGCCCCCGAGGGCCAGCGCACCTCGATCGAATCGATGAACTCGACGCGCCCCACGCCGAAATGGATGCGCGGATCGTTCGCGGAGTACAGACCGCTGGAAGTCCGCGATTCCCGAACAAAGCTTCGGCCGCCGGCCTTGACCGTGATCAGCGCCCCGTATCCGTCCCGGTTCGAGCGCGAGCCAAGTGTGCGCACGGAAACTCCGTACCCCTGACGCGCGCTGCGGTTCTCGAGCAATCGCGGTTGCTCGTCGACGTCGATCACCAGCGCGTCGATGTCGCCGTCGCTGTCGGGATCGCCGAGCGCCACGCCGCGCGCAGACTGAGTCCCCGCGAGACCAGAGCCTGCCCGCGAAGTCGCGTCGACGAAGCGCATCCCTCCTTTGTCGTCGCGCAATCCCTCGAACAGCTGCGTCGGCTGCTTCCACGCGCCCATCTTGATCTGCGCCGACTGCGGATAGACATGCCCGTTGGCGACCAGCGCGTCGAGATCCCCGTCGTGGTCAGCGTCGAAGAATCCTCCGTCCCACCCGAGCTTGTCGATCGAAGGCCTCGCGAACCCGAAGGCGTCGCCCTGATCCTTGAAATTGCCCTTGCCGTCGTTGACGAGCAGCGAATTCGCCTCGAAATCGAAGTTCGTGCGCAGCACGTCGAAGTCGCCATCGCCGTCGACGTCGTCGACGAAGAGTCCCATCGCTCCCGTCGGCGCCCCGGCGGCGTTCATCGCGAAACCGCGAGCCAGGCCCTCTTCGCTGAAGTGCCCGTGCCCATCGTTGTGGAACAGATTCGAGGGCTGCAGATCGTTCGCGACCAGGATGTCCTGCCATCCATCGCGATCGACGTCGCTGAACACGACCCCGTAGGAGCAGAGCGGCTTCTCCAGCGACAGCCCGAACTTCGCCGTCGCTTCGGCGAAGAGTCCCTTGCCGAGATTCTCGAAGAACACATCGGGCGCGCCGACATTGAAGCCCTGCTTGTTCTCCGCTTCCGGTCCCCAACCGACCTCGACGCCCTCGAGTTTCTCGCGCTTCCCGCCGTCAGGAGGATTGTCGAGTTCGAACTCGCAGTAGTTGGCGACGTACAGATCGAGATCGCCGTCGTTGTCCGCGTCGCCGAAGGCCGCGGAAACTCCCCACTTCGCGTTGCCCAGTCCGCTCTCGGCCGTCGCATCGACGAAGTGGCCCGCGTCGTTGCGCAGGTACACGTCCTTCCCGAAGCAAGCGAGGTACAGATCGCTGTCGCCGTCGTTGTCGGCATCGGCAACCGCGACTCCGTTCATCCAGTCCTTGCGGTCGAGCCCGGCCTCGGCGCTCGCGTCGTGGAACTTCATGCCACCGTCGTTGCGATACAGCTTCGAATGTGCGTCATTGCGAACGCTCAGTCGTTTTCCGTCGTCGATGTAGTCGAGGTGCCCGCCGTTGCCGAGGAAGAGATCGATGTCGCCGTCGACGTCGTAGTCGATCCACGCCGCGCCATTGCCGTTGGACTCGATGATGTACCAGCGCCGCGGATCGCCGCTGACGTTGACCAGGTCGATCCCGCTCGCGCGGGCCACGTCGACGAACTCGAGCCGCGCCCCGGAAGAATCACTGCAGGACGCGAGGGCGGAGAGCAGCGCGGCGGCGATCAGGAGTCGACTCATCCGCGCGATCCTAATGAACGATCGTGCTGGAGCAATCACGCGACGACGACTCGGGCATTCTTTCGTAGCTCGAGCCCGAATCCGGCTCGGTTTCAGCCCGCGGTGCGCGCAGCGCGAACTTGCTCGAGCCGCTCAGGCGGAGACTCGTTCGCCGATTACTTCAATCCCAGAGTCAACACTCCGCCGGGGATGCCCGCGAGCGACGAAAAAGATGCTTCCGCGCTGCGACCAGCTTCATCGCGCGCCACGAGCCGAACGGTCTGGAGCGCCAGGACCAGGCTTGCAGTCTGCCAGCCCTGACCCTCCCAGAGGAGCGTGCCCGCGGCATCGAAGGCTTGAACCACGGCCTGCTCGCTGCCTGGCGGCGTGATCAGGACCTTGACGCGCGCTCCGGAATCCGCGCGCAGATCGACGCTCGTTTCTTCGCCGGTGCGGACCGTGGCACGCGCGGTGCGCTGCGCGACCTTCTGTTCCGCGTGACCGAGGACCTCTACCAGATACTCTCCAGGTGCAAGCACCGGCGAGCGTGCCAGGTCGTCGAGCACCGGCAAAGAGAAAGAAGATCCAGAGCCAGGCTTCATCGCGTACAGGTTGAGCGCCGTCCCGAGGAGAGCCGGATCGCGGGCCAGGTGAACCACGATCGTTCCGCCGCGCTGGAGATGCAGATCGCCGAAGTCAAAATCCGAGCCCGCTGCGACGTCGATCTGCTCGGCCGAGAAAGGCGCGAAGCCCGCCGCGTACACGCCGATCCCATACCTTCCCGGAGGCACCGGCCCGACGTCGAATCTTCCCTCCGCGTCCGCGATGAGGACTGGAGCTCCATTGACGTCGGCGCGCCCGGGGAAGTACTCGATTCCTGCGATAGGTTGATTCCTTTCGTCGACGAAGCGACCGCGCAACCTGCACGGGGCCAGTGAGGACGGCTCGATCGCGATCACCAGCTCGGGTCCGCCCGGATGGACGTCCTTGCGCTGAGCAATCGGAAAGCTCACGCGCCCGGAGTTGCCCTGGTGCACTTCGAGGGTGTGTCCGACGTCGGCGCAACCGCGGATTTCGAACGAGCCGTCGACACCCGGTCGCACATGGGCGAGTCGTGGGGCGGGCCCGATC
>DATHET010000220.1:0-10071 GCA_035490315.1 Planctomycetota bacterium
ATGGAATCATCCGCGCCCTTGTTCACTGCGAACCTCGGGCGATCGCCGTGCTCGACAGGTCGAGGAACCTCGCGCAATCGCGCGAAAGTTCCGCGAGGGCTCCGGCCTGCAGGGCGATCACGCGATCCTGATCGTGCAGCAGACACCAATTGGCGTCGTAGGCCGCGAGCTCGAGCGGACGATCGGCTGCCAGGGGCACGCGGAAAATGCCGTCGTCGGTCCACAGCCCGAGCTCGCCCCAGCCGGCGATCACGCGATCGCGAGTCTTCAGCGGAGCGAGCAGGTTCAGGCCCAGGGTCCACGAGCGGCGCTGGGCCGGCGGAAGTCCGCAAGCTTCGAGCAGCGTGGCGGCCACGTCGACGTGCGATGTCGGGCGCGTCTCGACGCCGGCCGGAATACCCGGGCCGCGCAGCAGGAGCGGAACCTCGACCTGTTCCGGCGCGAAGTTCGACGTGTGACCCCAGTGGCCGTGCTCGGCGAACTCCTCGCCGTGATCGCCGGTGATCAAGACGATCGTGTTCTCGAGCTGCCCGCTGCTCTCGAGGGCGTCGAGCATCGAGCCGGCGACGCTGTCGACGTAGTGCAGCGCATTCTTGTAGCGATTGCGCACCTGCTCGCGCAGCAGGCCATCGTGGGTGCGGGCCATCTCCAGGTAGTCGAGCTCCTCGGCGTAGGGCTTGAACGGTGCCTCACCGGCAGGGAAGTCGTAGGTCTGGTGCGCAGAATCGAGCAGAGCGAAGGCGAAGAAGGGCTTGCCGGTCGCCAGGGTCTCCGGGAGCCATTCGGCAAAGCGCTCGCCGAGCAGCTGGTCGCGCTCGGCGCGCCGCGTCGAAGGAAAATTGTCCTCGACGTCGCCGGGGATCGAGACCCAGGCCGTGCGACGGAACTCCGGGAACTCCATCGAGGCGCTGGAAAAGACCCGGCTGCGATAACCCGCGGCCTGCAGCGCGCCGAGCAAGAGCGGCGGGCGTTGCTCCTCGAGCACCGGCCACCAGTACGAGCCGTGAAGGCCGTACAGGAGTGAGAACAGTCCGAAGCGCGTCGCATTGCCCCCGGACAGATGGTCGTCGAAACGTCGCGCGCCCTTGCCGAACTCCCACAGCCTGGGCGTCACCTCCGCGTCGAGCATGTCGCGCCGCCAAGAATCGACGACCAGGATCAGGATGTTCGGCCGCGGCCCGTCCGCAGGCAGCTTGATCGCCTCCGAAGCCTGCGCGAGCCGCGCACCCTCGTAGCGCACGGCGACATCGGGCGCGTCAGGGCCGGCGTTGGGATCGCGCGGCCACAGGTCGGCGACGGACAAGCGCGGGTACACCGGAAACAGCTGCGACAGGGCGACCACTTCGCGATCGCGAGTCAGGTCCGCGTCCGCGTAGATCGTTTTCTCGACGCCGATCGACAGGGCGAAAAGGAAGATCCAGGCCACCGCGTTGCGCAACGTTCCGCGGCCTTCGGTGCGCTCGATGCGCAGCCAGGCAAGCTTCCACAGGAGCCACTCACCCAGGGAGAAGATCACGAACATGCCGGTGCCCAGCGCCCAGATCCGCGGCCCGAGGTGGTAGGAGTCCTGGGAACCGCGCGTGGTCAGCAGGTTCCACGCCGCTCCATTCAAATGGTAGTGGTAGAGCCCGAACACGCGCGTGTCGATGAACAGCGTGATGTGGAACAAGGACCAGATCACGGTCTGCAGCACGAGGAACGTGCGATCGGAGATGCGCGAGAGGGCTGCCAGGGCCAGACCCGAGCTCGGCAGGAGCACCAGGGTCAGCAGCGAAGTGACCAGTCCAAGGTGCGCGAACAACCAGAGTCGCGGCTCGGGATTCGTCGGCAGGTCATCGAGGTAGGAAGCTCCGACCCAGCAGGCGAGGGCCAGATTGGCGAGGGCGACGAAAATCATCGCGCGCAAACGCCCAGGCCGGCGCGTGGATGATCGCGTCCGATTCGAGTCCGAACTCTGGAGTTTCATCGCGAACATGGTCGGCCATCGTAGCGATTGGATTCTTGCCAGCGCCCAGGGCCGGACACTCATGAGCTGTCCATGGCGCGCATTCAGCTCCGTGTCTCTCGCAGTTTCCTTGTACCCCCGGGAGCGCCTGCGTAAGCTCGTCGCCCCTCACGGACCCCTGCGGAGTGGTGGCAGAGTGGCCGAATGCGCTAGATTGCTAATCTGGTGTCTCCTTTTTGGGGACCGCGGGTTCGAATCCCGCCCACTCCGCCATCCGCGGCATCAGGCGCTTCCCGCTTGATCTGCGCGGGCCTTCGAGCGATTCTCGAAAGCCTCGCGCGATTGCCGCGCCCCCCATGCGTCTGAAATCAGCCTCGAATGCCGCGCTCGCCGTGGCGCTGGGCCTGGGAGCCCAGGCCTGCCGCGCGCAGCGCGAGCTGATCATCAGCAGCGACCCGCCCGGAGCCCAGATCCGCCTCGACGACACCCTGCTCGCGGTCAAGACACCGGCCCACGTTCCGTTCAAGGACTACGGCACGCGCCGGGTCACCCTCTACCTCGAGGGCTACGTGACCTACTCGCAACCGGTCAAGGTCAAGCCGCCCTGGTTCGGCAGGTTTCCGCTCGACATCTTCAGCGAGATCATCTTTCCCATCGGCTGGCACGACCGCCACAGGCTGAAAGTGAAAATGGTGGCGGGCGACACGCGCGTCGCCTCGCCCGACCTGGTCGAGGTCATGCAGCGCGCGGAGACCCTGCGCCGCGCCGGCCCGGACGGCCCGAAGGTCAAGCAGAAGCCCGTGCTGACTCTGCCGCGCGAGCCGGCGGGCGCGATCGAGCCCGTTCCTCCCGAGCCCACTCCCCCGCCCAAGCCGGAGCCGCCCTCCGCGGGAGGCGGAGCGTGAGCTCGCTCCACGCCCATTGGAGAGGCCGTCGCGCGACGGTCATGGGCCTGGGGCTGTTCGGGGGCGGAGTCGAGACCGCGCGCTACCTCGCCAGGCTCGGCATGCGAGTCACGGTCACCGACCAGCGGCCCGCCGACAAGCTGCGCGAATCGATCCAGGCCCTCGATGGGCTGGCCATCCGATTCGAGCTCGGCAGCCACCGCGAAAGCGACTTCACCGACACCGACCTGGTGGTCGCCAACCCGGCGGTGGCACCGGGCAGTCCTTTCCTCGCGGCGGCGCGCAGGGCAGCCGTGCCGATCACCTCGGAGATCGAGCTGTTCCTCGAAGCTGTCCGCGCGCGGGTGGTCCTGGTCACGGGCACGCAAGGCAAGAGCTCGACCAGCCACGCGATCGACCATTTCCTGCGCTCGGCGGGTTTTTCCTCGCAGGTCGGCGGAAACATCGGTCGCTCTCTGCTCGGCTCGCTCGATCGGCTCGAGCGCGACGACTGGGTGGTGCTCGAGATCTCGTCCTACCAGCTCGAGGCCATGACACCGCCGGCTGCCGACGGAGTGCACGCGCTCGCCACCAAGGTCGCCGCGGTCTGCTGCACCAACGTGCTCGCCGATCACCTCGAGCGCCACGGGACGGTCGAGGCCTACGAGGCCGCCAAGCGACGCATCCTCGAGTTCGCGACGCTTTCCACGATCGTGATGCTCTCGGCCGACGACCCGCGGACCTCGCGCTGGCGTCCGCCGCTCGGTCGCACGATTTTCTTTACGACGGCGGGAGCCCTCGACGTGCGCGTCAGGCTTCGCGGCGGCGAATTCCGCCTGGATGACGAGTGCCTCGGGCGAGCGAGTGACCTCGCGCTTCCCGGCGCTTTCCAGCAGGACAACACCCTCGCGGCCCTGGCAACCGCGCGCGCCCTGGGCGCGGATCCGAAAAAACTGGCGGCCGGCGTGGCGACGCTGCTCGGCCTGGAGCACCGGCTCCAGGATCTCGGCCTGCGCGGCGGACACCGCGTCTGGGACAACGGCGTGTCGACGACTCCCGACTCGACGATCGCGGCGCTGCGCTCGCGCCATCGGCCGCTGGTCCTTTTGTGCGGCGGTCAGCCCAAGGCCGGATTGCCGCTGGACGCGCTGATCGAGGAAGCGCGCGCCGATCTGCGCTGCATGGTCGGATTCGGCGCTGCAGCCGAGACCTTCCGAGCTGGCTTCGCCGCGGCGGATCTGCCCGCCGTCGCCGTGGTCACACTCGAGGACGCCGTGCGCGAAGCCTTCGCCCGAGCGCTCCCCGGCGACGAAATCCTGTTCTCGCCCGCGTGCGCGAGCTTCGACCAGTACCGGAATTTCCGCGACCGCGCCTTGGCCTTCCGCGCTGCCCTGCCCCCGCTCGACCCGTCCTCGCAGGCGTCGCCACCCCCCTTCCCGGTCGCTCAAGGTCGATTTCAGGACCAGGCCGTGGAAAGATCGGTGACCGGCCCTGGATCGGACCGGTGAGGTTTGCCGAGAAGGATGCTAAGAATGAGTGAGCTGGATCGCGTCACCGGACGTCCACTTCCACCTCTTGCGCGCTCCCTGCGCCGCCTCCGTCATCCATGAAGGTTTGTTCCAGTTGTCAGCAGGCTCAAGCGACGGTGCTCGTCACCGAGCTCGTCCACGGCGACGACCCCACGACGGTGGTCCAGGTTCGAGAGCAGGAGTTGTGCGATGCGTGCGCCCAGGGCCAGAACCTGCCGCACAATCCGGCGCTGAAGAAATCGCCGCAGGAGATCTTGAAGCTACTGCACGCCTCGGCGCAGCGCAGCCGCCGCGAGCCGACGATCCAATGCCCGGATTGTGGCATGACGCTGCTCGAGTTCCGCCAGAAAGGACGCATGGGCTGCCCGAAGGATTACGAGGTCTTCGGCGCCCACGCGCGCGAGCTGCTCGAACGCATCCACGGCGCGACGGCGCACGTGGGTCGTCTCCCGGGCCAGGACGCCGCCGGCCTCGAACGTTCGCGCCGCATGAGTGAGTTGCAGAAGGAACTCGAGGCCGCGATACGCCAGGAGGCGTACGAGCAAGCTGCCCGTTTGCGCGACGAGCTCAAGTCGCTGCAATCCTCCTGACCCGGCCCTGGCCACTGCCCAGCCGGGCACTTTTCGCAGGAAGCCCGGGCTCGCGTGCCGGAACCTGGCATGCTGCGCGATCTGAAGGGAATGTGCCTCGAACGCGCTTTGGACCGCGGCCCTGGGCATCACTAACATCCCAATCGGGTCCGTTCGCGACCGCCGATCAACCTCCGAGGCCTTGAAGGACGAAAAGCCAGACCTCAGAGAACCCTCTCAAACTCCCCCCTGGTCGGGAACCGCAGATCGCGGAACCCGACCAGCGAACGCAACAAGGAAACGCAATGTTCGATCGCTTCACCGACCGCGCCAAGAAGGTGATGAACCTGGCCCGCCAGGAGGCCCAGAGGTTCAACCACGAGTACCTCGGCACAGAGCACATCCTGCTCGGCCTGGTGCAAGAGGGATCAGGTGTCGCTGCCAATGTCCTGAAGAACATGGCGATCGACCTGAACAAGATCCGTGCGGAGGTCGAGAAGATCGTCAAGACCGGCCCGACCATGGTCACCATGGGTCAGCTGCCCTTCACGCCTCGGGCGAAGAAGGTGCTCGAGCTCTCCATGGAGGAGGCCTCGAACCTCGGCCACAACTACATCGGAACGGAGCACCTGCTGCTCGGGCTGATCAAGGAGAACGAGGGCATCGCCGCGCAGGTGCTGCTCAACCTCGGCGTCAAGCTCGAGGACGTTCGCGAGGAAGTGCTCGAGTTCCTCGGCGCCGACTCCGGTGAAGAAGAAGAGGAAGAGAGCGCCAGCGGCGAGACGCCCTCGAGCGGCTCGACGGAAGGTGGCAAGGGCGGCGGCGGTGGCGGCGGCGGCGGTGGATCGGGCGGCAAGTCGAAGACTCCCGCGCTCGACGCCTTCGGTCGCGACCTGACCGAGCTCGCGCGCCAGGGCAAGCTCGACGTGGTGATCGGTCGCGCCAACGAGATCGAGCGCGTCGTGCAGATCCTCTCGCGCCGCACCAAGAACAATCCAGTGCTGCTCGGCGAGCCCGGCGTGGGCAAGACCGCGATCGTCGAAGGACTCGCGCAGCGCATCATCGACAACGAAGTGCCGGAGATCCTGCGCAACAAGCGCATGGTCGTGCTCGACCTCGCGCTGATGGTCGCCGGGACGAAGTACCGCGGCCAGTTCGAGGAGCGCATCAAGGCCGTGATGACCGAGGTGCGCCGCGTCCGCGACGTGGTCCTGTTCATCGACGAGCTGCACACCCTGGTCGGCGCCGGCGGAGCCGAGGGCGCGATCGACGCCTCGAACGTGCTCAAGCCCGCACTGTCGCGCGGCGAGATCCAGTGCATCGGCGCGACCACGCTCGACGAATACCGCAAGCACATCGAGAAGGACGGCGCGCTCGAGCGCCGCTTCCAGGCCGTCAACGTCGAACCGCCCTCGCCGACCGAGACCGTGGCGATCCTCAAGGGTCTGCGCGACCGCTACGAGGCTCACCACCGCGTCAAGTTCACCGACGAGGCCCTGGAGACCGCGGTCGAGCTGTCGACGCGCTACATCAACAACCGCTTCCACCCGGACAAGGCCATCGACGTGATGGACGAGGCCGGCGCTCGCGTGCGGATCAAGTCGATGGTCCCGCCGCCGAATTTGAAGGAGATCTCGGCCGAGATCGAGCGCCTCGACCGCGCCAAGGACGAGGCCGTGACGGCCCAGGACTTCGAGAAGGCCGCGCAGCTGCGCGATCAGGCCTACCAGCTTCGCAAGAAGAAGGAAGAGATGCAGAAGGAGTGGCGCGCCGAGCAGGCCTCGCGCGAGGAGATCGGCATCGTCGACGCCGAGGTGATCGCGGAAACCGTGTCCAAGATGACCGGCATTCCCCTGACCCGCCTCGAGAAGGCCGAAGCCGAGCGCCTGCTCGCGATGGAAGCCGAGATGGGCCGCGTGGTCATCCACCAGGACGAGGCGATCAAGGCGATCGCGCGCGCCGTGCGCCGCTCGCGTTCGGGATTGAAGGACCCGCGCCGTCCGATGGGATCGTTCGTCTTCCTGGGGCCTTCGGGCGTCGGCAAGACCTACCTGTGCAAGCAGCTCGCCAAGTTCATGTTCGGCTCGGAAGACGCCGTGATCACCATGGACATGAGCGAGTACATGGAGAAGCACAACGCCTCGCGACTGGTCGGCGCGCCTCCGGGCTACGGCGGCTACGAAGAGGGCGGCCAGCTGACGGAAAAGGTGCGCCGGCGTCCGTACTCGGTGGTGCTGCTCGATGAAATCGAGAAGGCCCACCCGGACGTGTTCAACATGCTGCTGCAGATCATGGAGGAAGGCCGACTGACCGATTCCTTCGGTCGCCACGTCGACTTCCGCAACGTGATCCTGATCATGACCTCGAACCTCGGCTCGCATGCGCTCAAGGCGGGCGCAGGCCTGGGCTTCGGCAAGAGCGATCAGCTGCAGACAGGCGACGATCGCAAGAAGAAGATGCGCGGCGACGTGATGATCGAAGTCGAGCGCCACTTCCGGCCCGAGTTCCTCAACCGCGTCGACGAACTGATCATCTTCAATGCGCTGACCGCCGACGACCTGCGGCGCATCATCGACCTGCAACTGGCCGAGGTGCTCCAGCGGCTCAAGGAACGCGGCGTGAGCTTGACGATGGATCAGGCAGCGAGCGATTTCCTGATCAAGAAGGGCTTCACCGAGGACTTCGGAGCACGCCCGCTGCGGCGCGCGATCGAACGCTTCGTCGAGGACCCCCTGGCCGAGCAGTTGTTGCGCGCGGAAACCCGCGAGGGTCTGGTGGTCAAGGTCACGGCGATCGAAGGCGCGGAGGAGCTGGCTTTCACCACGGTGACCCAGCCCACGCCCTCGGAGCCGGTCGCCGCGACACCCTGAGCCCTGCCGCGCACAGCGGCGAAGACTGGTCTGTCTGATTCAATCCGCCTCGCGCTCCGCGCGGGGCGGATTGGTTTTTTCCTGGCGGCGCTTTCGTCCTGCCCAGCGCGAGTCGCTCAGGGATTCATGCCCGGCAGGATCTCGACCTTCGCCTTCTTGACCAGGACATTGCGGTACATGTTGAGGTCCGAACGCGGCGGCGGCTCGCTGCGCATCTCGGCTTCGAGATCGGACTTGACCGAGTCGAAGGACACGGCCTCGCGCGAGATCACTTGCAGCACGACGAAGCTGCTGCCGAACTCCAGCGCGTCGCTCACGCCGCCGACGTCCAGGGCGATGACCTTCGAGGCGATCGACTCGGGCCAGACCTCGGAGCGGAATCGCCCCTCGAGGATGCCGCCGCGAGCCGCGCTGACCGGCTCGTTCGAATGCTGGCGCGCGAGCGAGGAAAAATCCGCTCCGTCGCGCACCGACTGGACCAGGGCCTGGGCCTTCGCGCGCACGGCAAGCTTGGAAGCCTCCAGACGCGCGCTCATCTGCTCGCGAGTTTCCTCCGCGGGGCCCGGAGACAAGGGCACGTTGAGCAGGATCATGCGCACCTTGATCAGCTTCCCGTCCTTGCCGTAGACGTCCTCGAATCGCGCGCGAACCGCCTCGGGCGTGATCGTGCGGTCGAGCATCATCAGTCGCTCGCACATCAGCTCGATGCGCATGCGAACGTCCAGGTCGTGCATGAAAAGGCCTTCTTCGCGGCCCTTGATCTTCAGCGTGGCGAGCCAGGCCTCGCGGCTGCCCTGGTGGTTCTCCAGGATCAGCCTGCGCACGAAGTCCTCGCTGCGCGCGCGGACTTCGGCGTCGGCCACTTCGACGCCGCGCCGGTGGGCTTCGTTGAACACGACCCGGTGCTCGACGAAGTTGGGCCAGCTCGACTCGCCGCGCGTGCGCAGCATCCACTGAGCGTAGGTGCTGCGCGAGATCGGCTCGCCGTCGATCGACAGCCCGGGAGCAGCGCCCGAGCGCTCGACATCGCCCGCAGGCTCGCCGAACAAGGTCGGGAGGATCTCGACGCGCGCGGCATCGACCAGCGCGTTGCGGAAATTGCCCGTCTCGTCCTGCTCTGGCCCGCGCTGCTCGAGGCGCGCCACCAATTCACCGCGCACCTGCTCGAGCGGCGTGAGGCGCAGACCATCGACGCGCACGATCCACCAGCCGCCCTTGGCGTAGATGGGTTGAGAGACTTCGGCGAGGCTGAGCTGGTCCAGCGCGTCCAGGAAGGACTTCGGCCAGCCGTAGTGGTGGAAGCCGTGCAGCGGTTTGCCGCCGCTCCCGCGCGAGGACTCGTCGTCGCTCGCCTCGCGTGCGATCGAGGCGAAGTCGCCGCCTTTCACGATCCGTTCGCGCAGCTCGAGCGCTCGGCGCTGCTTGGAATCGATCTCTTCCTGGCGCAGCTTTTCCTTGGTCGCGTTCGGCAGGTCGTTGGCCGGAGTCAAGAATTCGCAGCGCACCTGCAGCATCGACAGGTCATAGGCGCGGCCGCCCCGGCCGTAGGAGAGTTCCCACTCGCGCACGATCTTCACTTCGGGCACGACGCGGTCCACGGCCACGGTCTTGCGCGTCAAGAGATCGATCCGCAGCTCCTGAGTGCGCTGGGTGTGGATTCCGGCCTCGGAACGCTGGGTGCGCGCGAGCTCCGCGAGCCAGCCGTCCTTCGAGCCGAGGAAGGCCCCGTCGATGCGGACCTTCAGCTCTTGCTCGAGCTCGCTTTCGACTTCCAAAGGCTCCGCCTGGATACCGCGGCGATCTGCCTCGCGCTCGATCAGGTGGTCGCCCGCGAAATTCGTCGCGAGCTTGGCGCCGAAGTTCTCGATCAGCCAGTGCGAGTACTCGTCCCAGCTGATGTCCTCGCCGTCCAGGCGCATCACGGCGGTCTTGCCCTGCGGCGACTTGGAATCGGCGCCGGCGCCTTGCGTCTGCGGCGCGGCGACGAGCAAGGAAGCGAAGAACAGGATGGCGAAGATCTGGCGAAGCATGGATGGGTCGGGCCACATCCTAAGCGGCCGGCGCTCGAGTCCGCTCGCCGCACCTGCGTCTCGGCCGAACCGATGTCTTACGAAGATTTCGGGCCGTCAGGCGCGGTTCGACAGGTCCTGTCGATATGGCGATCTCGCGTGCCCTGCTCCTGGAACCGAGCTCTCCTTCCTACCCGATCGAGCTGACCCGGGTCCCCTCGCCGCCTGAGGACGTCTTCGTACGAGGCAGGCTGGAGCTGCTCCA
>DATHET010000221.1:0-71069 GCA_035490315.1 Planctomycetota bacterium
ACCTGGATCCCGTCGAAAAGATTGTGCAGGAGCACCAGCGCCGCGCCGAACAGCGCGACGAGCCACAGCGGCGCGAACACCAGGCCGGCGAGCACGACCATCGACCAGCCGAGGGCCCAGATCACCTGCAAGAAGGCGAGCGGCTCGAAATCCAACCCGAACATCAACGGGTGCAGGATGAAGAGTTCCAGGCCGACGAGGAACAGGCCGCGCGTCAGCAGGAATCGCGAAAGGGCTTGCGGCGCGAGCCCGCGACGGAGCTGCAGCCGCGCCGAGACGCCCGCGAGGAACACGAAAGTCGGGGCGCACAGATGCGTCACCCAGCGCGTCAAATACAGCGCCGGAGTGGTCGTCGCTGCGTCGAGCGGGTCGTGGTCGAACCCGCCTTGGTGGATGAAGTCGCGCGCGTGGTCGAGCAGCATCAGGATCATCACCAACCCGCGCAGCCAGTCGATCGACTCGATGCGCGAGCTGGCGGACGGAGGATCCTGGCTCGGCATGCCACGCTCCTTGTACCTCAGGGAACGCGCAGCGTCATGTCCTGCAAGCCTCGGGGCGCGCGCGCTGGGCACAGGGGCGGACGCGATCTGCGTGCGCAGCTAGGATGAATCACGCCCCGGCGGCCGCGTAGCGCCAGTCACGTCGCGGATCGAGCCGACCCAGCGAAAGAAACCAATGACCAGTCAGATCTCGGAAGGCCGCAAGACGCTGTATTACTTCGGGCTCGCGCTGATGATCATCGGCGGGATCCTGTTTTTCTCGAACTTCGTGATCATGGCGCTGAACTTCGGAGACTTCTCCGACATGAAGGACAGTGCCCAGAACTTTTTGTTGCGCGCGGTCGGCGGGATGGGACTGCTCATCGTCGGAGGATTCCTGCGCTCGATCGGATCGCGCGGACTCGCCGGCAGCGGCGTCCTCCTGAACCCTGATTAGGCGAGGGACGAGCTCGAGCCCTACAGCCGCATGGCCGGCGGCATGGTGAAAGACGCGCTCGACGCTGCCGACGTGAAACTCGGGACGGCGCCGCAGCGAGTCACGATGCTCAAGTGCCGAGCCTGCGGCAAATTGAACGAAGAGGACGCGAAGTTCAGCCAGCAATGCGGGAAGCCGATGTGAAGGTTCGCGCACGCGCGCCGCCCGAATTCGGCGAATCGAGCAAGAGTTCAAACGCTCAGTTCGCCCCGAGAGCCTTCTCCATCAACTGAACGAACCGCGCCTTGTCGGTTTCCCCGTCCTGCATGTCGACAACCTTGCCGTTCGCGTCGATCGCCAGCGTCACGGGCACGCCGCCAGGCAGATTCAAGTGCTCGTTGATCGTCTCGTAATTCGGCGCCTCGTAGATCACGATCGGAACTCCGATCCCGCGCTCCTTCGCGAATGCGCGCACGTCGGCGAGCGCCTTTTCGCGCTTTGCGCCCGGCACCATGATGTCGTACGACACGAGCACGACGCGGCCGCCCTTGGCTTCGTATTCGCGCGCGACCTCCATCAAGTGTGGAAGCTCGGCGACGCAGGGGGCGCACCACAGCGCCCAGAAGTTGAGCAAGACGCCGTGCCCGCGTTGTTGCGCGAGCACGGCGTCGATTCCTTCCAGGCCGGCGATCGTGACCGACGGCTCGACTTTCACCACCGCGGCCTGTTCCTCGACCTCCGCCTCACAGGCCAGGAGCACTGAGCAGGCGAGGAGCGCGGCGATGAAGCGTCGCAACGGAGGTCCTACGGCTTGGCGGCGCGCTTGATGCCGCAACCGTAAGGCTTCGATTCCTTGGTCGCGACTTCCTTGCCCGCGAGCACGGCGTCGACCGCGTCGCGCACGTACTGTTGCGTCTTCTCGCCGGTCTCGGTCATGCCATCGCTGTCGAGGCCGCCCATGTAGCGCAGAACGCCCTTCTGGTCGATCACGTAGCAGTGCGGCGTGTGCTGAGCGCCGAACAGGTCAGCGATCTTGTTGCCGCGGTCGATGTACACCGGGAAGTTCATCTTCTTCTCGGTGAGGTGCTTGCGGATTTCCTTGTAGTTTTCCTCGGGCTTGGCGTCCTTCGCCGGCTCCGGACCGTACTCGGTCGAGTTCGCGTCGATCGCGAGGCACACGACGTCCTTGCCCTTGTAGCGTTCCGCCAGCGCGACCGTCTTCGGGTCGGCGAGCTTCTCGAAGGGGCAGTCCTTCGACCAGAAGTGGACGAAGACGACCTTGCCGCGCAATTCCTTGAAGGTGATCTCCTTGCCGTCGAGATCCTTCAGCGCGAGCTTCTCGTCGACCACCGAGCCGATCTTGTAAGGCTCGGTCTTCGCGGGTGCGGGCGCGGGAGCCGGTTTGTTGTCGGGCTTCTTTTCCTGAGCGATCAACGGCAAAGCGCCGAGCGCACAGAGAGCGAGAATCGAGACCAGTGCTTTCATGAGTATCTCCTTCGTGGAATGGGCGGTATCGCCAGGCGAGATGCTAAGGCAATCGGGGGTCCGTGCCAGACGTCGATCTCATCTCCCAGGTTCAGTTTGAGTTCATCGCCCGCAATGGGACGCGATAAAGCCATTCATGGACGCGCGGACATGATTTCGTAGGGACAAGCAGGGATGAATTCATTTCCGGGTCGATGGCCAACGGCTGCATTTCGCGTGCGGACGGAATCACGCGGTGCGGGGCGGCGCAAACTCTGCGCGCTCTTTCAGTGCTCACGCACGAGCTGCACCACGTGCTCGATCACTACGCCCGTCTCGAGGCGAACCATTTCGTCGGGAACGGGCAGGTAACCGGGGATCTGCGGCAACTTCAGCGTGTAGAGACCTGGCTGCAGTCTGGAGAGCGTCACCACGCCGCCGCCGATGGAGCGCGTCTCCCGCGAGTTCTTCTGCCCTTCCGCCGCCACCAGTTTGATCTTCTCGTCGAGCTCCCAAGGAATCACGGTCGTGCCATCGCGGAGGATCGGCTTCGAGCCACATTGTCGACGCCTGGTTCCGACACGGCCGACAACACGCACCGTGATCACTTCTTCTGCTCGCGCGCGCCCGCGTCGAGCCAGCTCGGCAGCCGCGGTCGGCGGATGGTCTGCCACACCGCTTCGTAGAAGTTGGTCGCGCCGCGCAGATCGGGCTCCGCGCCGACGAAGAAGGGCGGTGTGTTTCCGCGCGTCGCCGGGAAACCGAAGAACGGCCGCATCACGAAAGCTGCCTGCCCGCCGACGCCCAGCGAGAGGACCAGCCACAGACCGACCAGGAGCTTCGCGGGCGCGGGCGCGAGGCCGTACTGGGTGAACAAGGCGCGCGTCTGGCGCAGCAGCGCGAGCGAGCCGGCGACGGCGACGATGGCCACGTTGAACGCCAGGAACGAATCGTAGGAACCGAGCATTCCGTCGTCGGTCGCGCGCGAGGTCCAGGCCAGGAAGGCCACGGCGGGCGAGAGGCTCGCCAGGAGCACGGACATGTCGTGGAACAACCGTCCGGTCGCGCGCTGCACGGCCTGGAAGGAGAGCATCGGGGCGAAGGCTCGCGCCACGATCCAGTAGGCGAGGGCGCACACGACGCCGGTGATCACGATCAACAGCGGAAACTTGACCAGATTGCGCGTGGCGTACAGCTCGCTGTGGGCCGAGCCCAGCGCGAATCCGTACAGCGCCGAGCAGGTCAGCGTGGTCAGCGCGCCGCGGATCATCCGCCGAGGTGCAGGACGGTTCCCATGCGCCACAGGACGTGCAGGAACACCGCGTGCCATACCAGGAGCACCATCGCGAACAGATTCGAAGGCGCCGCATTGCGCGCAGCGAGCCAGGTGCGCCACAGCTGCACGACGCCGGCGAGCACCGAAAGGGCGAGCAGCACGTTGGAGATCGATCGCCAGGGAACCTGCGTGTCGCCTTCGCTCATCGTGGCGCGCAGGAAGGCCACGATGGGCGCGAAGCCGAAACTGAACAGCGCGGCCACCGCGGGGATGGTGAAGCCGAGGACCAGGATCTGCTCCAGTCGCATGCGTTGACCGAGGTAGCTCGAGAACACGAACAGCGACGGCAGGCAGATCACGGTCGATCCCAGCGTCAGCGCGACCACTTTCCACCAGCCGGCGAGCGACAGCACGCAGCCGTAGGGAATCGCGAAAAGGAGACTGGTGACCAGCAGGATGAACGCGATGCGACTCAGGGCGACGCCGGCCACGACGCTCGCGCCGACGCGGTCCGCCTCGGCTAGGGTGAGGTCGATCGCGCGCAGCGGATTCGTCAGGGCGCTGTCGACGAACTCCGGATCGAGCGGCAGCGCGGGCCTGCGCGGAGCACGCGCGATCGCCAGGGGAACGTCCGGCCCGGCCGGGGAGTTCGAAAGCGGTTGCTCGGCGGGAGTGCTCATACCTCAAGCCTACTACTTTGCCTGGCAAAGCCGGCGACGAGGAATGGGGACGCCGGCGAAGCCCCTACAGGCCTATTGGCAGTCGCGGCGAGGGTTTCCCAGCAAACCGCGCCCAGGGAGGCGGGTGCGAGTGACTGACGCCGTCAAGCAAGGCTCGCGCGCTCGGATTCGAGCATGCGGGTCAAAGCAACCGCCTCGGCCATTGTCGCGACCAGATCGCGCTCGCCGCGCGCGATCATCGCAAGCAAGTGGCGGATCTCGCCGTCGTAGCCTGAGTGCTGCGGCAACTCGACGGCCTCGCTGGTTCCATTGCGAGAGAGCACCAGCCGCGGCGCGCGGTTGAAATCGAACTCCGCGGTCGCGTGCTCGAAGACCACGATGTAGCGCATGCGGAATGCGAATCCGCTGGTGTGGTCCCAGCCGCCCTCCGCGACCACGTGAGGCGGTCCGTCCTGGAACCTGTACAACGTCGTGATGTGATCGAGCGAGCCGCTCGACGAGACGCTGGTCGGCTCGCCGAAGCACCAGCGCACGAAGTCCGCGTCGTGGATGTGCAGGTCGAAGAGCGCGCCGCCGGATTGGCGCGGGTCCTGGTAGAAGCTCGGATTCCACGCGGGTCGCGTGCCCAGGCGCGAGAACACCGCGCTGCGCACGGGGCCGAAGGTGGCGCGCCGGATGTGCTCGCGAAGCCAGTCCCAGCCTGGCCAGAAGCGCATGCACATCGCGGGCATGCACAGGCGCTCCGAGCGGCTCGCGGCGTCCGCCAGTCGTTTCACTTCCGCGCTGGCGAGGCCGACCGGTTTTTCGACCAGGACGTGCTTGCCCGCGGCGAGCGCGGCCAGGGCGAGCTCGACGTGGCTCGTGGTCGGCGTGCAGATGCTGACCAGCTCGACTTCCGGGTCGTCGATCACGGCGCGCGGATCCTCGCTGGCGCGCACGTTGCGCGGATCGAAGAGCAGCTCACGCTTCGCGCCCGTGTCGAAATTCCCGCCCTCGGCCGCGCGGCCGGCGCGGCGCTCGGGATCCGCGTCGGAAACGGCGACGAGGCGATTGGACAGACCCATCGCGTTCGCACCCTGGAAGGCGGCCAGGTGCGTGCGGCCCATGAATCCCAGGCCGATGATGCCGATGCCGGTCGGGCGGCGCGTCATGCGTGGAGCTCCAGGAGCTCGCGCGCCGCGCGCATGTCGGCGACGCGTTGCGAGCCTGCTTCGCGCTCGATCATCCAGTCGACGCGGATGTCCTGCTCGCGCACCACTGCGAAGAACGCGGTCCAGTCGACCTGCCCCTCGCCGACGCGAACTTCTTCGCCCCAGGTGCCGGCAACTTTCGTTGCGCGCGCATCCTTGACGTGGATCTGCAGCACGCGGCTCGCGAGCTCGCGCAAGGCGCTCACGGGATAGCCCATCGCGTAGAGGATCATGTTGGCCGGATCGAAATTGATTCCCGCCGTGTCCCGGCCGAGGTCCGCGAGAACTTCGAGCAGGGTTGCCGCGCTTTCCTGGCCGGTCTCGAAACCGACGCGCACGCCCTGCTCGGAAAAAATGTCGGCGAGCTCGCGCAGGCGGGAGAGCAACACTTCGCGTTCCGCGCCGCGCCGATCGTGGGGCAGGAAACCGGCGTGGAACGTGACCAGGTCGATGCCGAAGCGGCGCGCTAGCTTCGCATTGCCCTCGGCCGCGACGCGATTCTTGTCCCAGGTCGAGCGCGGGCGGACACCGCCGGTGTTGCGGATCGACTCGAGCGTCGAATAGTCCTCGCCCTCCATGCTCATCATGCCGGAGCGCACTTCGATGCCGCTCTCAGCGAGCGAGCGCAGCGTCTGGGCTTCGGACCAGGCGCCGGTTCGCAGCGGATCGAGGTGCAACTGCACGCAATCGACGCCGATTTCGCCGAGCAGCCGTGCGAGCTCCGCGGGATCGCGGGCTTGCAGCGACCACGAGCACGCGCCGACGCGCTGGCGCGATCGCTTGGCCTCTTGCTTCATCGCTTGCGCGAGGACGGCGGCGACTTCGCGCGCGGGCCCTTGAGAGCCTTCTCGAGCTCCTGCTGGCTGATCGGTCCCGCGGCGACGACGCAGCAGGCGTCGGGATGGAGGTGAGCGCGCGCAACGCGCCGCAGATCCTCGAGCGTGACGTTCTCGAACTGGCGCGGAAGGCTGACGAGGTTGTCCTCGGGCAGGTTGTGGCGCTCGGCGCTGATCAGGTAGCCCGCGCGGCGGCTCGCGCGTTGGAAGGAGAGCACGAAAGAGCCCACGAGGTAGTCCTGCGCGACGCGCAGCTCGTCGGCACCGACCAGCTCTTCCTGCACGCGGCGGATTTCGGCGCGAAAACCCTCGAGCGCGGTCGCGACGTGCCTGGGAGAGGTGCCGATGTAGGCCGAGAAAGTTCCCGGGAGGATTCCCGCGGAGGCGTGGATCGCGGCGTTGACCGTGTAGGCGAGCCCCAGCTCGTCGCGCAGCTTCTTGGAGATGCGGTTGGTGAAACCCGGGCCGGTTCCGAGCACGTGGTCGAGCACCACGAGCGTCGCGTAGTCGGGATCGTTGCGTCGGATCCCGAGGTGGCCGAGGTGCACGTGGACCTGGGCACGTTCGGCGGGGAATGTTTTTGCGCGCGTGCCGAGCGGCGGGAAAACCGGCGGGGTCGTCACGAGATCGACTCCGCTCTTCCAGCGCGCGAGGCGCCGCTCGAGCAGGGCGCGCACGCGCTCGGGCTCGACGTCGCCGCACACGGCGAGCACCGCGCGCGAGGCGACCCAGGCTTCGCGGTGGAAGGCGACGAGGTCCGCGCGCGTGAGCCTGCCCAGCGAGGCGATCGTCCCGGCGCTCGGACGGCCCAGCCAGTGCGTGCCGTAGACCAGCTTGCGGAAGAGGTGCTCGCCCTGGACTCGCGGATCGTCGCGCTCGACCAGCAGGCGATCGAGCACGCGCTGGCGCTGGCGCTCGAATTGGCGTTGGGGATAGCTGGGCTCGACGAGCAGCTCCGAGAGCAGCTCGAGCAGCAGGTTCGTGTCGCGGCCGGCGATGTTCGCGCTGACGCTGCTCGCGCCGCCGGCGATGCTGCCGCCGGCGGTTTCCAGGAGCTCGGCGATCTCCTCGTCGGTCTTCGAACGTGTTCCCTGGTCGAGCAGGGCGCCGGTCAGGAAAGCCGTGCCTTCCTTGCCGCGCGGATCGAGGGCTTCCGAGCCGCGCAGGTGCACCTGCACCGCGGTCACCGGCGCGCCCGGCCGCGGAGAGACGAGCAGCACGGCTCCGCAGCTCAAGCGAAAGCGGACGATCGGCACGTGCAGGCGCGGAACTTCTTCCTGCGCGCTCGGCGCGCTCGACTCGAGCTGGCGCGAGCTCACGAGCGGCGCGCCTTCGATTTTTTCAGACTCGAGCGCTGGCTGTCGTCGAGACGCTTCAGTCGCGACGGCGATTTCTTGGGCAGGCACCAGCCGACCACGCGCGATTCACGGCCCAGCATCCGCTGCGCGCATTCCTGGATCTGCGCCGGGGTCACGAGCTTGACGCGCTCGATCGATTCGAAGGCCAGGGTCCAGTGCGCGTCGACCGCGTACTCCCCCACCATCTCCGCCAGGTCCGAGACGGTTTCCTCGTCGTAGGCTTCGCTGGCTTCGAGCATCGCGATCACGCGCGCGAGCTCCTTGGCCGTGACGCGCTGCTGCGCCAGGCGCGCGAGCTCTTCGTCGATCGCCTTCTCCAAGGCCTCTGGCGTCGCCGCGGCCGAGCATTCCGCGAAAATCCAGAACAGTCCGCCTTCGACGCGCGCATCGTTGGAGACGTTGATGCTGGTCGCGAGACCTTCGTCGACCACGAGTCGTTTGTGCAAGCGCGAAAGGCGGCCACCGCTGAGCAGGGCGCTGATCACGTCGAGCACGTCGTCATCCGAGGTCCCCACGGAAGTGCCGGGCCAGGCCATACACAGGCGCTTGCCCTGGTCGTCCCAGGCGAGCTTGAGCCTTCGCTCGCCGGTGAACGCGACGATCTTGGGTCTGAAGTAGTCGACTTCCGCGTAAGCCGCGCCTTGACCGATCGGACCGAAGTGCCTGCGCGCCACTTCGAGCGCGCGCTCGGGCGTGACGTCGCCGGAGATCACCAGCGTCGCGTTGGCGGGATGGTAGAAGCGGCGGTGGTAGTCGCGCATCTCCTCGACCGTGAGACGGCCGAGCGAATCGGTGTAGCCGATGATCGGACGGCGATAGGGATGGCGCTCGAACGCGACGGCCTGCACGGCCTCGGTCAAGGCGCGCCAGGGGTCGTCGTCGCCCATCGACAGCTCCTCGAGGACCACCGCGCGCTCGGCGTCGAACTCCGTTCCGTCGAGCAGCAGGCTCTGCATGCGATCCGCTTCGATCTCGACCGCCTTCTCCCAGCGATCGGAGGCGAGCTCGAACCAGTAGGCGGTGTGGTCGTAACCGGTGAAGGCGTTGTTGCTGCCGCCGAGCTCGGTGGTGCAGCGATCGACCTCGCCCTTGGCGAAGCGGCCGGAGCCCTTGAACATCATGTGCTCGAGGAAGTGCGAGACGCCGGCTTCGTGCTCGCGCTCGTTGCGCGAGCCGACGCGGTACCAGAGCATCACCGCGACCACCGGATCGCCGTGGCGCTCGATCACCATCACGCGCATTCCGTTGTCGAGCGAATGCTCCTCGATCCGAGCGCCGGCGCGCAGGGCGACGCGCGTCGCGGGACCAAGGCGCTGCGTGTTCTTCGGTCGCATGGGATTTTCCCGGGGTGTGCTTCGAGTCGGGCGGCTCATCGCCTCCCGCCGCGACCAGCTCTCGTCGAGCGTCCACCGCCGACGGGCGCGGCCTTGGAGCGGTCTCCGCGGCCCGTTGCCTTCGGACGGTAAACGCGGCCGGTCGATTTGGGGCGATCGCCGCGGCTCGTCGATTGAGCGCGATCGGGGCGGCCAGATGATTTCGGAGCGTAGCCGCGGCCGCTGGATTCCGGCCTCGAGCTGCGCCCGCCCGTCTTCGGCCGGATCGTGCGACCGACACCCGCCGGACGATCGCGCTGAGCCTTGAAGTTCGAGCGCGGTGCGCGCTCCTCCCGCGCAGGCGCCTCGCCGCTTCCGCGCTCGGATTCCTTGCGCGCGGCCGCGGGATCGAAGCGCGGCTTGCGCGACGCGCTCTTGATCCGGAAATCCTTGGGCTCGTGCCATTCGCGGCGCGTGCCGCCGAAGCGCGAGCTGGTTTCGCGGTGCGCGCCCGGGGACCGCTCGCGGCCGTGCGATTCGCGGCGCGGGCGCTCCTCGTCGTCATCCGCGCTGGGCTTGGGGATGAAGCTCCCGGCCGCCGCGCGCTCGAACAATTCCTCGGCGCGCTCGCGGTTCTGCGCGATGTGCAGGAGGTCGGCGACTTCTTCCGGCGTCAGCGGCCGCCACTCGCCGTCCTTCAAGCGCCGATCCGAGAGGGCGCCGATGCGCACGCGGTGCAGGCGCAGGACCTTGTATCCCATGGCCGCGAACACGCGGCGGATCTCGCGGTTCTTGCCTTCGCGGATCGTGATCGTCAGCACGCTCGCCTCGTTGGAAAGGCGCTCGACGTGGATCGCGGCGCGGCTGGTCTTGCCTTCGGACAGCCGCACGCCCTCGGTGATCTTGGCCAGGGCCGCGTCGTCGATGCGACCGCGCACCTTGACCAGGTAGGTCTTCGGCACGGAGTGTCGCGGGTGCGAGATCTGGTTGGTGAAGTCGCCGTCGTTGGTCAGGATCAGGAGCCCGCTCGAATCCTCGTCGAGGCGGCCGACCGAGAAGATCCGGCCCTTGTTGCGGTCGGTGATCAGGTCGATCGCGCGCGGTCGCTGCTCGCGCGGCTCGTTGGTGCACACGACGCGGCGCGGCTTGTTGAGCAGGTAGTAGCGCTTGCGAACCTCGAGCGGCTTCAGGACCACGCCGTTGACGTCGACGACCGACCGCTCCGGATCGATCTTCATTCCCAGTTGCACCGCGGGCTCGCCGTCGACCGTGACTTTTCCGGCGACGATCAATTCGTCGCAGCGCCGCCTGGAGGCCACCCCGAGCTCGGCCATGAACTTGTTGAGGCGCACCAGGTGGTCCTGCGGCTGATCCGACTCTGGCTCACCCTCTTCGCTGCGCTCGTTCACGGTCCGGTTCTTCGGCATGTTCATCCTTGTTGTGGGCGAACAGGATACGCGAGCCGCCTGCGCGATGCCACCTCGGCGAAAGCGCGATCAGCGCCCATTCAGCGGCATTTTCCCATCTGCGAAGATCCTTTTCGGCGCGTCCCGCTTCGCCCAGGAATCGTGACGAGCACTGGCAAGGCCGCGGCGCGGGCCCAAGATGCAGACCTTATTGCCTGGGCCATCCGCCAACCCCGAACGACAAACTCTTGCGAGCTCGAAGAATCTTGGTCGTGACCATCGTGACGATCGTTTTGGCGTGGACCGCGCTCTGCGTGCTCGCCTGGGTGTACCAGGACCGGCTGATCTTCTATCCGGGCCCGCCGCCAGCTTCGACGCCGCAATCGGTCGGCCTCGAGTTCGAGACGGTGTCGATGTCGGCCGCGGACGGCGTGCAGCTGCATGGTTGGTGGATTCCAGCCAGCAATGCAACTCGCGCCGTGCTCGTCTGCCATGGCAATGCGGGCTCCGTTGAAGGACGGCTCGATCTCGCGGCGCTTTTCCACGCCTGGGGCTGGTCGACGTTGCTGTTCGACTATCGGGGGTACGGCTCGAGCGCGGGACATCCAAGTGTCGCTGGCGTTGCTCTCGACGCGGACGCTGCCTACGACTGGCTCGCGGCGCGCGCGCCCGGACTTCCGATCATTGCCTGGGGTGAATCGCTGGGCGGCGGTGTGGCGGCGGGCTTGTCGCTGCGCCGGACGGTCGCGGCTCTCGTGCTCGAGAGCACCTTCTCCTCGCTCGCGGCCGTGGGGCGTGGGGCGTATCCGTTCCTGCCCGTCGCGACGATCTTGAAGCGCGACCTCGACACCCGCGCGGCGGTCAGCCAGACGACGGCTCCGGTGTTCATTCTGCACGGCAAGCAGGATGCGACCGTGCCCTTCGCCCACTCGAAGCTGCTCATCGAGGCTGCGCGCGGTCGCAAGGAGCATTGCGAATTCCAGGGCGGACACAACGGCCGCGGCTGGGCCGGCGACCCTGCGGCGGTCGAGAAACTGCGCCGCTTCCTCGCGCAGTGACGTCTAACCGCTGATCAAGCGGCGAGCCTCGGCGCGCGCCGTTTCGTGGGCCGCGCCGCCGGCGATCATGTCGGCGACTTCCTGCACGCGCGCCTCGCCGCTCAATTCCTCGACGCGCGTCTGGGTGCGGCCTCCCTGGACGGACTTTGACACGCGCAGATGCCTTTCGGCGAGGGCGGCGATCGCGGGCAGGTGCGTGACGCACAGGACCTGGTTCTTCGTCGCGATGCGGCGCAGGTGAGCGCCGACAGCGGGGCCGAGGCGGCCGCCGACTCCGGAATCGATTTCGTCGAACACCAGCGAGTGGTCCTGGTCCGCGCCGCTGAGCACGGAGCGCAGCGCGAGCATGATGCGCGCCGTCTCGCCGCCGGATGCGACATTGCGCAGGCGCGCCAGTCCCTCGCCGGGATTGGCCGCGAGCAGGAATTCGATGCGGTCCATGCCGCGCTCGCCGAAGCGCGCGCGATCGTCCTCGAAGGATGCGAGGGCCTTGAGGCCGTGGTCGACCTCCCCGTTCGCCGGCTGCGATTCGTCGAGGGCGACGAGCTCGGCGCCTTCCGCGGCGTCGTCGTCGGAGACGCGCTGACCCAGGCGCAGATCGAACTCGGCGCGCTCGAGGCCGAGCTCCTTCAAGTTCTTCTGGACCGCGCGCTTCAATTTCGTCGCGAGGGCCTTGCGGGCTCGCCTCAATTGGCCGCCGTGCTCGAGCAATCTCGCGCGCGCCGCGACGACCTCGGGCGAGAGATCGTGGAGCGAACGTTCTTCGCTCTCCAGGCGCTCGAGCTCCAGGCGCAGCTCCGCGGCATGGGCGAGCAGCCCGCTGGCATCCGTGCGGTACTTGCGCTCCAGGCGTTCGAGCGTCGAAAGCCGCTCTTCGACGGCTTCGAGACGCGCCGGATCGCGCTCGACGCGCTGCGCGACGGTGCGCAGGGCGCGGCTCGATTCCTCGACGTGCACGATCGCCTGCTCCAGCTCGTCGCGAGGCGCGGCGAGGGCGCCGACGTCGCGCGCTCGCGCTTCGAGCAGTCGATGTGCGCGCTGCAGTCGCGCGAGCACGGCCGCGTCGGAATCGCACAGCTCGTCGACCAGGCCGCCGAGGGCTTCGCGCAGGCCATCCGCATGGCGCAGGAGATCGCGCTCGAGCACGAGCTCCATGTGCTCCTTCGCGTCGATGCCGGCAGCCTCGATCTCCGCGCACTGGAAACGCGCCACGTCCAGGCGATCGCGGCGCTGACTTTCCTCGGCGCGCAGACGCGCGAGCCGCTCGGCCAGCTCGATCCACTGCTCGCGCGCGTCGCGGTAGGCTCTCAACTGCGCTTCGAGGCCGCCGAAAGTGTCGACGAGGCGCAGTTGCTCGGCGGGCTCGAGCAGTCGCTGGTGGTCGTTCTGTCCATGGACTTCGATCAGGCGCGCCGCGAGCTCGCGCAGCACGCGCAGCGTGACCGGCCGGTGGTTGACGTAGGCGCGGCTCTTGCCGTCGTCGGCGATGCTGCGCCCGATCACCAGCTCGCGCTCGGATTCCTCGTCTTCCCAATCGTCGAGGACCTCGGGCAGATGCTTGGCGAGCCAGTGTTTCGCGCGCTCGTCCGTCTCGGCCAGGATGAAGCGGCCCTCGACCGACAGCTGGCGCGAGCCCGCGCGCACCAGGCCGGCGCGCGGCCGCTGGCCGAGCAGCAGCTCGAGCGCACCGACGAGCAGGCTCTTTCCCGCTCCGGTTTCGCCGGTGATGACGTTGAGACCGCGACCGAAGGAGAGCGAACACTCCTCGATCAGAGCCATCTTGCGGATCGTGAGTTCGACGAGCATCGCGGAGCCCGAGTCTCGCCCCGCCGCGGCCATGCCGCAACCCTGAGGAAACTACCCTTCCTTATGACTGCTCGAAGCCCCCGTGACCGGGCTCCAGACGCGATTTTTTTTCGCCGGCGGCTCGATCGGAGGCGGTGAGTGCTCCAGGCTCTCGCTGCGCAGACGTTCCAGCTCGACTCGCGCGCGCTCGGGAAGGTCGCTGGCCAGGGCGCGCTCGAAGGACTGCGCCGCCAGGTCGAAGTGCTCGGAAGCCATCAATTCGACGCCGCGAGACGCGTGGATCATCGAGCCGGTCGTGAATTGTGGGCGCAAGGGCGTCATCGCGGTGAGCTCGATCCAGGGCCGTCCGACCAGCAGCTGGCGCACGATTCCCGTGACCTCGAAGCGCGCGTAGCGTTGCGCGGCGGCGGCGATCGGCTCGAGATCGCTCCCGCGGCGCACGAAGACCATCGCGGCGGGACCGTCGTAGTCCTCCTGCTGCCAGAGATTCTGCTCGTCGGCCCAGACGATCACGGCGGCGAAGTCCTCCGTGCCGAAGCGCGTCAGGTAGGGATTCCATTGCTTCGGCTGGCTCTCGACCTGGATCGTGAAGCGCAGCTCGCTGCCGATGTAATCCGTCGAGTGGGCGACGACTTCGGCGAGGTTTGCCCTCGCGCCCGCGATCGGCCCGTCGCGCCCCGTGCGATGCCCATCGCTGATCGCCATGCCGGTCAGGATGGCGGCCAGGACGAGGGGCAGGGAGCGGCTGAGGGTCTTGATCATGGCTAGGGAGCTCCCGTTCGCTCTGTCTTCGACAAGCAGCGGCGGGGGCTGAAGTCGGGCAGCGGAGAGCAGCGCGAAGGGTCCCAGGCGTGGTATAGGGCCCGAATGACGGCCCGGAATCTCGCCCAGCGACGCCTCGAGCCCGAGGCGATGGACGATCCGGCTGTCGACCCGCTGTTGCACCGCGACGCGCTGGAAAAGCTCGGCCAGTTCAATTTCCTCGCGGGCTGCGCCGGCACAGTGGGCGCCGAGCTCGCGCGCCTGGGCTCGCGAGGAACGGCGTTGCGCGTCCTCGATCTGGCGACCGGCGGCGGGGACCTGCCGCGGCGACTGATGCGGCGCGCGGCGAGAGAAGGCTTGCCGTGGACCGTCGACGGAGCGGATGTTTCGAGCAACGCCGTGCTGCACGCGCGCGAGGCCTCGGCGGGATTGCCGGCGCAGCAGCGGCCGTCTTTCTTCGAGCTGAACGTGCTGCTCGATCCGATGCCCGTCGGTTACGACGTGCTGACCTGCTCCTTGTTCCTGCACCATTTGTCCGAGTCCGACGCGATCGCCTTGCTGGCCAAGATGCGCGCGGCCGCGAAGCGCGCGATCATCGTGCAGGATCTCGTGCGCTCCCCCGCGGCACTGCGCCTGGCCTGGCTCGCGACGCGGCTTTGCTCGCGCAATCCATTGATTCTCGAGGACGGTCCCGCGAGTGTCGCGGCGGCGTTCACGATCGATGAAGTGCGCGAGCTCGCGAAGCACGCGGACTTGGACAAGGCGCGCGTGCATCGGCGCTGGCCGTATCGCTGGGTGCTCACGGCGCAGTGACGCGCTGGTCGTAATCGAGCCAGGCTCGACCACGACAAGCCATCGGCCAAGCGCGGAACGCGCTTGGCCGATGGGTGTCGTGGTCGAGCCTGGCTCGGTTACGACGGACGTCCGCTACTCCGGCCCGTCCGCTGCGAAGAGACGAATTACTTGCGACGCTTGTAGTCGATCTTCATCGCCTCGACTTCCTTCCCGTCCGGGCCGGTCGTGAACATTCGGAAGGTCATCGAGTCGTTGTCCTTCATCTCGGTGACACTGCGCTGTTTGACCATCTTGCCGGTTTCGGGATCTTTACACTCGCCCGTCCTGGTCGTGGTGGCTCCGCTCGCATCGCCGGTGCCTTCGAACTTGTGCAGCTCGGTGCTCATCGAATCGACCCAGATCGACACGTACTTGTTCTCGGCCGTGTCGAAGCCGTCGATGCCATGGCCGGTGAACTTCACACCGTCCATCTCGCCGCTGAAATCCGATTCGACCCAGGTGTCCCCGACCGCCTTGTACTCAGCCTTGCCGGTCGATGTCGCCGCCGGCTTGCCCGGCATGGTGCAGGTGACGGTCGCGTCCCAGTTGCCCACCATTTTCTTGAGCTGCGTGTGCTGCGGAGCAAGCTTGGGCGCTGCCGCGTTCACCGCCTTGCCCTGCTCGGCCTTCGCGGGCTTGTCCTGAGAAAACCCCACGGCGACGGCCGAGACGAGAGCGATTGTGCAAAGTGCAGAACTGGGGAGAGCGAATTTGTTGAGGTTCATGGTGGTCCTTTTCCTTCTGGACGGTTTCTGGGCGCAGAACTGAACTGCGAGGGGGGCTGGAAGCAACTTCCATTCCCCGAAGCTCGCTGCCGTGCCGGCACGGCAATGCGCGCGACGCGGCGTCACCCACGCTCACTCGTCCAGGCCCAAGGTCCTTTCCAATGACGGATCCGACGATCAGGCGATCAGCTCGTGCAGCACGTTTCCTGACACATCCGTCAAGCGGAAATCGCGGCCCGAATAGCGATACGTAAGCTTCGTGTGATCGATGCCGAGCAGGTGCAGGATCGTCGCGTGCAGATCGTGCACATGCACCGGCTTTTCGGCGGCCTTGAAGCCAAATTCGTCGGTCGAGCCGTGGGCGATCCCACCTTTGATACCACCGCCGGCGAGCCAGATCGTGAAGCCGAAGGGATTGTGATCGCGGCCGTTCGCCGTGCTCCCGCCGTTGCTGCCGACTTCCATCACCGGCGTGCGGCCGAACTCCGAGCCGCAGACGATCAGGGTCTTCTCGAACAGCCCGCGCGACTTCAAGTCCTTGATCACGGCGGCGAAGGGCTTGTCCGAATCGCGCGCGGTGTCGCGGTGCATGAGGATGTCGCCGTGGTGATCCCAGGGATCGTGGTTGGCGTAGTAGACCTGCACCATGCGCACGCCGCGCTCGACCAGGCGCACCGCCAGCAGGCAACCGCGCGCCGTGCTGCCGCGACCGTAGAGCTCCAGGGTCGCTTTCGATTCCTTGCGGATGTCGAAGACGTCGAGCGCTTCGGTCTGCATGCGGTAGGCGATCTCCATCGAGTCGATGGCGGCGTCGAGGCCCGGATCGGACAGGGCTTCGCGCTTGCGGCGCGCGCGCTCGAGCTCCACGAGCAGGTCGATCTCGCGCCGCTGCTCTTCCAGTGAAAACTTGTCGTTGCGCAGGAACTTCACCAGCTTCTTCGGGTCGAATTCCTTGCCGATCAATTCGCCGGGAATCTGGTGCTCGACGCGGTCGGAGATGTACGTGCCCTGGTGCATCGCCGGCAGGAAGGCGTTGTTCCACAAAGGCGGCCCGCAGGTCGTCGGCACGTCGGGGCAGAGCACGACGAAGCCGGGGAGGTTCTTGTTGCTCGAGCCGAGCCCGTAGGTCAGCCACGAGCCCATCGCGGGCCGGCCGACCTGGGTGTGGCCGGTGTTCAGCATCAGGAGCGAGGGCTCGTGATTCGGGATGTCGGTGTGCATCGAATGCACGAAGCACATGTCGTCCGCGCACTCGCCGAGCAGCGGGAAGAGCTCGCTGATTTCCCTGCCGCACTGGCCGTACTTCTTGAACGTGAACGGCGAGCGCATCAGCATCCCGGTCTTGCGCTCGGTCGGGACTTCACCGCCCGGCAGCGGCTTGCCGTGGAACTTGTCGAGCATCGGCTTGGGGTCGAAGCTGTCGACCTGGGACAAGCCGCCGTTCATCATCAGGAAGATCACCGCGGTGGCCTTCGGGGGATGATCGAAGGGGCGCGGGTCCGCGGCGCCATCGGTGCTCGTTGCCGCGCGCGCGATCGACTCGTTGACCAGGCTCGCGAAGGCGAGCATGCCGAAGCCTCCGCCGATGCGGCGCAGAGCGTCGCGGCGCGTCAGTGGCTGGCGGAACGGTTGGTGAGGATGCATGGGAGCGGAGTCATTCAGCGCACGAAGAGGAATTCATGCGAGGAGAGCAGCACTTTCGCATATCTCCCGAGGATCGTGACGGGCAAGGGCTTCTGCGCGGGCTTGGCCGCCGGATCAGCGCCCTGCACGCCGGCCATCATTCCGGGCTGTGCGTCGGATTCCTTGTCGGGCGAATCCGCTTCGTCCTCGCCCATCTCGTCCGATTTCTTGTCCGGCTTCTCGGGTTTGGACTTCGGCTTGTCCTTGGCCTCGAGCTCTTCCTTCAGGCGCGCCGCCTTGCGCTCCTCGAATTCCTTCATCGGCTCCGCGGCGAGATAAGCGAGGCCCGCGCGCACTTCATCGTCGTCGGCCGCTCGCGCGAAAAGCAGGGAATAGAGCTTCTGGATCTTTGCCTTGTCGTCGGCTTCCGTCTCGACGCGCTTCGCCAGCAATTCGGCGCATTGCTGCATGAAATCGCTGTTCATCAGGAACAGGCGCTGCAGCGGAACGTGGGTCGTGAAGCGGCGCTCGCTGCTCGCATTCGGCGCGGGGAAATCGAACAAGGCCAGGAACTCGTCGGGCTTGTAGCGGCTGACCTGCCCGTAGATCGTGCGTCGCACCTTGTAGGGCGTCAGCTTTTCCGACGGACCGCCCATCTTCAGCTCGAGCGCGCCCGCGGCGAAGAGCGCCGAGTCGCGGATCTGCTCGGCCGTCAGGCGGCGATCGTTCGCGCGCCAGTACAAACGGTTGCCCGAGTCCTTGGCGAAATCGACTTCCGAATTGGCGTCGGAGAGCTGGTAGGTCGCGCTGAGCAGGATCGCGCGGTGCAGCTTCTTCAGCGACATCCCGCCCTCGACGAACAGCGAAGCGAGGTGCTCGAGCAGCTCCGGATTCATCGGCCGCTCGCCGCTTAGCCCAAAATCGCTCGGCGTGTCGACGATCCCCGTTCCGAAGTGGCCCTTCCAGATGCGGTTGGCGATCACGCGCATCGTGATCGGATGAGCGACGATCGCATCGGCGAGCTCGAGGCGCCCGCTGCCCTTGGTGAACCCGATCGGCTGGTCCGCGCACAACAGCGCGGGGAAGTGCGAAGGCACTTCGGCGCCGAGACGGAAGGGACTGCCGCGCTGATGGACCTTGATCGGAGTCGGAGCCGCGACGTCGATCACGCCGTGGACGTAGGGAAACTTCGGCGGCAGGTCCTTGCGCAGCTTCTTGATGTCCGCGCGCAGCTCCTCGAGGTAGCGGCGTCGATCGGCACCGAGCTGGCGCTCGAGCCCAAAGCCCGAAAAAGAAAAGACGCCCGGCTTGGCTGAATCGAAATCGCCTTGCGCGATGTCGACCTCGCTGTCGAGGTCGTGATCGAACATGTCGACCCACAGAGAGTTCTTCTCTCCGGGCAACCCCTTCAATTCCAGACCGCAGCCCGGGCAGAAATCGTCGTTGGTCAAGAACTCGTCGGGCAGGTTCGCCTTCTTTTTCTTCTTCGTCTCCGGCTGGGCCTTGGCGCGGATGACGTCGTTCTCTTCCTCGACTTCGATGTGCTCGAACATGATGTCGAGCAGCTGCTCCTGGAACTCGTCGGCGATTTTCGCGGCCTCGTCCTTCTTCCCGCGCGCGGCGATCATCGCCTGCCACTTCTCCAGATACTTGTAGTGCTTCGGCGGTTTGACCAGGAAGGCGAGCCAGCGGTCGAACAGCTCGTAATCGAGCTTCTCCTCCGACGCGACCAGCGCCTTGTCCTTCTTCGGCTCGCCGAGCACGCGCCACGCGGCTTTCATGTAGCGCGCCGATTGCAGAGCCAGCGTCTGCGCCAGCTGCCGGCTCTCGGTCTTCTGGAATTCCCGCAGCAGCTTCGCCTTGTTCTCGATGCGCTTGTCGGCCGTCTTGAACTCGTCGACGACCGACTGCGGCACTCGCGGATACTCGTGATAAGTCGTGTTCCTGAACACGCCGGCGAGCGCGTAGTAATCCTCGGTCGGCACCGCGTCGTACTTGTGGTCGTGACAGCGCGCGCAGGCGATCGTCAGGCCGAGGAAACCGCGCGACACCGCATCGACGCGATCGTGGCGCTCGTCGGCGCGCGTGACCTCGACCGAGCCGTTGTCGTACAGCCAAGGGCCGAGCCCGAGGAAGCCAAGTCCCGGCAAGAGCGCGACGCGCGCTTTTTCGTCGTGCTGATCCGCGGCGAGCTGTGCCTTGACGAAGGTGTCGTAGGGCATGTCGTCGTTGAAAGCCTGAACGACCCAGTCGCGATAGAGATAAGCGTTCGGGTAGGGGTTGTAGCCGCGGCCCATGGGATCGAGGCTGCGGCAATCGTCCTCGCCGTAACGCGCGACATCGAGCCACCAGCGACCCCAGGCTTCGCCGTACTGCGGCGAGGCGAGCAGCCGATCGACGACCTTCGCGAAGGCGGCCGGCGATTCGTCGGCCACGAAGGCGGCGACTTCCTCGGGAGTCGGCGGCAAGCCGGTCAGATCCAGGCTCGCGCGGCGAATCAAGGCAACTCGCGTTGCGGGAGCCACCGGCGACAAGCCCTCGCGCTCCTGGCGCGCGAGCACGAAGCGGTCGATGTCGCTGATCGCCCAGCCGGCATTCTTGACACTCGGCGGCGCAGGCTTCGACAAGGGTTGCAGCGACCAGAACGAGCGCTGTTCAGCGAGTCGTTGCTTTGCCGCGCCGCTCGAAGCCGCCGGCTTCTCGTCCGGCCAGTACGCTCCGCTCTTCACCCACTCCTCGAGCGCCGCGATCTCGTCATCCGGCAGCTTCGAGCGCTTCTGCGGCATCTTCAGCTTAGGATGGCTGTGCCGAATGGCCTGGATCAAGAGACTGGCATCCGCATCGCCGATCATGATCGCGGCCCCCGAATCGCCGCCCTTCATCAAGGCCTCGCGCGAATCGAGCCGCAGTCCGCCATCCGCATCCTCGGCGTGGCACTCCTCGCAACGGTTGACCAGGATCGGGCGCACCTTCGTCTCGAAGAGCACCGCGAGCGGATCGGGCTTGGGATCCTGCGCGCTGAGCGCGAGACCGAGAAGGAACAGGGCCAATCCGCTCGTGGTGAGTAGATGCACGGAAGATCGAAGGACGGTGAACTTCTGAGCTACGGGATCAGCGCTGGGCAGGCATCGCGGGCGTCCGTAGTCTAGCGCCCATGCGAATCCCCGACCGGCTCGCCTTCCTCCTCGCTGCCGCAGGCCTCTCCTGCGTCTCCGCCCAGGCCCCCGAGCGCCCCAAGAAACCCGGAGTCACCACGCCCCACGTGCGCATCGCCATCGAAAAGCTCGTGCCCGACGCCGTGTTCGAGATCCCGGGAAATCCTGATTGGATCGCCATCGACGAGGACGTGTGGGTCTCCAACGCGCCCAAGGACAGCGTCGCGCGGCTCGATCCGAAGACCAACCTGGTCCAGGCGATGATCGCGGTCGGCAAGGAGCCGGGCTGCGGGCTCGCCGCGGGATTCGGAAGCCTGTGGGTGCCCAATTGCGGCGACTCGACGATGTCCCGCGTCGACCTGAAGAGCGGGCAAGTGACCGCGACGTTTCCGATGAAGTTCGCGGATTCCGAAGGCGGCATCGCGACGGGCGCGGGGAGCGTGTGGCTCGTGACCGACGAGCGCTCGACGCTGGTGCGTCTCGATCCTTCGAACAACAAGGTCGTCGCCGAGATTCGTGTGGCGCCGGGCTCCTTCGCCGTAGCGTTCGGCGAGAAGGCGGTGTTCGTCACGAGCACGAAGGAGAGCCTGGTGACGCGCATCGATCCGCTGACGAATCTGATCGTCGAGACGGTCAAGGTCGGGCCTTCGCCGCGTTTCCTCGCGGTCGGCGAGGGCTCGGTGTGGACGCTCAATCAAGGCGATGGCTCGATCTCGCGCGTCGATCTGAAGACCAACAAGGTCGTCGCGACGATCGAAGCGGGAATTCCTGGCGGCGGAGGCGAGATCGCGGTCGGCGAAGGCTCGGTGTGGGCCACGTCGTTCGGCTATCCGATCACGCGCATCGATCCGGCGAGCAACAAAGTCGTGCAGCAGTTCTTCGGACCCGGCGGAGATGCGATTCGCGTGGGGCTCGGATCCGTGTGGCTGTCGAATCTGCGCGCGGGGAACATGTGGCGCATCGATCCGCGCCGCATCGAGGCGACGCGGGCGGACTGACTCAGTTCTACTCGCATGAACTTCCGGGAGATTGCGGTCTTGTTTTCCGTCGCATTCCTAGTCGGCAATGAACGCTGAGGACCTCCCGCGAAAAGTCGGCGGACTTCCGGTGCTCGCGGCTTGCCCTTCCACGGACTACCTGCCTCTGAGCGGAATCGACGGGATGAGAGGGCCTGGCCGCGGCGACTTCAGAGCGTTTCATTGTTTGGCGGTGTGCGCAGAAGACGATGGAAGCGTCTTCGTCTTCTACTGCGCGGCTGATTGGCAGACGATTGCTGACGACTGGTATCCGACCTTGGAGGACGCGCTCCACAGCCTCGAGAAGCGACATCCCGGCATCGGCGCGACACTCGTCCGCGTTCCCGGCTGAGTCGAAGTCACGGAAGTCGCGAAGTTGTCAGCGTGTGATATGCGGACCTTCCTCGCGATCGACCTGTCACCGGCGGCGAAAGTGCTCGCCCATCAGATGCAGCAATCGCTGCGCGGCATTCGCGGTCTCAGGCTGACTCGCCCCGAGCAGTGTCACCTAACCCTGAAATTCCTGGGCGAAATCGATGAACCCCAGCGAGAGCGATTCAGCAAAGCCCTGAGCCTGATCCGCCAACCCACGTTCCAGCTCTCGCTGACGCACCTTGGCGTGTTCCCCAACGAGCGCCGGCCGCGCGTGATCTGGCTTGGCGTTTCCGACGAGCCCGCGCTCAGGACCTTGGCCTCAGCCGTAGACCTCGCGACGAATTCGATCACCGCCGACAAGCCCTTCGCGCCGCACATCACGCTCGCCCGCGTCGCGGAGCCTGGCGTGAGAATCGATCTCGGCCTGCTTACTCCAGGTATGACGAGTGTTCAGGATGGTGGTGGAATACCGGGACTGGTTCGGGTGACTGAATTCGTCTTGTATCAGTCAGTGCCCAGCGGCGCGGGGATGGAGCATCGGGTCGTGAGGAGGTTCGAGTTCGCCGTGGATTGAGTTCAGCGGACGATGGCCTCGATCGAATTCGAGCGGTGCACGGTGCCCACGCCGGGGTCGACGATGCGGGCCTGGAAGATCTGCAGCTGGCCCAGGGGGACGCCCAGGCGGAAGCTCCAGTTGACGTCGACGCTGCCCTGAAGGGGGACGGTCCCAAGCGGGATGTAGGTCTGGAGGACCGCCAGGTTTTCGACGAGCACGCCGGCGCTCGGCAGGACTTGCGGCGTCGTTCCGCAGTTGAGGGTCGCGCTCGTGCCTGGCTGCGCGCGCAACCGCAGTCTGATCGTGGCGCCAGGCGATGGCGTGCCGATCATCTCGAGGGTGGGCTCGATGGTGGGTTGCGTCGTGAGAAGGCCGCTGGAAAAGATGACTGGCGGCGTCGGCTGGTAGGTCATCTGCGACGTCCGTGCGTGAGCCCCGACCCAGAAGGAATCCGCTTCATACCCAGACCACCCCATACCACCGCGGGCCAGCCCGACCGGACCTCCGGTGAGGACCATCAGCGGGTGGACGTTCGAGCTCGCGAATACGCTAAGGCCCGGTCCGCCGTTGCCGCCATGCACGTATCCATCGCTCAGACCGCCCGGGCCCCCACGAGCTTGCGAGAGCGAAAAGTGCACGCGCCCGAACCCGGTTTGAGCCAGTCCGGCGGCACCGTCTTCGGCGGTGGGGCCGAAAATGAAACCGGGGGCGCCCTGTCCTCCTTGAATGATCGCCTGGACGATCTGAGCGCGCGCGTTGTACACGGAAACTCCAGCATCCCGCCTGACAACGATCGGCCCGCTGGTCACGTCGAGAATGCGAACGTCGGTGCTGTCGTACACCAGGATCGTCGTGTCTACGCGCTGCACCAGGACCGTGCCCTGACAATTCTTGACCTGTACTTCGTTCAGGTACGAGGTCACCGGCTCGACGTTCACGAGGGCCGCGATCTGTCCGACCGGCACGAGGCTCAAGATGATGTCGCCGTTGGTCATCACGCTGCCCTGTCCGAGAACGGTCACTCCTTTGCTGAGCGTGAAGGAGCTGTACGTTCCTGCGCGGACGATGATTACGTCTCCCGGTACTGCGATGGCGACCGCCGGCGGGATGTCGATGTAGTTCGTCCCTGGCCCATTCGCTTGATCGACGATCCACGTCGAGCAGAACGCAGGCGAGACCAGCAGGGCGAGTGCGAAGACGGTCGAGAACGTGGAACGCACGGAATGAACGATCTGCCTCTGCATGGCGAGGTCCTCCTTGGGCCTGGATCCAGGCTACTGCCGCAATGCCATCGGCGATACGACGCGCCCGCCGACGAGCACGGATTGCAGGTCGAGGGTGCGCGGGTGGAGCACGACCGCGTCGGCGCGCAGGCCGGGGGCGAAGGAGCCGAGCTCGCGTTCCATTCCCAGGGCGCGCGCGGGAGTCTCCGAAGCCATGGTCAGGGCTTCTTCCGCGCTGAGAATTCCCTGGCGCACGAGCTGCTGCACCATCTCGAGCTGAGAAAGGGCCGAGCCGGCGAGCTGTTTCTCGCTGGTCGGACTGGCGCGGAAATACCACGCACCGTCGTGTCGCTCGTGGTCGCGGCCGTGCCACTGGAACACGTCGCAGCCGTGACCCGCGCCTTTCAATGCATCGCTGACGAGGCACAGACCCTTCGGCCCGCGCGCGCTGAGCGCGAGGTGGATCGCGTCGGCGCCGACGTGCACGAGGTCGCCGATCAACTCGGCGTAGAGGGCTTCACTGGTCAGGGCAAAACCCGCCAAGCCGACTTCGCGGTGGTGGATGCCGGACATCGCATTGAACAAGTGCGTCGCTCCGACCGCGCCGGCGAGCGCGGCTCGGCGCGCGTCCTCGGCTGTCGCCGCGCTGTGGCCGAGCGAGACGCGGATGTCCATGCGCACGAGCTCGCTGATCAAGTCGGCAGAGCCGCGCAGCTCTGGCGCGAGAGTCACGGTGCGGATTCCGCGCCCGCCGCCGCTCGCGGGTCCGACGATCTCGCGCAAGCCCGCCACTGAGGGCTCGGCGAGCACCTCGCGCGGCAACGCTCCCGCGCGCAAGGGATTCACGAAGGGTCCTTCGAGGTGCAGCCCCACCACACGCGCCATCGGAGTCGACGTCGAAGCATTGCAGGTCTGCGCGTCGCTCCAGACTTTCTCCGCGATGGTTCCCAGCTCCCTCGGCGCCGCGGGGAAGAGCGTGGGTTGAAAAGCCGTCGTGCCTGCGCGCGCGAGCGCCGCGGCCATCTCCGCGAGTTCCCCCACCGGATCGTGGCCGCCGGATCCGTGGACGTGCAGATCGACGAAGCCGGGCGCGACCAGCGGGAGCTCGGTGGACGGCGAGGGATCGGAGTCGATCTCGATCGACGTGATCCGTTCGCCCGCGAAGCGCAGCACGCCGGGCACCATCCGACCGCCGATCAGCAGGCGGCCTCGCAGCTCGCTCACGACAATTCCTTGCTCGGCCGGCCCAGGGTCAGATACCAGAGGGAGTTCGTGCCGTACACACGCTCGCGCGCGGCCAGGCTGCCGAATTCCGAGGAGAGGACGAGATTGCGCGGCGCGTGGAACACGATCGTGCCCTCGGGCTGGAGCCGCTCGCTCGCGAGCTGGAGCAGGGCGTCGACCACGCGCTTGCGGCCCGGGCCGGCGCGCAGCAGAGGGTAGGGAGGGTCGTAGAAAATCACGTCGAAGCGCTTGTCGCCCGGATCCCTCCAGGCCGCGGGCGAAAGGGCGTCGGCGGTCACGACGCGCACGCGCTCGCCGGCCCCGAGGCCCGCGACATTGGACTGGAGCAGCTTCACCACGCGCGGATCGAGCTCGACCATGCGCGCGAATGCGGCGCCGCGGCTCAAGGACTCCAGGCCGAGCGAGCCCGTGCCGGCGAAGAGGTCGAGCACCAGCGCGCCGTCGATGCGCTCGCCCAGGGTGGAGAACAGGGCTTCCCGCACCCGGTCGAGCATCGGGCGCGTCCCCTCGCCCGGCGGCGCCTTGATCAGCCGGCCGCCGTACTCCCCCGCGATGATGCGCATGTCGCGATGGTAGCGAGTCGGTACGATCCCACCATGCTGCGCCTGCACGTCAACGTCGACCACGTGGCCACGCTGAGGCAGGCTCGCCGCGGGGTCGAGCCCGATCCCGTCGCCTGGGCCCTGGCCGCGGAGCGCGCGGGAGCCGACGGGATCACGGTGCACCTGCGCAAGGATCGCCGCCACATCCAGGACAGCGACGTGCGCGAGCTGCGCAAGCGCGGTCGCACGATCCTGAATCTGGAGTGCAGCCTCGATCAGGAAATGGTCGGCCTCGCGCTCGAGAGCGGCGCGCGAGTGATCTGCCTCGTGCCCGAGCGTCGCGAGGAGCTCACCACCGAAGGCGGCTTGGACGTGGTTCTCGAGCGCGAGCGCATCGCGCAGGTCCTGCCGTTGTTCGCGGCGCGCGGCGCGCTGGTCAGCCTGTTCGTCGACCCCGAGACGCGCCAGCTCGAAGCGGCGGCGAAGCTGGGCGCGCCCTTCGTGGAGCTGCACACCGGTTCCTATGCCGGCGCGAGCGATACTGCACGCACCCGCGAGCTCGAGCGTCTGAGCAGCGCCGCCACGAGAGCGCGCGAGCTCGGCCTGCGCGTCAACGCGGGCCACGGCCTGAATCTCGCCAATACGCGCGACGTCGCGCTTATCGGAGGTCTCGAAGAACTCAACATCGGCTATTCGATCGTTGCCCGCGCGCTGTTCGTCGGCGTCGAAGCTGCGGTCCGCGAGATGTTGCACTGCATGGGGAGAAGCGAATGAAGTGTCCGTTCCAAGGCAGCCTGGTCGCATTGCCGACACCGTTCCGCCGCGACGAGGTCGATTTCGCCGCGCTGCACCACCTGATCGAGTGGCACGTGGAGAAGAAGAGCGACGGCATCGTCGTCGCCGGCACTTCCGGCGAGGCCGTGACGCTCAGCGACTACGAGCGGCGCAGCCTGCTGCACGCCACGGTCGAATACGCGCGCAAACGACTGCCGGTGATCGCCGGGATCGGCACCAACAACACGCGCCAGTCCGTGGACTTCGCGCGCTTCGCGGCCGACGCCCACGTCGACGGCCTGCTCGCAGTCGCGCCTTACTACAACAAGCCGACCCAGCCCGGCCTCGTCGCCCACTACTCCGCGATCGCGGAAGCGACCAGCCTGCCGCTGATCCTCTACAACGTCCCCGGCCGCACCTGCACGGACCTCAAGCCGGAGACCATCGCCGAATGCCGCAGCCGCTATCCGCACATCGTCGCGGTGAAGGAAGCCTCTGGCTCGATCGGACGCGCGCAGCAGATCAAGGAGTCGAGCGACATCGCCCTGATCGCGGGCGAGGACGCGCTGATCGCGGAATTCATGGGTCTCGGTGCCGTCGGCGTGATCGGCGTGGTCGCCAACATCGCGCCCTCGCAAGTCGCCGAGCTGTGCCGCGTGGCGCGCCCGGGCGGCAACGCGGTGCGCACGGCGGAGCTGGTCGACTGGCTGGCGCCGCTGATTCGCGATCTGTTCATCGAGACCAGCCCGACGCCGATGAAAACCGCGCTCGCCGCCATGAAGCTGTGCGGAGCGGAGGTGCGGTTGCCGCTGGTGGCGATGGAAGCGGCGAACCAGGAGCGGCTGATGTCGAGCCTGCACGAGGCCGGATTGCTGCGCCTCGAGAAGTCCCCCGCGCCGCGCGGCTAGGACATCAGCGCAGGAGCGCGTCGACGCAGATCCAGGAGCCTGCCCAGCGGGGAATCGAGCGGACGGCGTTGGTGCGCTGCCCTGCGAGCGACTTGCGAACGAGCATCGCGTTCCCGGAAGCGATGTAGAGCTCCCCATCCAACAGGTCGGAGTAATCGAGCAACACTTTGAGACCCCATCCCATGTTGGATCGGGAGGGCTCGGTGCCGGAGACTCGCGGAGTCATGGCGAGTTGCAGGGCCTCGGCATCGTCGGAGATTCGACCGCGAAGTTCTGGGTTTCGCTGGAGACTTGCGAGGAACCCGATGCCGCAGTCGGCGACGGAGAGTTGCATGCGCCGGGAGCTCGGCTCCAGATCGGCGAACGCGTAGCCGGTCTCGGGCGCGCCGGAGTGTTGAACGATGTTGGCGCCGAGCTCTTCGAGGACGAATCGCGTCATCCGCAAGGCACTCGGAGAGATCGTCGGGTCTTGAGCCTGGACCGCTTGGGCTATGCGCGTTGCTGCTGCTTGTGCCTCGTCCAGATCCTTGATCGCGTTCAGGATGATTCCACGGGTCCCCGTGTCAATTCCGTCGGTTCTGGCATTGCTCAATACGAAACCCGAGCCATCCATGTTGAAGCTAGCCGTGGAACGCAAGCCTCGCCCCAAGCGATAAGCAACCGACGAAGCCAGTAGGACAGCCGATGCGGCCGCCGTTCCTCTCCGGCTGGCAAGCTCGAGAGAGAGCGATTGCTCGTCTCGAATTCTCTGCCACATCTCGAACCAGCGAATGGCCGACTCCGGTACGGGGAGATCTGGGAACTGAACCTCGACCATTTGGCGAATGCTAGCGATGGGGCTCGGTCCGATCGGACCCGAGGCGACCGTCTGATGACCTTCGCCAGGATGCTGGATATTGACTCGCCGTGCACCCTTCAGGCGCGCACCTGTAGCCTGCCGTCTTGGCACTCCTCCGCTGCCTGATCGGCAGCAAGGGACCATTGTCGCGCCCAGGAAGGCCTATGGCAGCCCCAAATGACCGCCTCGTTCGGTCCATGGCTGGCACAAGCCTTGCGCTGCGCTCGCCATGCAAATGCAACACACCACGAAGGCCGGCGAGGCGATTCAGAACGCGCAGAAGCTGGCGGCCGAGTCGCACCATCCCGAGCTGACGCCGGCCCACCTCGCGGTCAGCCTGCTCCAGGCACCGGAAGGGGTGACCAACGGAGTTCTGGCGAAGCTCGCGGTCGATCCGCGGGTGCTCGCGGGTGAGCTGGTGCTCGCGCTCGACAAGCTTCCGCGCTCCGAGGGCAGCCAGCTCGCGCCTTCGCGCGCCTTCGTCGAGACGCTGAATACCTCGGCGGACATCGCCAAGAAGCTGGGCGACGAATACGTCTCGACCGAGCACCTGCTCCTGGCCCTGGCGCGGAAGGGCGGACCCGAGGTCGTCGGGCTGTTCAACGCCCGCAAGCTGACTCCGGAGCGCATCGAAGCGGCACTCGAGCAGGTGCGCGGCGACATGCGCGTGAACTCCCCCGATCCGGAAGCGACTTACGAGACGCTGAAGAAGTACGCGCGCGATCTGACGGCTGACGCCGCGGCGGGCAAGCTCGACCCCGTGATCGGCCGCGATTCCGAGATCCGGCGCACCATGCAAGTGCTCTCGCGCCGGCGCAAGAACAACCCGGTGCTGATCGGCGACCCCGGCGTGGGCAAGACCGCGATCGTCGAGGGCCTCGCGAACCGCATCGTCGCTGGCGACGTCCCCGAGGGCTTGAAGAAGAAGCGCGTGATGGCCCTCGACCTCGGCGCGCTGCTCGCGGGAGCGAAGTATCGCGGTGAATTCGAGGAGCGGCTGAAGGCCGTGCTCAAGGAAGTCACCGCCGCGCAGGGCGAGATCATCCTGTTCATCGATGAATTGCACACGCTGGTCGGCGCGGGCGGCGCGGAGGGCGCGATCGATGCGGCCAACCTGCTCAAGCCGGCCCTCGCGCGGGGCGATCTGCGCTGCATCGGCGCCACCACGCTCGACGAGTACCGCAAGTACGTCGAAAAGGACAAGGCGCTGGAGCGCCGCTTCATGACCGTGCTCGTCGGCGAGCCCTCGGTCGACGACACCATCGCGATCCTGCGCGGCTTGAAGGAGCGCTATGAAGTCCACTACGGCGTGCGCATCCTCGACACGGCGCTGGTCGCCGCAGCGCGGCTCGCGGACCGTCACATCAGCGACCGATTCATGCCCGACAAGGCGATCGACCTGATGGACGAAGCCGCGGCGCAGCTGCGCATGTCGATCGATTCGCTGCCGCCGGAGCTCGACGAATTGGAGCGCAAGATCCGCCAGCTCGAGATCGAGCGCAGCGCGATCGAGAAGGAGAAGACTTCCGAGAACACGGCGCGCTTGAAGAAGATCTCGCAGGAGCTCGCGGAGCTCAACGAGGAAAAGTCCGGGCTGCGCGCTCGCTGGCAGAGCGAGAAGGATCTGATCACGTCGATCCGCGCCGGCAAGACATTGATCGAGAGCCTGCGCTCGGAAGCCGAGCGCAAGGAACGCGAGGGCGATTACGCGCGCGTCGGTCAGATCCGCTATGGCGAGCTGCCCCAGGCCGAAACCGATGTGAACGCGGCTGTCGCGCGACTCGCGCAGGTGCAGAAGGACGGGGCTCTGCTGCCCGAGGAAGTCGGCGCGGAAATGATCGCCAAAGTCGTCAGCCGCTGGACCGGGATTCCCGCGACGCGGTTGCTCGAGACCGAGCGCGAGAAGCTCTTGCACATGGAAGACCGGCTGCGCGAGCGCGTCGTCGGCCAGGACCACGCGATCGAGATCATTTCGCAAGCCGTCCGCCGCGCGCGCGCCGGGCTTCAGGAGCATTCGCGGCCCCTCGCTTCCTTCTTGATGCTGGGACCCACGGGGGTCGGCAAGACGGAGACCGCCAAGGCCGTCGCGGAGTTCCTGTTCGACGACGAGAGCTCGATGGTCCGCATCGACATGAGCGAGTACATGGAGAAGCACTCCGTCGCTCGCATGATCGGCGCGCCGCCGGGCTACGTCGGCTACGACGAGGGCGGAGCCTTGACCGAGGCCGTGCGCCGCAAGCCGCACTGCGTGATCCTGCTCGACGAGATCGAGAAGGCTCACCCCGACGTGTTCCACATCCTCTTGCAGCTGCTCGACGACGGCCGGCTGACGGACGGTCACGGCCGCACCGTGGATTTCACCCAAACGATCATCCTGATGACGTCGAACCTGCGCTCGGACATCCAATTGCGCGAGTTCTTCCGGCCCGAGTTCATCAATCGCCTCGACGACGTGATCACGTTCCTGCCGCTCGAAGCCTCGGTGATCGCGAACATCGTCGCGGTGCAGGTCCGCCGCTTCCAGGAGACCCTCGCCGACCAGGAAATCGGCCTGGAATTGACGGCGGCGGCGCGCAACGAAATCGCCCGCGAAGGCTACGACCCCGAGTTCGGCGCGCGTCCGCTGAAGCGCGTGCTCCAACGCCGCGTCCAGAACCTGTTGGCGGAAGCGATCCTCTCCAACAAGCTGCAGCGCGGCGACACAGCCGTGATCGACTTCGATCACAACAATTTCCGCCTGACGAAGCGCACCGGCGAGCCTGCCGGTACCCGGTAAAGCAGCGACATCCTGAACCGGCCGCTTACCCGCGCGCAGCGCCGAGTAAGCGGCCGGTTCAGGATGGCGGTGCTTTACCGGGTACCGTATCGCTGTTGCTTGCGGCCGAAGACGCGCACGAGATTCTGCTTGCGGCTGCGCAGGAGCGCGTTGAGCTCGGCGATCGACTGCTCCTGCTCGAGCAGCTTGCTCGCGGCTGCTGCCGCGGATTCGTTCGCGCGCAAGAGTTCCTGCTGGATCGCCAGGGCGCCGTCGTGCTCCAGTCCGAGCCGAGCTTCGAGCTCCGTTTGCAGGCTGCGGTGGCGGCCCAGCTCGCTTTCGTAGCCCTCGCGAAGCGCCTCCACTTCCTTGCGCTCCTGCTCGCGCATGGCACGCAGCGAAGCCAACTCCTTGCGATGGGACTCGAGTTCCGCCGTCACATCGGCGAGCACGCACTTGTGCTCGTCGAGCTCGGACCGAAGCTCTGCCTCGATCTCGCCCGCGCCGCGCCGCCTCTTTTCGAGCTCGCCGGTGAGCTCGCGGTGGGCTGCCCGATGCGAGGCCAGGTCCTGCTCGAGCGTCGCGATCGACCGAGCCGCCTCGGCGCGCTCGCGCCCGAGCTGCGCACCGCGGTGCTCCAGCTCGCCGCGCACACCTTCGAGATCCGAACGCAGCTCCGCGACCGTTTCACGGTGCAGGCCGAGATCCGCACGAAGCTCCTCGACCGTGCCGCGGTGCTGGCCGAGATCCGTCGAGAGGCTCTCGATCGCGTCAGCACTTTCCAGACGTTCGCTCGCCAGCTCCTCCAGCAGGTGCTGCTGCTCCGCGCGACACTCGGCCAGCGCATCGCGCAGATGGCTCGTCTCGGCGCGCTCGCTGATCAGATCGACGTCGATCTCCTCGAGGGTCTTCCGATGGCTTTCGAGATCCATCGAGAGATCGTTCGTGACCTGGGCGAGCTTTCCCCGCTCCTCGCGCCAGGCAGTCCGTTCGCGATCGAACGCGACCAGCTCGCCTGCCAGCTCCCCGAAGCTGCGCAGTGCACCGCGAGGCGCGGACTGCTCGTGCTGCAGCGCGTGTGCATCGGGCAAGGGCGCGCCGTCGAAAGCCCCGATCACGATGTGGCGATAGACCGGGTCGCCGTGGTCGGAGGCGTAGAGGTTGCGGTTGTAGAACTCGTTGACCGATGCCCCGAGACTGCGCAGCGACGGATCGTCGTCGAGGTACATCGACAGGCACATCATTGCGAGCCAGCGGTCGAGGTTGGCGTGCCCCAGGCTCCGAACGCGCGCGCCCATTTCGGCGAGCTCGCGCTCAGTCGCCTCTCGCGACGGCAGGCCGTAGCGGCGATGCTCGTCGAGATAGCGATGCTCGATGCCGAGCTTCTGCTTCAAGAACCGGCGCAGCAGCGTCTCGGCCTTGGCCACGCGCTCGGAGTGGTACGGACCCGCGATCACGACCCAGCGCCGCGCGACGCGGCCGCATTCGCGAAGGAATGCCGTGCGCGCGGCCGGCGGAACGTGCTCGAGCGTGTCCAGCGCGGTAACCACGTCGAAGGACTTGTCCCGAAACGGCAACTTCGCGCCGTCCCCGAGCACGAATCCGGTCACGTTCGCGGGCTCCAGGTCGACCAGAGTCACGCGCTCCTTGGAAACGAAGTCGCGCAGGACCGCAGTCCGGCCGCCAACGTCGAGCACCGAAATCCCGGAAGCGCCGCCATGGACGCTGCTGAGCACGTCGGCGACGACGCGGTAGCGCTGGTACAAGTCGAAGGGCAACCGTGTCGGGGTGGAAATCATGCCTACGAACCTTCCTTCGCAGATTGAGGACTCGTCAGATCGGCGAGGTCGTTTCTCGGATCGCCGGAGGCCCTCCACCAGGGCGGACCGTGTTTTTTTTCGAGCCGCGGCCCCACGGAGCTCGAATATCAGTGGAAGCACGGAGGCGTGTGAGTGGAGATCGAGCGCCTTGCAGCGCTCCGGTCAGCCGCTCGCAGCGTCGACCCCGGGGGGATGATTGCACCCGAACACGACAAGTCGCAGGAATGGGCAGCGTCTCTTGTCGGTTCAGTCACTTCTCGCAGATGCAGGTTCCTGGATGCGGGGAGCGAGGCACCATTCTTCGGAGCACCGATCTGCTTTGGCCCCACCGGCATCCGCCGTTCGCCAGGAGTGAGCTCAGGCGGAACGACAGTCTGCGGCGGCGCGTATTCGCTGGACGTGAACGCCTTTGCCGCCGGGAGCTTGGGCGGCAACCCTTCGCCAGCTCTGCGAGTGCCCGGTTCGTTGGTCTACTGCCGTTTCTGGGGACGCGACGACTTCCTGTGGGGTGGCGATGTGCAACTCACGGACGCGTTGGAGTACGGCGTGCGCGCGTAACAGCGGAGCAGTCCGGCCAGGACCCGCCGAGAGTCTCGGGATCTCCTTGCAGTTTCGCGGAGATCCCCGCCGAGGCATGGAGGTTGCGCTGAGCGGCCCTCACCGGTCGGACCGTGACTCATTCCCCTCTCGAGCCGTCTAATGTCGATGATCGTCGCCGCGTCTCGTTCTTTGCCGCTCGTTCTCCTGTTCGCTTTCGCTCCGTCGCTCCACGCGCAGAATTGCACGGGGACCATTGCCGCAAATATCAACAGCGTTTCGGTCAGCACGGGAGGCGTGCAGTTGATTGACCTGACGGTCGCGCCCTCGCAGTTCGACTTGCAGTGGCAGATCATCGGTTCCTTCGGCACGAACACCCCGACGCCCTGGTTCTCGTACGGCGGGCTAAACCTGAACCTGGATCGCTACATGTTCCGCATGCTGAACGGGCACGGCGGTTTCGTGCACGGCGCCATCAACGGCTACATCGGCGGACCGCTGATTCCCTTCAACACGGCCGGCCAGGCGCAACTTCAGGTCGTGATCCCGCAAGGCTTGTCGAGCCACTTCATCGGCAAGACCCTGCACCACGGCATGTACTACACGAGCCAGATCAGCCTCTTGCCGACGTGCGGCACGCCGACCGTCGCGCTCACACTGCTGCCCTGATCCAGTCCCGGTATTCCACCGCCATCCTGAACCGGCGGCTTACTCGAGCGGTCGCGAATGCGCGGCGCGAGTCAGCGGCTGGTTCAGGACGGTGGTGGAATTCCGGGTACCGTGCTTGCCTACTTCTTCGCTGGCTCTTGAAGCTCAGGATAGTGGTCGAGGCTGAGCATTGGATAGTCGCGCTCGTGAAAGTATTTGCGCGCCTGGCCGGTGGCTGCGGAGAGGATTGCTACTTCACCGCCGTCTGATTCAGAGCCCTCAGACGGGACGTTCCTCAGCTTTCCAACCGCGACGATCCAGTCGCTTGCGGGAAATGGATGTCTTGCTCGCAGAGTTGCCAAGGTCGTGGTCCCTTTCTCGACGGCGTATGGCGCCTTCCAGAGCATCTCGAGCGTCTTTCCTGAGTAGGCCTGAAGCTCCTCGGCGAAAAACGGCGTCCTCACGGCAAAGAAGATGTCGTGCTCTTTTGTATCGGAGGAAGGCACGAGGCTGAATTCAAACTGATCCGATTCCGAGCTGGACCACTTGCCGAACGTGGTTTCGAGCGCGAGTTCGCCGGTCACGCCCGAGAACGCCGAGAACGCGGCGCTTCCGCGTTCCTTGTCCGGATTGCTCAGAACAATTGCGCGCTTGCCGTCGATCTCGAGGCCCGTGCAGATCGCCGACCGGTAGCCGCGGGGATCTCGGCTCGGTCCGAGTTTCAGTGTGGAGATGCACTTGCCGGAAGCGCCGGAGCACACCTGAAGGGCTTTCAGCTCTCGCGACAACGATAAATAGTCGTGGATCTTGTCACCGTCGTAGTCCTCGGCGAGCAACTTGATGGGTCCGGAAATCGAAGGACGATCGAGGGGCTGCCAGGACTGTCCAGAAATCCATCTCGTGGACTCGACCGAGCCATCATGAAACGCAACTGCGTAGTCTGGACTCCGATCGCTATCGAGATCTCCCGGGCTGCCAAGGAATCCCGCTGCGCCCGGAATCGTCGCAACGGCATGAAGATCGTCGAACGAAACGATTTTGACGGCATTCACGTCCGACTTGCCCTGCTTCCGCCTGCAGCTGATCGCAAGCTTGGCTGGGATGGAGCGCGTGTTCAGCTCGATCGGAAAGACCGAATTGCCGAACCATGTGTCTTCGGAATCTCCAGACAGCTCGCGGAGCACGCCTCCATCCGTGCCGGAGAGGATCAGCACTTGCCCGGTTCGCCCAGATTTGCTCCAGGCCAACGGAGCGGAAACCGCGATGTCATCGCGACCATCCTTGTCCACGTCGCCGACGCAGACGACGGAAGACCCAAACAGCGTTCCACCGTCATCGAGAAGCTCGCCGGTGACGTGGGGAGTCGATTTGAATCGTTCGGGCGGTAATTGAACGAGCCCTGCGAGCATCCCCATGGCTAGGGAACAGAGAACCACGGCACGTTCGGAGCGGTTCGACCTCATTCCATGGTGAGCGTACCACGGTCATCGATTGCTCGACCGGGTAAGAGGCTGGTTCAGGATGGTGGTGGTTTACCGGGAACGGCAGTGGTAACGAAGTGCGAGGTCAGTATTTGAGGTTCGCTCGAAGGTCGGGCATATCTCCTGCCTTGACCTCGGCGATCCAGCGGTCGAGCGAGACTGTGTCCCAGAACTTGCGGCAGAGCTCGAAGTACTCTCTGACGATTGCGCGTTCTCCGCGTTCGAGAAGTTCCTTCGCCAGCTGCATGTTTGGCCCGAAAGAGTCCAGTTGAGGGGAGCCGCGTGTTCGGCCCGCTTCGAGGAGATGTCGCTTCGCGGATTCGACGTCGCCCTCGCGGAGCGCGACGCGGCCGAGGACCAGGTTTGCATCGTGGATCACATTGCCCGTGTTCCAGCTTTCGGGATCCCGCTTCACGTGGATCAGTAGCTGTGTCGCAACCGCGCGCGCTCTGTCCAACTCGCCAGCCTCGAGCGCAGCCTTGCAGAGTTTTTCCAGTAACAACTGGATCGAAAAGCCATCCGTCTGTTTGGAGAGCGACATCTCATACAGCTCCAGCACTCCCCGCCACCCCTGCAGAGTCATCGAGTGCCGGCGGCCGGATCTGAGCAGATCCCCCAACTGTTCGTGTGGCGCGGGATCTTCCGACGCCAGCTGACAGGCTTTGAGAAGCAACTCCTCGGCCAACTCCGGATGATCCCTGCCAAGGAAGCCCGCGGCGTTCTGGAGGACACGAGGATTGCTCGGGTGAGCTGCGAGCGCTCGCCTCCAAGCTTCGCCCAACCTTGCATTCGCGTCGGCAGTGCCGAACGTGGGGCTGATCATCCGAGGCGTGCTGATGATCGACGAGTCGGGATGGTGATCGATCCACCAGAGCTGATTGGCCAGGAGCAGGACCCGATGTCGTTCTTTCCCCGCCATCTGGGTGCGCAGACTGGCTCCGGCAAGCGTGGCGCGAAGCAGCAGGTTGTCAGGATCGCTTTCGAGCGCCACCCCGAGCGCCAGCACGGAGCTGAGGTCGATGGAAATTCCAGCTTCGAACGCTCGCTCCAGTCGGTCGTCGGAACTGTCCATCGGTTGACGCACTGAGACCGCCTAAGCATGCCCTCGCTCGATTCGGTACCCGGTATTCCACCGCCATCCTGAACTGGCCGCTTACCCGAAAACGCGCGATGGCGGCGAGCGGGTAAGGGCCAAGTTCAAGATGGCGGTGGAATACCGGGTACCGGGTCAGTCGGGGATGGGTTTGCCGTTGTCGCGGGCGTAGGCGCGCTTGTGCACGGGGAGGAAGAAGGTGGCGACTTGGACGAGGCCGTCCTTGCTCAGGCGGGAGCCGTCGGCGGTCCAGCGCCAGGTTTCGACCAGGGGTTCGATCTGCAATGCGTGGGCTTCGCCTTCGAGCCACGGTGCGAGCGTGACGTTGTCCGTGAGGTCGCGGACTTCGAACCAGACGCGCACGGGGATCAGATCGCCGCGTCGGTAGGGTCCACCGATGGGGCGAAAGCGCGGCGTGGAGCCGAGCTGGAAATCGGAGGGCACGAACAGGAAGCCCTCGCTGACGAAACGCGCGTCGCTTGGTGCGTGGGCTCCGCGAGCCAGCGGGTGATCGTTCTGCCAGGTGCGTTTTTCGTCGGGCGCGCTGATGCGGTCGCGAATTTCGAGCGCGACATCCGCGCGCGGCAACTTCCAGTGATAAGTGATCCACCACCAATCGGACCCGGGCAGTCGCTGGAAGTCGTGACCCAGAAACGTCAGCGCTTCCGAATCGGCCTCGCGCTTGAATTGCATCTCGAGAGCAAATTGCGGCGTCGGCGCGCTCGATTCGAACGTCACGAGCCGCGCGCCGCCCTGCTCGCTGCGCCGAAGCACGAGCACGGCTCCGAGCTCCGCTGCCTCGTCCTGATCGTAGAAGGCAGCGGCGACCTCGAAGCGCGGCGCGAGATGCTCGAGCAGATCCGGGCGAGCGGCGAACAGCGGCTGGTGCATGATCAGCCAGTCGACGCCGTCGATCGCGGCCGTCACGCTCGCTCGCTCCGCATCGGAGAAGGTTTTCCAGCGCTCGAGCGCGTCGGGAAGCTTGACCGCTTGCACACGCGCGCCGAAACGCAGGAACACTGCCCAGTCATAAGCGCTCGCGACTCGAGCGCGTGAATCCGCCGGCAACTTGCCCGCTTCGACGTTGATCCAATCCGCCGCGTCCCAATACGCCGCATGAGCCCGAGGCCGCATGCCAGCCAACGCGACCATGCCCATCGGCAATCCCGCGACGACCGCCGCGCAAGCGAGACAGCGCAAGAACGCGCGCTGCGCGAGCCACTCCCATGCGACTGCGAAGAGCGGCGCGCACAGCGGAATCAGCGGCAGGCACAAGCGCAGCGACTTGTCTCCCTTCTTCGCCATGACCAGCAGCACGAGGATCAGCGTCAACACGCTCAAGCTGCTCGTCCAACGCGGTCGGCCGATCGCGCGCGCGACTCCGACCAGAAGCAGGGCGAGCAGGGGCCAGACGAAGAAGTGCGGCGCGCTGATCACGTACCAGAACGAATTGAAGCGCATCGTCGCGTGGGTGATCGCCTCGTCCGGCACGTAGACCCGCCCGCGCAGGGCCGAGATCTCGCCGTACAGCTCCCCCGCCGCCTTGCTCCATCCGATGTCGGTCATCAGGTGGACGATCACGTACCCGACGTTCTCGAGCAGATAGCGCCACAGGCTGCCGTCCCACTGGCCGTAGAAGACCCGGTCGAGCACGAGCTGGACTCCCATGCAGATCGCCAGGCCGGCGGCGAGGCCGAGCCAGCTCGCGCGCGCGTGCCAGCGATCGCGGGCGATGAGCACGACGAAAACCGCCAGGGCGATCAACAGGCCCTGGTAGGCCATGAGGAAAGCGAGGCCGAACCACAAGCCGCCGATCAGGGCGTCGCGGCGACTCGGCGGCAGGATCAGTCGCTCCAGGCCGAGGGCGATGCACAGGGCGGCGGCGATGCCGGAGATCGGGTAGACGCTGTACTGGAGGACCAGCGGGTTGAAGGCTGCGATGCAACCTACGGCGAGACCGGCGGAGCGGCCGGCGACGCGCTGGGCGAGGCGCGCGCAGGCGAGCACCAGGCCGAGCGTCAGTCCGACTTCGAGGAGACGCGCGACGACGAGGATCGGCCGCGGGTCCTCGAGGCCCAGGGCGCGAGCGACGAGGAAGGGCGGGACGAACAGGGTCGAGAAGGCGAAGCTGCGCACGGTGCGCGCGTCGGAGAGCTCCTCTCCCGCGACCCAGGACCGGGCGCGGTCCATGAACTCGACCGCATCGGCGAGCGGATAGCCGCGCTGCATCCACCAGGACCAGCAGGTCAAGGCGATCGTCAGGAGCAGGAGCCAGCGGATCGCCGGATCCCGCCAGGACAAACGCCCTGCCTGAGTCATTGCGCTCGGGACGGCAGCTTGCATCGCGGGCCACTTGAGCCTGGGAGTCGCGATGGGTCAACGTGCGGACCAGCCACGCCGCCTTGCGCTCTCGCGCCGGAGGGCGAGATCATGGAGGAATGCGGGACACGTAGCTCGACCTGGTACTGCCCCGCATGAATGTGCCGAGCGCCGGACGAGCCGGTGCCAGGCCGCCGAGGGCGCACGGCGAAGCCAAGCACAGCCATGCGGGGCAGTTCCGTTCGACCGTGGGCTGCCACGCATGAATGAGCAGAGTCCCAGGCCGGTCGCCGCCGAGCCGCAGAAGGCGCTCGGCGGGGCAAGCCCACTCATGCGGGGCGGTTCCCTCCGACCGTGGCACTGCCACGCATGGGGTGTGCAGAGCGTATGACGGGCCGCTGCCGCGCCGAAGTGCTCGGCTAGGCCAAGCACGCGGAGGCGGGGCAGTTCCCCGACCGGCGGTCCGAGGGTGATGATGGCGACATTCGGGGCGATGTGGGCCTGAGAACTCCTCGACCGCCCTTCCCGAGGTCAAGAAGGCCGCTCGAGGCGACAGTATTATACTTGCTCGTATAATACGGTCCGGTATAGGCTCCTGGGCATGACCCCCGCCCCCTTCCTCGGTCGCGAGCGCGACCTGGCCTACCTTGAGGAGCTGCACGCCTCCGGCAAGCCCGAGCTCTTCGTCCTCTACGGCCGCCGCCGCGTCGGCAAGACCGAGCTGCTCCAGCAGTTCTGCGGCGAGCGCAAGGCCGTCTATTTCCTCGCCGCCCAGGTGCGCGACCGCGACAACCTGCGCGCCTTCCGATTGACCGCGGCCGAGGCCCTGGGCGACCAGCTCGCCTCGTCCGTGGACTTTCCCGACTGGGTCTCCGCCCTGGGTTTCCTGGCCGAGCGCACCGGCGGCGAACGCCTGGTCGTGGTGCTCGACGAGTTCCCCTACCTCTGCGAAGCCAACAAGAGCCTGCCCTCCCAGATCCAGAAGTTCTGGGACACGCGCGGCAAGAAGAGCTCGCTGCTCCTGATCCTGTGCGGCAGCCAGGTCTCCTTCATGGAGCGCGAAGTCCTGGCCGAGCGCTCGCCGCTCTTCGGCCGCCGCACCGGCCAGCGCCGTCTCGAGCCCCTGGCCCCCCTGGCCACGCTCGAGTTCTTCCCCCGCTGGAAGCTCGAGCAGCGCGTCCTTGCCTACTCGATCCTCGGCGGCATGCCGGCCTACCTTCGCCGCTTCGACGACTCGCGCTCTCTGGAGGACAACATCCTGCGCGAGATCCTCCGGCCCGAGGGCTACCTCTTCGAGGAGGTCCAGTTCCTGCTGCGCCACGAGCTGACCAACCCCGCGACCTACAACAGCCTGCTCGCGGCGATCGCGCGCGGCGGGACCCGGCTCGCCGACATCGCCCTCGACGTCGGGGTCGACTCGACCACCGCGAACAAGTACCTGCATACCCTGCGCGAGCTCGACCTGGTCGAGCGCGAGATTCCCCTGTCCGATCCCGATCCCCTGCGCTCTCGCCGCGGGAGCTACCGCATCGCCGACCGCTTCCTGCAGTTCCACTTCCGCCACGTGCAGCCCAACGTGTCGCTGATCCACGCCGGCCGAGGAGCGCGGGTCCTCGAGGAGTTCATCCGACCCGACGTGCACCGTTTGATCGACGAGGCGCGGCTGGATTTCGTGCTCGATCACCTGCGGCGCGAGGCCGCGGAATTGATCGGCGAAGAGATCATCGAGGTCGGCCGCCACACCGGAAAAGTCGCGCGCGCGATCGGCCGCACGCAGAGCGGAACCACCGTGGTCGCGCTGATCATGCCCGAGGGCAAGTTGCCGGCGGCTTTGATCGAGCGCGAGGTCGAGGAACTGCGCGCGCTGTTCGGCAAGAACCTCAAGCGCCTCGTCTATGGTCTGACGGCGCGTGTCGATCGGCCGCTGGAGGTCGAGCTGGTACCCGAAGGAGAACTGGTCTGATGGCCCTCGAGCAGAAGTTCCATGAGTACTTCAACGGCCTCGATCGCGCGGGCAACAAGGATCGTTGCTACCTGTGCTGTCGCTCGCCGGCGGACGTGAAGCGCTTCTTCGGATTCGCGGAGGACGGCACGCCGCTCAACGCCGCGCAATTCGGCATCGAGGACGTCGCGCCGGACACGATGGATGTGATGAGCTACCGCGGCGTCCGGCCGGTGTGCGCGGTGTGCCAGCTCAATTTCGACGGGATTTTCCTGCTCGAGGAGCACGCGACGGTGCGCGAGCTCCAGCGCGAGATGGAGCACGCTCGCGAGCGTCTGTGGCCCGAATTGAACGCGGAAGCGTGAGCCGGAAGGCGCATGAAGGCCATTCGACACTGCGACTCGCCCTGCGCGTGAGCTAGAATCTCCGGCCCGAAGCCCACGGCGCGCATTTCCGCGCATGCCGATCCCGTCCTCTCACCCACAAGAAGCCCATGTACGACCCCGAAATGGTCCAGCCGATGCGCGACGAAGTCACGTCGCTCGGCGTCAAGGAACTCCGCACCTCCCAGGAAGTCGAAGCCGCGGTCAAGCTGCCCGGCACGACACTGGTGTTCGTCAATTCCGTCTGCGGTTGCGCAGCCGGCGGAGCCCGCCCGGCCCTGCGTCTGTCGCTGATGAACGCCAAGAAGCCCGCGAATCTGTTCACGGTGTTCGCCGGCATGGACACCGCCGCCGTCGCCAAGGCGCGCGAGTATTTCGCGCCCTACCGTCCGAGCTCGCCGCAGATCGGCATCCTCAAGGACGGCAAGCTGGTGAAAATGATCCAGCGCCAGGACATCGAAGGCCGCGACCCCGCTTCGATCGCGAAGATGCTGGCCGACACGTTCAACACGCTCTGAGCCATGGCGAACGAGCCTCGGCTCGATGAGGAAAGGATCAGCCTCGCGCGCGACCTGCTGCGCGAGGCTGTTTTTCAATCTCGCGCCAAGCAGGCCGCGGGGACGAGTCTCGCGCGCAGCGATCCGAACTCGAAAGCAGGCAATTGCGGCCTCGGCGCTCACGCGGCGATCGAATCGCGTCTGTCGGACAAGGGACGCGAGCTGGCGGCGAACCTCTGGCCCGCGGAGCTCGCGCCGGAATCGGCGGCTCGCGTCGAAACGCTGATCAGCGCCTGGGTCGAGCGCCAGGACGCCCTCGACCGCAAGCGCAACCATTTCTTGCGCGACTTCCGCACAGCGAACGGCTTCGATCGCGCGAAGTACACGGCGGAGCAACTCGCGGCTTTCGAGAGCGGGCTCGAGCGCGTCAATGCCGAGGAAGATCGCTTGCGCTCCTCGGCGGCGGAAGAGCTCGCGAAGAACGTCTAGCGCAGTGATCACAGTAGGCTCCGTCGCTCGGGAAGAGCTCGCCAAGACCTTCCCTTTCCTTGCCGAGCGCTACAGCGGCCGGCGCAAGGCCATCAAGGAACTGACCCACGCCCAACCGGACTTCGTCTTCTGGGTCTATCCGGACGGCCGGCTTCACGACGCGAGGGATGCCCATGCGAGCAACGTCCCCAAGGGCTTCGCGCACATCGAGGCGGATGAGCCCGACTACGGCGGCTTCCTGCGCGGCCGGATCGTCACGGCTCGGGGCCGACAACTGGTGGTGGTCTACTGCCGGCCGGAAGCCCTCGCAGCACCAGGGCCCAAGCTGGCTCAGTTCGTGAAGGCCATGCGCGAAGTGCCTGTCCCGGTATCCGACGAGACCGTGGTGATCAGCGACAACGCGGACATCTACGGCACCCTGGCCGACCTCGAGGATCGCGGGAGCGGGGACGCTGGCTAGGCCCGATCCGACAGCTTCGGCCCCGAACGAAGTTCCGCTGGCGACCAGCCTGTAACGCCTCCCCGCGCTCCTGGATGAATGGAGCAGGACGGGCTGGAATGCACACCGTCCAGAAGAGGTCTGAACGTTCCTTCATCATGCTGCCGGCCACAATCACTGCCATGAACTCACCGATGCGCTTCCTTGGGTCCGCGCGTTTCCTGCTCCCCCTGGTCCTGGCCCTCCCCATCGGGGCGCAGACGACGAGCCGCGCGAGCGTCGACTCGGCAGGCGTGCAGGGCAACAACCCGAGCCAGTTCCCGTCGATCTCCGGCGACGGCCGCTATGTGGCCTTCGACAGCGCCGCGACCAATCTGGTCGCCGGGGACACGAACACGGACCTGGACATCTTCGTCCACGACCTGCTGAGCGGCGCGACCGAGCGCGCGAGCGTCAGCTCGGCCGGAGTCGAGGGGAACTCCCACAGCTCCCATCCAGCGATCTCCGCTGACGGTCGCTACGTGGCTTTCGAGAGCACCGCCTCGAACCTCGTGACCGGAGACACCAACCTCCGCAGCGACATCTTCGTCCACGATCGTCAGTCCGGCGCCACGGTGGGCGTCAGCGTGGACTCGCTCGGGGCCCAGGGCAACAAGGACAGCTACGGCGCCTCGATCTCCTCCGACGGCCGCTTCGTGGCCTTCGGGAGCGCGTCGACCAATCTGGTCGCCGGGGACACGAACAACTTCGATGACGCGTTCGTCCACGATCGTCAGACTGGCGCCACTGAGCGCTTGAGCGTCAGCTCGGCAGGGGTTCAAGCAAACAGCGGCAGCCTCGAGACATCGATCTCCGGCGATGGTCGCTACGTTGCCTTCGAGAGCTTCGCCAGCAATCTGGTGACCGGCGACACGAACGGCTGGGTGGACATCTTCTTGCGCGACCGCTTGAACTCCACGACCGAGCGCTTGAGCATCACCACGAGCGGCCTGCAGGTGAGCAGCACGAGCTTCATGCCCTCGATCTCCGCCGATGGCCGCTACATCGCCTTCCACAGCTTCGCCACCAACCTCGTCCCCGGGGACACGAACGGGATGGGCGACATCTTCGTCCGCGATCACCAGAACGGCACCACGGAGCGTGTCAGCATCGGCGCGGGCGGGGCTCAAGGCAATGCACCCTGCTTGTATGCCTCGATCTCCGGCGACGGTCGCTACGTCGGTTTCTCGACCTCCTCGACGAACCTGGTACCCGGCGACACGAACGGCTGGGGGGACATCTTCCTTCGCGACCGCCAGGCCCTGACCACCGAGCGCGTGAGCATCGATTCGCTCGGCGGCCAGGGCGACCACGGCGTCGACGATGCCGCAGTGTCCTTCGATGGCCGAGTCGTGGCCTTCGGCGGCCTGGTCACCAACCTCGTCCCGGGCGACACGAATGGAGTCGCCGACGTCTTTGCGCGCGACCGCGGAGCTCCGTCCTGTCCTGCCACCGCGACTTACTGCACGGCGAAGCTCAATTCCCTGGGTTGCACTCCGTCGATCGCCTCGAGCGGGACTCCCAGCGCGTCGGCAAGCTCGGGCTTCGTGATCACCGCGAGCCAGGTGATCAACAATAAGCCGGGTCTTTACTTCTACAGCAACACGGGGCGCGCGGCGGTGAGCTTCGTGGGAGGACTGCGCTGCGTCAACACGCCGGTGAAGCGCTCCGTCGCGATGAACTCGGGCGGCAATCCTCCGCCGAACGACTGCTCGGGCGTGTACTCGCTCGACTTCAACGCCTTCGCGAGCGGCGCGCTCGGCGGGATCCCGGCTGCCTACCTGCTGGTGCCGGGCACGGTGATCGACGCTCAGGCCTGGGGTCGCGACAACGGCTTCACGCCGCCGAACAACGCGACCTTGTCCAATGGCTTGGAATTCACGATCTGTCCGTGAGCGCGAGGGGCGGATCTCGCCGGATGTGCTAGCGAGCGTGCAGGACGATTCGGTGTTCGATTGGTGAGCTGAAGAGCGATTCGATTCCCAGGAGAAGCGCGCGCGGTGCAGCGCTCTCTGGCCACGTGGCTGCATTCGAGGAGTCCTGATACGCTGGCCCTGGGCTGGAATCGCCCCCTGCCATGCACCCCACGCTCCTCGAGCCCCTGCCTGGATTCCTGATCCTCGAGCTGACGACGCGCTGCAATTTGAAGTGCCTGTACTGCGCCGTCAGTCAGCCGGGATACATCGGTCGCGACCTCCAGGTCGACATGCCGGCCACGCTCGAAGCCATTCGCGAGCTCGGCGTCGGCGAGGTGCAGCTCAGCGCCCACGGCGAGGCGACGCTCGTGCCGGGCTGGCACGACATCGCCCGGGCCCTGGAGGATGCCGGACTGCGCGTCCTGTTGACGACGAACCTCTCGAAACGCTTCTCACCCGAGGAGCTCGCGGCATTCGCGCGCATGCAGACCATCGCGGTGAGCATCGACACCGTCAATCCCGAGCTCTTCGCCCGCTTGCGGCGTCCCGCGCGCTTCGAGCGTTTGTGCGAGAACCTCGCGCACCTGCGCGCGCACATTCCTGCGCGCGGAGCCGCGAGGCCGTATCTCGCCGTGAATTGCACGGTCAGCGAGCACGTGATCGACGGCCTCTCGGATCTCGTGCGCTGGGCGGCGCGCGAGGAATTCGACGCAGTCTCGCTGGTCAACCTGGTCGTGTATCCCACGGTCGATCCGGAATTTCCCGTGCGGCATCCCGCGCGAGTCGATCCCGCGCGCGCCACGGCCCGCATCGACGAGGCCCAGGCCCTCGCGCACCAGCTCGGGCTCGCCTTCAACGTGATGGAAGGCTTGCGCACGGCGCTGGCGGAGGCGCGCGAGTCGTGAATGCTCCGTCCGAGCCCGAGCTGCGCCGCACGCGGGATTGCCTCGATCCCTGGCGCATGGGCCTGGTCCGTACCGACGGCAGCGTGTTGCTGTGCTGCTGGGGCGAGCCCGTCGGCCAACTGGGGAAGGAGACGCTGCCCTCGGTCTTGAAGGGCCCCCGGGCGCGGGCCGCGCGCGAGCGCCTGCTCACGGGCGAGCTCGGACATGACTGCCAGGTCTGCCCGAGCAAGGGCTGGACGAGCCTCGCGACTCTGCAAGCGAAGCTCGAGGTCTTCCAGCGCGACGAGCGCGAGCGGCGGGCGCTGCGGACCCACGCCGCGACGCTCCAGCAGGAACTCTTGCCGCTGCGTGCCCATGCGGCGACCCTCGAACGCGATCTCGCCGGTCACCGCGGAAGCCGCGCGGCGAACAGCGTGCGCGCCGCGATTCTCGAGGCACAGATCGCTGCACAGGTCGAGCATGCCGCGGCGCTCGAGCGCGAGCGCGACGAGTTGCGCCGGCATGCCGCGAATCTGGACTCGGAGCTCGCCCAGCTGCGGCCGCACGCCTCCGATCTGGGATGCGAGCTCGGGCACTTGCGTCCGCACGCGAGCACGCTGCAGGCGGAGCTTGGCGCGCTGCGACCCCACGCCGCCGATCTCGCGCGCGACCTCGAGGCCCACCGCGCCGTTCTGGCCGAGCTGCGCAAGGCGACGGCCGATTGGAAAGCTCACGCGGCGGTGCTCGAGCGCGAAGCCACGGCGCTGCGCGCGCATTGCGCGGCGCAAACTGAAGAGCTCGCCGGCTTGCGTCCCCATGCGCAGACCTTGGAGCAGGAACTCGGCGCGCTCCATCCGCACGCGCAGGCGCTCGAGCGACTGAGCAGCGATCTGCGGCAGCACGCGGCAAGCTTGAGCGCGGAACTCGAGGCGCTGCGTCCGTGCGCGGACGCGCTGGCTCTGGACCTCCATGGCCAACGCCAACGCGCAGCGGAATCGGAAGCGCGGCTCGCCGAGCTGCGCGAGCACGCGGCCACCGAGCACCGCGAGCTCGCGGCCCTGCGCCTGCACGCCGCGACCCTCGAAGCGGAGCGAGACGCGCTGCGGGCGCACGCGGCGACACTCCAGCGCGAGCTCGCGAGGGGAGCCGTCGGCTTCTGGCGCAGAGCGACCGGCCCGCTCAAAGCCGCATTTTCATCCTGGCTCGGCACAGCGGCTCGCGCGCCACGCGCGGGACGCGATTAGGAGTCATTGCATGCCCGCCCTTCAACCCGGTCCGCGGTCCTTTCCCCACCGCACCACGGTGCAGCGCTTGAACTCCGAGCTTGCGCTCGCGTCGCTCGAGCGCGGCGAGGGCCGCGTCGCGCACCGGCCGCTGCACATCGCGTTGCAAGTCGCATCCGGCTGCAATCTCGATTGCTACATGTGCCTCGAGCACACGCGCCCCAAGAGCGAGCGCCACGGTCGCCATCTGAAATCGCTCTCCATGGAAGTGTTCGACATCGTCGAGCGCGACCTGCTGCCCTACTCCACGCGGCTATCCTTCGCCATCGGGGGCGAGCCGACGCTCGCGGAGAACTTCGAGCACTTCCTGGAGCGCGCTTTCCTGCACGGTCAGGAGATCGAGCTGTTGACCAACGGCACTCGTCTCGACCACGGCAACCTGGCCGAGGTCGCGGCGCGTTGCGTCAGCTACCTGCAGATCTCCATCGAAGGCGCGACGCGCGAGACCTACGAGCGCATCCGCGGCGGCGCGAGCTTCGCGCATCTTCTGGCGAACGTCGAGCTCTTCAACCGCCATCGCGCGCGCTACCGCCGCGAGGACCGCACGCACCTCTCCTTCTGGGTCACGCTGATGCGCAGCAGCATCCAGGAGTTGCCGCGGATCGTGGAGCTCGCGCACCAGCTCGACGTCGACCGGGTTCATGGCCACCACGCGTCGCCCGCGACGCGCGAAGCGGCGGAGGACACGCTCGAGGGCCATGCCGAGCTGTGGAACTCGGTGCGCCTCGAAGCGCTCGAGACCGCGCGCCGCCTCGGCGTCGAAATCGATCTCCCGCCGCCCGCGGAGTCGGGACAATCGAGCGCGCACTCCGCGCCGTCGTTCGAGGAGATGGCGGCGCGCCGTGGCACGACGCTGCCCGACCGGCGCAATCCCTTGCTCGCTCCCGGCGCCGGCGGCGCGGACGACGTGCGCAGCGCGTCGCGCCGCAAGGATCCACGCCACGCGCGGATGAAGAGCTTCGCCGTGCCCTGCCACCTGCCCGGCACGGCGATCTACGTGCTCTGGGACGGACGCGTGCTGCCCTGCTGCTACACGTTCGCGATGGACAAGCTGACGCTGGGGCTCTTGCCGCGCGACTCGCTCGACGCGCTGTGGAATGGCCGCCTTTTCCGCAACCTGCGCGTGGGCATGGTCACGGGCGAAGTGCCGCCGGTCTGCCTCTATTGTCCCGTCGTGCACGACGTGCCGGTGACGCCGAAGGAGGAGCATGCGATGCGCGAGAGCCAGCCCTTCGAAGAGTGGTTGGGGAATCGCGATCTGGCGGGCGCCGACGCCGGCGGGACTGACCTTCTCGAACGCTTGCGGGGCAGCCCGACCGTCGACGAGTTGGACGACTTGCGCCGCCACGCGCGCGCCCTCGAGGCGGAGCGCGCGGAGCTGCGCGCCCACGCGAAGAACCTGGAAGAGGAGCGGCCGCAGATGCAGGGCCACATCGCGAACCTCGAAGCGGAACGGCCGCACTGGCTCGGTCATATCCAGAACCTCGAGCGCGAAGTCGCGGAATTGCGGCGCAAGACCGGGGCTGGCTGAGGGCGCAATCCGCGCGGGGACGTTGGATCGACTTCCATCGAGGTAGCCGGATCGCGAGGCGCGCATCGGCTGAGTGCTTTCGGCAAATTCCGAGTACTTCCTCGCTGCCGCGCGGACAGACTATCGGCCTTCCTGGGAGCTGAGCTCCGCCCCTTGCGATGACCGAACAACAGCCTCGTACCAACTCGACGCCCGGTGCGAACGTCCCCTCCGGCGCGAATGAATCGCCTGGGACGATGATCGGCCGCTACGAGCTGGTGCGACAGATCGGCGAAGGCGGTTTCGGAACGGTGTGGATGGCTGAGCAGCAGGAGCCGGTGCAGCGCACCCTCGCGCTCAAGATCATCAAGCTCGGGATGGACACGCGGTCGGTCGTGATGCGCTTCGAAGCGGAGCGCCAGGCCCTGGCGATGATGGACCATCCCAACATCGCCAAGGTCTACGACGGCGGCGCGACGGAGACGGGCCGGCCCTACTTCGTGATGGAGCTGGTCCAGGGCGTGCCGATCACGCAGTACTGCGACGACGCGAAGCTCTCGACGCGCGATCGCCTGGTGCTCTTCCAGAAAGTCTGTCGGGCGGTGCAGCACGCTCACCAGAAGGGCGTGATCCACCGCGATCTCAAGCCGACCAACGTGCTGGTCGGCATGCACGACGGCATTCCCGTTCCGAAGGTGATCGACTTCGGCATCGCCAAGGCGACCAGCGGACGCTTGACCGAGGGCAGCCTGTTCACCGAGTACGGACAGATGATCGGCACGCCCGAATACATGGCGCCCGAGCAGGCCGAAGCGTCCGGCCTCGACGTCGACACGCGAGCGGACGTGTATTCGCTCGGCGCGGTGCTCTACGAGCTGGTCACGGGCACCAAGGCCTTCGACCTCGGCGACCTGATCGAGAAGGGCTACGCGGCGATCATGCGCCAGATCCGCGAGGTCGATCCCCCGCGGCCCTCGACGCGCATCAGCACGATGGACGAGCGCATCACCGCGATCGCGGAGCGCCGGCGGCTCGTCCCGCACGAATTCGGCCGTATCCTGCGCGGCGACCTCGATTGGATCGTCATGAAGGCGCTCGAGAAAGACCGCGAGCGCCGCTACGACACCGCCGAGGCCTTGGCGCAGGACATCCAGCGCTACCTCTCCGACGAGGCGGTCCTGGCCACGCCTCCGAGCGCGGGCTATCGCCTGCGCAAGTTCGCGCGGCGCAACCGCGTCCTGGTCGCGGCTGGTTCGATCGTCGGGCTGGCGCTCGTCATCGGAGCCATCGCAAGCACGCTCTCGCTCTTGCGCGCGCGCGACGCCGAGAAACTGGCGCGCTCCGCCGAAGCCCAGGCACGCACGGCCGAAACTCAGGCGCGCGAGGCCGAGCGCACCGCGACCCTGCGCTTCGAGGAGGCCGCGAGCGCGCGCAAAATCGCGGATGCCGAGCGCAGCGCGGCGGAGACCAGCGCCGAGGCCGCGCGCATCGCCGCAGCCAAGGCGGAGCGTGTGTCCGAGTTCACGCGCGCCTTGTTCTCGGGCGTGACGCCGGACGTCGCGCGCGGCGCGGACACGACGCTCATGCGGCAGGTGCTCGACCGCAGCGCCAAGCGCATCGACACGGAGTTCGCCGCGGATCCGCTGGTCGCGGCAGCGATGCACTACACGGTCGGCAGCGCGTACTCCAGCATCACGGCGTTCGAGGAGGGCGAGCGCCATTTGAAGCTTGCCTTGGCGATCCAGGAGCTGGAGCTGGACGCTGACGACCCCGAGCTCCTGACCACGCGCAACGCCCTCGCTTTCCTGCTGCAGCGCACCGATCGCCTGGACGAAGCGCTGCCCGTGGCGAACGACGTGCTTGCGAAGCGGGCCGCGGTGCTCGGGCCCGAGCACCGCGACACACTCGCCAGCCGCAACCTCGTCGGCAACCTGCTGTTCCGGATGAATCGCTACGACGAGAGCGCGCGGGCGCTGCGCGAGACGGCCGAAGTCAGCGCGCGCACTCTCGGCGCCGAGCACGATTCGACGCTCAACAGCCGCTTCGCGCTCGCGCAGGCGCTGTTCGCGGCCGACGACACGCGCGGCGCCGAGTTGATCCTGCGCGACCTCGTCTCGATTTACGCGCGCATCTCGGACGAGAACGATCCGGACGCGGTGATGACCATGTCGATCCTGGGGGGAGTGCTGCGCGCGCAGGAGCAGAATGCCGAGGCCGAGCCGCTCTTCCGAACGGCCTACGAGCGCGCCCAGCGCGTCTTCGGACCGCGCCACCAATCGACGCTCACGATCGCGAACAACTTCACGCTGCTCTTGATTGCGTTGAAGAGGTACGACGAGGCGGAAGTCCTCTGCCGCGAGGCGCTCGACGGAAGAATTGCGACGCTGGGAGAGTCGCACTACGAGACCCTGACCTCGATGCGCAACATGGTCGACATCCTCGCCGACACGCAGCGCGAGGAAGAAGCCGAAGCCCTCGCGCGCCGCGCCATCACGATCGCACGCACGCAGCGCGACCCCGAGAGCCTCGACACGATCTATTGCCTCAAGAAGCTCGGCCACCTCATGAATCGCCGCGGCAATCTCGCCGAAGCGACCGAGGCCTTCGCCGAGGCGGCGCGCGTCGAGCGCAAGGTCCTCGGCGATCGCGACCGGAACGTGTGGATGGATTATTACAACTGGGGCGCCATGCTGCAGAACAGCGGCGACGACGCAGCGGCGGAGGTCGTGTACCGCGACACGATCGCGATGTGGGAACAAGGCGGATCTCCCGACCTGCCCTTCGCCGCGGCGCTCTGGAACGGTCTGGGAAAATGCCGCATGAAGGCCGAGGATTTCGACGGCATGATCGCGCCCTTCGAGCGCGGTCTCGCCATGCGCCGGCGCATGTACAGCGGTGCGAGCCTCCAGATCACCTATTCGCTCGGCGACTATGTAAGCGGCCTGACCGCTGCGCGGAAATTCGAGGAGGCCGAGCCTCTACTGGCCGATTGCGAGGCGATGTACGAGGAACTTGGCGCGTCGAAGTCCGGAGGCGCGATCAACGTGCGCGCGATGCTGGCGCAGACCAAGGCGGCGCGTCAGCTCTTCGCGGAAGCGGATGAGATGCTCCGCGAGCTCGATGTCGCGATCGAAACGGTAGGGCCGCGCGAGCGCCGAGCTTGCCGTCATTTCGTCGCGATCTGCGCGTGCTACGTCTACGAGCGCTGGAACGAGGCCGAGCCGAGCCCCGAGCACGAGGGCTCGCTCGCGACCTGGCGCGCGCACCTCGAGCAATCCGCGCCGCCGGAAAAGTAGGCGAGCGCGGTCATCCTCCGCGAATCTCGGCTGCTCAGACCAGCTTGACCGTGACGTCGATGTTGCCACGCGTGGCCTTCGAATACGGGCAGATCTGGTGCGCCGCGTCCACGATGGCCTGAGCAGTCTGACGCTCCATCCCTGGAATGCTCACGTTGAGCCGAGCGCGCAGGAAGTACCCGCCGTCCTTCTGATTCAGGTCCACTTCGGCGTCGATGGCGGTCTCGGGCGGCAGCGTGACGTTCATCTTGCGCGCGGCAACCCCCATCGCGCCTTCGAAGCACGCCGACCAACCCGCGGCGAACAGCTGCTCCGGATTCGTGCCGGTACCCGCGGTGCCAGGCGACGAATGCTTGACGTCCAGGCGTCCATCCGCACTGCGCGACGCGCCATCGCGACCGCCCGTCGTGCGGACCTTCGCGGTGTAGAGGACTTTCTCGGGTTGGGTCGCGTTGGCTCCTTCGGATACTTGGGGCGTTGCCATGGTCGAATCTCCTTCGTGGGGGTTGTCTGGACCGTGCCAGCGTAATGATCGGAGGGCTGCGCGGAGCTCGCTGGCGAGAATCTGCCGCCGATCTCCGCCCGTAGCAATTCGCTCCTGGATCGCTTCTCAGAAAAACCCAGGGTGAAATACAGGAACATGCGCGAGCGGTGTCCATGGCTCCTGTGACCAGCAACCCTCCCGAGAGCCTGCAGCGTCTGCTCGACGAAGCGCCGTTCGTGCGGCTGCTCGCGCGCACCCTGCTCGCCGAGGAGGCCGACGAGGTCGTGCAGCGGACCTGGCTGGCTGCCGTTCGGCACGGCGGCGTGGGTGTGGCCGAGCCGCGTTCGTGGCTGACGCGCATCGCTCGCAACGTGGCGCACAACTTGCGGCGCGCGCGGCTGCGGCGCGAGCACCACGAGCGGGAGGTCGCGGCCGACGCCCTCGTTCCGTCCTCCGCCGATCTGCTCGCCCGCGAGGAGCAGCGGCGGATGCTGGTCACGGCCGTCGACGGTCTGCCGCAAGCGCTGCGCACCGTCGTGCTGCTGCGCTACTTCGACGGGCTGCCGCCGCGCCGCATCGCGGGCGAGCTCGGCGTGCCTGTGGCGACGGTTTGGAATCGATTGCGGCAAGCGCTGCAGCTGCTGCGCGAGCGGCTCGATGACGAGCACGGCGGACAGCGGCACGCCTGGCTCTTGCCCCTCGTGCCCTTCGCGGCGGGACCGCAGGGATCGCTTTGGCCAACGCCGGCAGTGCCGGTGTCGACGTTCTCGAGTCTTGGACTGGGAGTGATTTCCATGACGATGAAGACCAAGCTGGCGGCGGCGATCGTTGTATTGCTGGCCCTGAGCGGCGCGCTCGTGTTGTGGACGGCGCGCGACGCGCAGCCTGGCGGTGACAAGCCTCCCGCGCTGATCGCCGAGAAGTCTCCTTGGGCCTTGCCCAACCTGCCACACGCGGCGGTCGTCGCCGCCGCTGAACCGGACGAAGCTGGCAAGCGGGAGGCCCTGACCGCTCCGCCCGTTCCCGTGGCCTCGGCCGTGACCGACGGATCCCTCGTCGTGCACGTTCGGTACGGCGACGACAAAGCGCCGGCCGAGGGTGTCACCATGATTGCCTGCCGCAGCGGCGCCGATCCGCGAGTCGAAGGGCTGCGCCGGATCACGGACGCGGTCGGCACGGCTCGGTTCGATGGGCTCGCGGCGGGGAGGCTCTATCTGACCTCCGACCGAGGCGGCGCCCGCACGCGCTCCGAGATCCGCGCAGGCCTGACGACCGAGGTTGACTTCGAGCTCGAAGTCGGGATGACGCTCACCGGGATCGTCGTCGACTCGAGCGGAGCTCCGATTTCTGGCGCCTGGATCGAAGCAGCCCCGCTGGCTCAAGCCGATGCCGACGCCGAGGTGCTCGCGACGTCAGGAGCCGATGGTCACTTCACGATCCGCGGCGCGAGGACGGCGACGCTCGTGGGCGCGCGGGCGACGGGCTACAGCAGCTCGCCGCTCCAGTTCCTCTTCGGCAAGGACGGCAACGCCGCCGAGATTCGATTCGAGCTGAGCCTGCCAGGAGGAACGGTCTCGGGGCTGGTCCTCGATGCGCAGAGCCAACCGGTCGCGGGTGCTGTCGTGCGCGTCGGTGGCGGATCCACCTCCGGTATCACGGCGGGCGCTCACGGTGCGCCACCGATTCCGGCCCAGGTCCGGACGGACGGCGAAGGCTGCTTTACAGCGATCGGCGTGCCGCCTGGCCCCCAACCCGTCGCCGTGCGCGCGCGAGGCAAGCAACCGTGGCAGGAGAGCTGCGAAGTCACTGCAAACCTCACGACTCCGCTGCAGATCGTGCTCGCGGACGGAGCGACGCTCCGCGGCACCGTGCGCAATGCCACCGGCGACGTCGTGGCCAAAGCAGAGGTCGAGATCGGCAGCTGGGACGACTTCGCCCACTTCACCACCCTCACGACTCCGGAGGGTCAGTTCGAGCTGACGGGTCTGCCCGCGGGCGAAGTCGTGGTGATGGCGCAGCACGACGATTTCGGCAAGGCGGAGCAGCGCGCGCAGGCTTTCGCCGGAAGCGCCTCGCAGTGCGACCTGAATCTGTCGCGCGGGCTCGAGCTGCAAGGTCGCGTCCTTGACGAGCACGGCGCTCCCGTCGCGAAGGTTTCACTCGATTTCTTCAGCATGGACGGGAAGGCGCGCTGGTCCCAGCTCGCGAGAACCGATGCCGAGGGACGTTTCTCGGTGCCGAATTGCCCGCCAGGCAAGAAACTCAGCCTGCTCGCGCGCGGCTTCGACGAGTTGCGTCGCAACGACATCGATCCATCGCTCGGCCCGATCGAATTGCGGCTGCGCCGGCCGGTGCCTGAGACGGTCAAGATCCGCGGCCTGATCGTCGACCCGGATGGCAAGCCGCTGCCCAACGCGATGGTCAGCGCTCGCCGGCCTGACTCGCGCTCCTCAGGGGAAATCCGGGCCACGGGCGCGGACGGCCGCTTCGAGCTCGGCCCGCTCCTGCCGGGCACGTGGACGGTCACCGCGCGCACCACTCTGTTCCCGATCTACCAGTCCGAGCCTCGCGAGCTCGCGATGGACGAGGACTGGGACCTGGGCCAGATCAGGCTGATCGAGGGCGGAACCGCGTTCGTCAAAGTCGAAGGCAACTCCGACGACGCCGAGTTCCGGATCCTGGACGCGGCGATGATGATCTCGACGGAACTCAAGCAGGGCGATGGCGGCCTGGTTTCAGGACCTCTGCCACCCGGCGACCATCGCCTGATCGTGTCGGGCAAGGCGGTCGCGGCGCAATCGCTGCCGTTCGTCGTGCGAGCCGGCGAGCAGACTTCGCTCAACGTCAAGCTCGAGCCCGGCGTGCGCCAACGCTTCGAGGTCGTGGCTGCGACCTCGGCAGCGTCGACGGACGGGCTCGTGGTGCGCGTGCACCGCGGCAGCGAGCAGATCGCGCGCTCGTGGATCGCGGCGAGCGAGGGACGGGTCGGGACGGGCGAGATGAGCCTGCTGCCGGGCGATTATCGCGCCACGGTGGTCGAGCAGGGACGAGAGCTCGCGAGCGCGACGTTCACCGTCGGTGCGACCGAGGCCGCGCCGATCCGGCTCGAGCTGCGCTGAGTTGGGCGCGACCTGATCGGTGTGTCCGGCGGAACAAGTCCGTCTCCACGAGCAGCGTCAATGACGGCTCCGCGGGCGGGCATCTCGCGGGATCACTTCGCCGATTCCTTCCAGCGCATCGCTGCGATCTGGCCCTGTCGCGCGAAATCGGCCACTTCGCCGAGTATGCGCGCGGCTTCCTGAGGCGCGTGGAAGCCCATCGAGTTCTCAGCGGCGATGAAATCGATCCGCCACTGCGCTTTCGTCCAATCCTCGAGTTCTAGGAACGGTCCGACCATTCTGCGCGCCGCTTCAAGAATTCTGCAGATGCATGGAATAAAATGCCTTTCCGATCCTGAAGAAATGGAACAGTAAAACGGTTGGCCGATGTGCATTGCTGAGTCTTCCGAATAGGGATTGGCGCTAGATCGAAATCACGCAACAGTTCGTGCAATGGCCATTGTTGCGCCAGACATTGGCTCGCACGACATCCAAGCTCCCCCCGACAAACGACTCGAAGCCACGTTTCTCGCGGATGTCGTCAGAAGTTCCCAATCCGTCCACGCCAGACTCCAGGAAGACCATGAAGCTCTCCATTCCGTTGGGCGCCGCCGCCCTCGCACTCGCCACGATCGCGACGAGTTGCACCATGTTCGCGGGGCAGTCCCCACACGACGGAAGTGTCTATCTCGTCGGTGTCGATGGCGGAGGGTGAAGCGCAAATGCGAAGGTCCGTGCGGCCTTCGGAGAGATCGACGGTGTCGCGAGCGTCGAGTACGACTGCAAGATGGCGACGGTCACGATGAAGGACGACGCCGTCCTCACCGAGCGCAAAGCTACGAAGGTGATCCGAGCCGCTGGCTACAAGGTCGTCAGCTTCAAGCACGGCGAGCCGCCCACGCAGACTGCCTACCTCTTCCGCATGAACAGGTTCGAGCCCGACCAGCGCGCGAGCCTCGAGAAGGAACTCCGCGAGGATCTGGAAGGCGCGGATATGGTCGCGGTCGACAGCCTCGGTCGGGCGACCGTGGTTGTGAGCGGAGACGCCGCTGCGCGGGAAGCGGTCTCCGCAAGTCTGAAGGAACGAGGCGTCGCGGCCGAGGCCTTCGAAACGAAGATCTGGCCGAAGCTGGACGCGACTTACGTGGTCGCGATTTCCGGGATGAACGGAGCGGTCGAGACGCGTACGGTCTCGGACGCGCTCGCGGGCGTCGCCAAGGTCGTCGCGGTCCACGTGTACCAGGACGAGGGAAGCGCGACCCTCTGGCTCAAGGAACCGTGCGACGCGCTCGAGGCGAACGTGAGGGCGGCGCTCACGCCAGCGGGCTTCTCCGTCTCACGCTTCGAGCTGAAGGCCGACTAATCGTCGCCGCTGAACCCGGACCACACTTCGGTAGACTCTAGTCGCGGTTCCAGTCCTCAAGGGCCGCGACAGATCCGCAGCGGGAGTGGCGAAATCGGCAGACGCGCGAGACTTAGGATCTCGTGGGGAAACCCGTGGGGGTTCAAGTCCCCCCTTCCGCACCAGCTTTAGAGCTGTTCGTTACCAGCTCGGACCACAGCACTGCGGCGGCCTCAATCCGACGTGACCCGGATCTCCGCCAGCCAGCTCATGACCTCTTCCAGCACTTCCGCGTGGAATCTCGGGTCGCGGATGTTGACGTGACCGATCTCGAGCCGCCGCACGCTCAAAGGCTCTCCGGCCTGCTGCTCCAGACGCCGCGAGAGGATTTCCGGCATGCGCTTGTCACCCGTGGCCTGAACCAGGAGCAGCGGGCGCGGCGAGATCGCGCCGATGTGCTCGAGCGGTTCGAGCGGCGCCGCGATCACTCCTGTGCACCAGCCGCCGATCTTGCGCGCCGGCCAAGGCCACTTGAGGTTGACTTCGGCCAGCGCGCCGAGGTCCCCCGCGCCGAAGAGCAGCGCCACCGCCGTCACGCGTGGGTCGAGCGCGGCCGCGGCGGGTGCGAAGAGGGCGCCGAGGCTTCCGCCGACGAGCACGATCCGGCGCGGGTCGATGTCCTCACGCGAGGTGAGGTAGTCGATCGCCAGCATCACCGCGGGGACGGTCTCGAACACGGCCTGGTGGATCCGGGGAGCCTCGCCGATGCACTGCACGAGTCCTTTCGGCTTGCGCTCGCTCGGGTAGGGATAGTCGAGCGCGAGCAGCGCGATCGGATGGTCTTCTCGGAGGTAACCCACGGCGCGCCGTCCCGTGCGCAGGCCGCCGAGGATCACGATCGCGGGATGAGGCCCGCTTGTCGCCGGCAGTCGGAGCCAGCCATCGACGACCAGGCCGCGCTCGCCGCGGAGCCGGAGCTCGTGCAGCGAGCTGGGGCCCGGCGACTCGATGGGCTGCAGCTCCGCATGCGCCAGCGTGTCGCGAGCTGCGAGCAGAGCGTCGCTCGCATCGCGCCTGCGATAGATCTCGCCGGCGAGGAAGACCAGGCCGAGCAGGACGGTCAGGGCGACGGCGGCTCGGATCGCCGACCGTCGCAGCGCTAGGAACCAGCGCCCGGCCATGACTTCACGGATCTTCGATTCATGCCGTGCCACCTGTGGTGGGACGATGCCAATCGCGCAAGCCGATTCCGATGACGAAACCGGAATTGGGGCTCGACTGCATGTCCCTCGCGGGAGCATCGTGCTCGTCAGCCTGGAGCCGGAATCAGGCGCCATGGCTGCGTCTGAGTGCGTGAGATCGGAGCTTCCTGACGGATCTCGTGGGTGTTCAAGTCCCCCCTTCCCCACCAGCTTTGTCGAATGCTCAGCGCTGGCGGCGCGCGAGGTGCTCGGAGCGCTCCTCGAATTCGAGGTGGACGAGCTCGTCGACGATCGTGCTGCCGTCGCGCTCGCGCACGATGACGAGCGGCAGGCCGAGATCGTCGCTCCACCACACTTCGACGATTTCACGCGGATCCGCTGAGTCGCTGCGGGCATGAAGGGTGAATCTGCGCTCGAACGCATCCGCGGTGACCTGCGTGGCCCGCAGACTTCCGCCCGGTGAGCATTCGCGCGCGATCGCCGACAGAAGTTGTGCGTGGGGCTCGCTCGATCGCGGGTCGAGGGCGTCCGTGCCGGCGAAGGTCGCTTCGCCGGATCGCGTGTAGAGCCAGGTCGGCGAATAGGACTCGGGCTCCGGGGTGATCCTCGTGCGATAGATCGCCGTGAGCGGAGTCGATCCGAGCGTGCGCGCCAGGCCTGCGACGCCATGCTCCTGCCCTGGAGCGATTCCGCCGGCTGCGAGCAGCGACAGGAGCAACATGCGCAGTGCCAGGTGGTTCATCGATGTTGGTCCGCGACGGCGCCTGAAGCGTCTGCGGACTCCTCGTGGTGACCCTCGCGCCAATCAGCCAGGTCGATCCGCGTGAACGACGGGAACCGCTCCCACGGGAGTTGCAGCAGCGATGAATCCGATGCCTTGTCGAATCCGACGAGGACCTGAGTGTGCAACTGCCCGCCGACATCGCGCACGATGCGCAGCGGAAGCTGCAGTTCCTCGTTCCACCAGAGCTCGTGCACGGAACTTGCAGGCTTTCCATCGATCACGTAGCGCACGAATTCGACGTCGAACGCACGCTCCCGCTCGCCTGTCGCGCGCATGGTGCTCAGCAGATCGGCATCGACTCCGAGGGTCGCGACCTCGTCCCACGAATGCGCGATGCCTTCGTTGATCACGTCGGAGTGCGAGTGCTGGAGCAAGAGCTGCTGCCCTGGATCGATGCGCCAGCCCGTGAACTGAGCTCGAGCGACCGGATTCTGCAGGAAGTACCAGCCCGCGCTGCCGTCGGCGCGGCCCGCGAAGACGCCCGATTCGCTGCGGACAAGGCGGATCGTCTCGAGGACCGCGCCGGCGGGATCGCGCAGCTCGAAGCTCGCGTTCGTTGGGGTTCCTACCTGCTGCGACGGCGCCAAAGGGACGAAGGTCGTGTGGCTCGCCACGGGTGCCTCGCCGGCGAACTCGGGCGGTATCTCGGTTTCCAACGCGACGGCTGGATTCCTCGGCGCCGTGGTCCTGCAGGCGCTGGCGAGCAAAGCAAGGCAGACGGCGGCGACGACGAGGGATCGGATCATTTCAAGTTTCATGGGGGGTGGGTCCGTGGTGCAGTCCCGACCGCGAGGGACGGGACTGCACGGATTTCAGTCCGACTTCTCAGAGACCGGTGGCGGCGCGGATCCAGGTGAAGATCTGCGCGTTCTTGACTGTGCCGCGCACCTGGCTCGAGCCCTTGCCGATCGCGTAGATCGCGACTTCTTCGCCAGCGTGGGTTTCCGATCCCATGGGCACCGCTGCTTCCTGCAGGTAAGCGGGATCGCGCGGGCCTTGCGGAATCACGCCGCCCAAGCCGGGCGTGGAGTCGTTCCACGGATTGACGCGCGACGCACCGCGGTAGCCCGGGCCGTTGCCGTAGACGAGCACCGTGTAAGGAACGCCGTGGGCGTCCGCGGCTTCCTGAACGTTCCCGGAGGTGGTGTTGATGTCGTAGACCACGTCGAGCAGGCCGGAGTGCGGTGCTTGCGCGAAAGCGGCCGGAACGCTGCCGATCGGGTAGGAGAGCTCGCTCGCCGGGCGCAGCGGGTAGCCCGAGATGTTGAACACGTGGCTGTGGTCCGCGCTGACCAGGATCAGCGTGTCCTTGAGACTGACCGTCGCGAGCGTGGCGCGCAGAGCGCGATCGAGCTCTTCGCAATCCGTCAGCGCGCGGAAGGCGTTGCCGGCGTGGTGCGCATGGTCGATGCGGCCGGCTTCGACCATCAGGAAGAATCCGTTGGAGCTTTCGCGCAGCATGCGGATGGCCTTGGTGGTCATCTCCGTCAGGCTGGGCTCGCCGCCGACGTCGAGCGGGCGGTCGTACTCGTATTCCATGTGGCTGGATTCGAAGAGGCCCAGCGTGGGCAGACTCTGGTAATTCAGCGCGCTGAACTGCTGCTTGTTCCACACATAGGAGTAGCCGGCGTTCTGGAATTCCTGGCGCAGGTCGCGGCCGTCGCCGCGCGAGCCGTTGTCGCCTTCCTCGTCGACGCTCGTGTTGGGCACGAAGAAGCTGCGGCCGCCGCCGAAGAGCAGGTCGATGCCCGTCCCCAGGGCGGCGTTGTAAGCAGCGTCACCCGGCAGGGCCTGGAGCGCGATGTTGTTCTCGTTGTCACGATTGTTCGTGTGCGCGAAGCACGCGGCCGGCGTGGCGTGGGTGATGCGCGCGGTCGATACGACGCCGACTTTCTTGCCGGCGGCCTTGGCCAGCTCGAGGATCGTCGTGGTGCGCGGGCCGTCGCCGTCGTGGTTGAAATCCTTATTTTCGCAGCTGGGTCCGAAGCCCATCACGCCGTTGCTGGTGTTGACGCCGCTGACCATCGAGCTCATGGTCGGCGCGCTGTCGGCGGTGATCGCGTCCGCGGAGTAGGTCCTCGAGAGGGCGACGTAGGGGAATGTATCGACGGCGAGCTTGCCGTCGACGCCGACCGAATAGACACGCGTGGCCGTGATCGTGGACACGCCCATGCCGTCGCCGATGAAAAGGATCACGTTTTTCGCGTGACCGGCGTCTGGTTGTTGGGCCGAGGCGGGGGCCGCGACCGAGGCCGTCGCCGAGCATAGCGCGACGAAGAGGAGAGACCGGGTGTTGTTCATGTTCGCAGGGGTTCGAAGGGAGCTGAGGCTGAGCCGCGTGGAAGGTCACGGGGCGAAGTGGGTATGACCCTTGCGAGTGAGGCTCTGATCAAGCCAACTTGAGACTTGCTCGAAGTCCAACAAGGCGAGTCGCGGTAGCGATCAAGAGAAGCGCATGAACGAAGCCAGCAGTCGATTGGGGTGGACGCTCGCAGCGCTCGTGACAGCGCTGTTGGCATGGAGCCTCGTTCATCCGCGCGACCTTTGGACCTGGTTCCTGGAGGTCGCGCCGATCTTCATCGCCGCGCCGATCCTGTTCGCGACGCGCAAGCGCTTCCCGCTGACCCCGCTGGTCATGATCCTGATCGCGCTGCACGCCGCGATCCTGATCGTCGGAGCGCATTACACGTACGCGGAAGTTCCGGCGGGGTTCTGGCTGCGCGACGCCCTGGGGCTGGCGCGCAATCACTACGATCGGCTGGGACACTTCGCCCAGGGCTTCGTGCCGGCGATGATCGCGCGCGAGATCCTGCTGCGAAAAAGTCCTCTGGTCCGCGGAGGTTGGCTGTTCTTCCTCGTGACCTGCGTGTGTCTCGCGATCAGCGCCTGCTACGAGTTCGTCGAGTGGTGGACTGCCCTGGCGAGCGGCGAGGGCGCCACGGCATTCCTCGGGACCCAGGGCGACGTGTGGGACACGCAGTGGGACATGTTCATGGCCTGCATCGGGTCCTTGAGCGCGCAGCTCGCGCTCGGACGCTGGCACGACCGTCAACTGACTCGGATCAAGGCAGCCGGGCCTGCTCAAGGCTGACCCAGCAGTCTCCTGGCCCTCGCATTCTTCGCGCAAATCGCGAGCACGATGCCGAACGCCGCGACTCAGACGGGTCGATCGTGTCAGGGACTGACGACGTAGTTCAGCCCGTTCGAAAGAGTCGAATTGTTCGGTGCCAGGAAGCCGTTGTCGCGGCCCCAGAACTGGCAGGTGACTTGAGTGCCAGGCTCGCGGAGCGCTGCGGACGGAGTTCCTCCGAGCAGGCCGGCGGCGAAAGCGCACAGGTCGATCGAGTAGACGCCTGAACAATCGTTCGGCGGCGGATTGCCGCCCGAGGTGAGCGCGCTCGAGCGCTTGATCGGCCCCTGCACGCACAGCGTGCCGCCCTGGAACGGCGTGCTCGCTCCGCCGTTCGTGCCGTAGAGCAAGAGTCCCGGCTTGTTGTTGATCACGTTCGCGGCGCTGACCACGAAGCCGCTGGTCGCGGAGAACTTCGGGATGCCCAGCGCGCTGATCGCCGGCGTGCACGAAAGGCTGTTCAGCTTCGCGGTGCAGAAAGTCGCGGGCGAGGGCCAGGTCCAGGTCGCCTTCAGCGTGCCGTTCAAGGTGATGTTCCCGCTGGCGCCGCTGGTCGGGTCGCTGAACGGAAAACTGGTGTTGATCGGCGCGGTCAGCAGAAAATCGTTTCCCGTCACGGCGAGCGTTCCGCTGACCGGCGTCGGCGTCGATGCCTGGCCAGCCAGGGGAGTGCTCGTCGGCGAGGAGAGAAACGGCGTGACGACCAGCGTGCCCGCGAGCGCCGTGAAAGTCACCGTCGCCGAATAATTCCCCACGGCATCCACGCTGAACGCCGGCGACGTCACGGCGAGATGCAGGCCGACGATGTCGATCGTGGCCAGCGGAGGGAAGATCGGGATGGGATTGTTGATCTTGCCGTGCAGATCCGGAGCGGTGCGCACGTCGCCGCCGTTGAACGCCGCGTTCGCGACGGGAAGGGGCAGGGCCTGGGATTGCAAGAGGGCCACGCTGCCCGCCATCTGGAACTGAGTCGAAGGCGCCCCGACGATCGGCCCGAGCGTGGAGGTGCCGCTCCAGTTGAAATTGGAGTTGGCCTGGTCGACTACGTCGGCGAATGGCGTGGTCTGCCCCCGCGCCACGGATGTCGCGCAAGCCAGGATCAGGAGGAGGGTCAAGTTGCGCATGGGATTCCCTGGAAGTCCGGATGACGGAATCGTTCGCATCTGCAATCCTAACCGACTCTCGCCTGGCAGCGACTCGCTAGCGAGGGGCCCAGTTTTTCACTCGCCCAGCGCGCCGACCAGCCCGGGTGGGGTAGAAACCTGATGTCCACTTTCACCCTCGTTCCTGAACACACTCGAATGCGCACCCTGCTCACCGGACTCGCCCTGCTGCTGTTCGCGACAGTCGCCCAGGCTCAGATCTACGCCGTCTCCTTCAAGGACGACAAAGTGGCGCGCAAGTACAAGGACCACCTGGTCACGATCAATGGCGAGCAGGTAGTCGTCGGAGAAGCCAAGTTCTCCATCCACCTCGATGGAAACCAGATCAAGTACGACGGCACGAACAAGAACGAGCTGTGGGTTTCGGATTCCGGCGATCCGAGCTGGGTCCCCTACAAGGTCAAAGGCGAGGAACGTGTGGCGACCAGCCCCAAGGGAGTGCTGGAGATCACCGGCTCGCACATCAAGAACATCCGTGTCCTGATCCAGGAGCAGAGTCTCGCCGGTCTCGCGGAGGAGTATCGCGAGCGCCTGGCCAAGATCCAGGAGATCCAAGGCGAGCGCGAGAAGGCGACCAAGGCCAGCCGCGAGTGGTTCATGGCTCACCAGCGGCTGATCTCGAACTACGAGCGCCTGCAGAACTGGTTGTCGAGCACCTGCTTCCCCGAGGCGGCCAAGAAGCTCGCCAAGGAGATCGAGCGGCAGAAGAAGAACGTCGCCGCCGACGCGCTCGCCGAACGCCTCGCGAACGCGAAGGCCTCGATCAAGATGGTCGACACGCCTTCGGATCTGATCGAGTGCGCCAAGACGGCGACTGGCGGAAAGCTGACCTTCCACGTGCAGGAGAGTCTGCATGGGCGCATCGTCTACCGGAACGAGATCAACGACGATCGCGTCCGCGCGCTGCTGGAGTTCGCGGAGGAGGCGATCGACGGTTTCCGCGGCGACTGCGTCGATCCCTACCTCGACATCGACTTCGAGGACAAGATTCCCGAGCACATGTTCGCCGAATGGTTCTTCGGTCCGCAGGACTTCGACGAAGCCCAGCAGATGAAGAAGGAGTACTACCACGTCGCGGAGAAGGACCACCTCGAGGAGCGCAAGGCCGTCGCCGGCACCCGCTTCAACCGCTCGCTGCCGCCGCAATCGGTGCACTTCTGGCGCTGGCAAGAGGCCATGGACCTCGAAGGAACGATCGCGCACGACCTCGGCCACGACTTGACGGCGCTGCACTACAACCTCTCGCAGACCAAGCCCGTGAACCAGGATTGGCTGTTCGAGGGAGTTGCCTTCTACATCAGTCTCGAGTTCCTCGGAAAGAACACCGTCACCTGCAAGGAGTTCAAGGAGACGAACTACGTCCACGAGAAGAAGAAGGAGGGCGAGCGCGAAGTGAAGCTGGGCTTGCGCGACTTCTACAACGCCCTCGCGCTCGACTCAGGTCCGTCGATCGACAAGCTGGCGATCCGCGAGCTGTTCTCCTTCGAGGACGCCGACGTGGCGAAGTCCTGGAGCTTCTACGATTTCGTCGTGAAGAAGGAAGGCAAGAACGGCCAGCGCCTGCTGCGCGCGGCCTGCGAGGCTTCGGCGGACAAGGCGACGCTCCTGCAGAAGTGGCGCGACAAGACCAATCAGATCTATTCCTTCGATCAGGGCGACGTCTTCAAGGCGCTCGACACGCGCTGGAGGGAGTTCGCCGAGACCGGTCAGGAAACCGGAGACGTCGCGCGCCGCAAGGGTTGACTCCAGAGCGCGGCGCTCCGCGCGTCTCTCAGGCCGCGCTCGCGGAGTTGGAACCCTTCGCGAGCCACTTCTCCAGCGCGTCCTTGAGCGCCGCAGGCGAGACGGGCTTGGTCAGGAAATCGTCCATGCCGGCTTCGAGGCAACGCTCGCGGTCGCCCGACATCGCGTTGGCGGTCATCGCGACGATCGGCACGCGCAAGCCGAGGCCGCGGATCCGCCGCGTCGCCTCGTAGCCGTCGCATTCGGGCATCTGGCAATCCATGAGCACGAGGTCGAAGCTGCGCTCGTCGAGCGCGCGCAGGGCCTCCAGGCCGTTGCTCGCGACTTCGCAGGCGTAGCCGAGCTTGCGCAACAAGCCGATGGCGACTTTCTGGTTGACCAGATTGTCCTCGGCGACCAGCAGGCGCGCCGTGCGCAGCTCGACGCCGTGGTCGAGCACGTTGTTCGTGATGATGCTCTTGCTCTCCGTCATGCGGCGCGCGCCGGTCGCGCCCAGGATCGTGGCCACGCAGCTCTCGAGCGAATTGCGCCGCACCGGCTTCACGAGGTAGGCCGCGAATCCGAGCGTTTCCATCCGCGGCGCGTCTCCCGCGCTGCCGACCGATGTCAGCATCACCAGCGGCACCGAAGCCAGATCGGGATCGGCCTTGATCATGCCGGCCAGCGATTCGCCGTCGACGTCGGGCATGCCGTGATCGAGGAAGGCCAGGCCGTAGGGACTGCCGCTCGCCAGGGCGCTGCGCAGCTTCGATAGCGCGTCGGCACCGTTGACCGCCTCGTCGCAGGAGCTGCCCCAGCCGCTCACGTACTCGCGGATCACGCGGCGGTTGGTCGAGTTGTCGTCGACCACCAGCATGCGCGTCACCGGCATCGGCTTGGGCAGGAGCGGCGGCGGCGCCTCCTGCGAAGTGGCGTAGGCGAAGGGCACCTCGAACCAGAACGTCGAGCCCTGGCCCTCGACGGAGTCGACGCCGATCTCGCCGCCCATCAGGCTCACCAGCTGTTTCGAGATCGCCAAGCCCAGACCGCTGCCGCCAAACTTGCGCGTGGTCGACGAGTCGACCTGGCTGAAGACCTTGAACAGCCGGGTCATGCGTTCCCCGGGGATCCCGGGGCCCGTGTCGCGCACGGAGAAGCGCAGCTTCTGCCCCGCTGCATCGGCGACGAGCAGCGTGACCTCGGTGGTGACTTCGCCTTCCTTGGTGAACTTGATCGCGTTGCTGGCCAGGTTGAGCAGCACCTGGCGCAGGCGGCTCGGGTCGCCGCGCAGGCGCGAGGCCACTCCGGTGTCGATCAGGCAAGCCAGCTCCAGGTCCTTCTCGGCGGCGCGGTGAGCGAGGGTCTGGATGCTCTCCTCGATCAGCGCCGGCAGGTCGAAGTCGATCGCTTCGAGCTCGAGGCGGCCGGCCTCGATCTTGGAGAAGTCGAGGATGTCGTTGAGCAGCACCAGGAGAGATTCCGCCGAGTGCAGCACCGTGGTCGCGGTCTCCTGCTGGCGCTCGTCGAGGTTGGTGTCGAGCAGGAGCGTGGTCATCCCGATCACGCCGTTCATCGGCGTGCGGATCTCGTGACTCATGTTGGCCAGGAACTGCGACTTGGCGCTGGTCGCGGCCTTCGCTTCCTCCATCGAGGTGCGCAGCTGGACGTTCAAGTGCTGCAGGTCGGCGGTGCGCACGCGCACGTCGTCCTCCAGGTTGTCGCGGTGGCGCGCGAGCAGCATGTCGCGCGAGCGGATCTCGTCGAGCATCCGGTTGAAGGCTTCGACCAGCTCGCCGACCTCGTCCTCGGAGTCGACGCTCGCGCGCAGGGAATAGTCGTTCTCGTCGCGCACGCGGGTCGCCGTGCGCGACAGCTCGACGATCGGCGCGGAGATCGAGGCCTGGAAACGGCGCGCGAGGAACCACGAGAGGGCGACGCAGGCCGCCCAGCCGCCGAGCAGGATGCTGAGCATGCGCTGCAGGCGGTTGTAGACCGGCGTCAGATCGCTCTGCATGAACATCGTGCCGAGCTGCTTGTCGTCGAGGATGATCGGGTGCAGGATGCGCACGGTTCCCTGGTCGAAGAGCTCGCGCTGCTCGCTCAGGCTTCCGGGCAGCAGCACTTCCGTGGTCGGCCTGCGCTTCCACTCCGCGAAGCAGCGCCCGTCCTTCCCGTAGAGCATGGCCCCATCGACGTTGAGCTGGCTGTCGAGCTTCTTCAGCTCCTCCTCCGCGAAACCCTTGTCGTCGAATTCCAGCGCCGAGCGCATGTTCGTGCCGAGCACGTCCGCCACCAGGTGCAGGTCGGTCGCGAGGGTGTTCTTCGCCTGGACCCAGTCGTAGAACGCGAACAGCGTCGCGCCGAGCAGCATCGCCGCGCTGCTGGTGGTCACGATGATCCGCGTCAGCTTGCGGCCGATCGAGGTGCGTTGGGTGGTCGTCCTCACCGCGCGTCCTCCGTCGCCTTCGTCTCGACGATCAAGGCCAGCTTCAAGAGCTCGGAGCTGACCTCGAGCTTGACCTGCTTGGCGGCCGTCGGATTGATCGCGAACCTGAGCCTCGACTTCTCGAGGAAGATCCCCAGGTGCGCGCCGCTCTGCGCGGCGCTGACCGATTCCGCGACGATCAGGATCGGCTTGTCCTTGCAGAACTCCGCGATCTTCTTGAGCTGTTTCTCCGCCGATTCCGGCACGAAGAGCATGTGACAGCTCGCGAGTGCGTCGGTCGAAGCGAAGCGCACGACCTTGATCGGGTGCTCGCCCACAAACTTGCCTTTGAAGAGCTCGTCCAGCAGCTTGCCGAACGGATCCTTGCCGATCACGGCGACGATGAAGGGCGAGGACTTGGTCGCGAAGGCCGTCTCGGGCCACTTCACGTAGGTCGCCGTGAAACGCTGCAGGCACTGGGCCTTGACGTCGTATTCGCCCAGGCCTTCACTCGAAGCCGAGCTGCTCGCCGCCGTTGCCGTGCTCTGTGTCGGATCGAATGCCTGGACCAGCGCCGACAGCGCAACGAACCACAGCGTCGCGCGCAGCATGCGACGGCGACGGAGCTGCCTCGCGACGAAGCCGCGAGCGCTAAATGCGTTGACGAACGGATGGAGGATCAAGGGGCGATAGGGATCGCTGGCATGGGGAGGATCCGCCTCTGCATCGGCCGTTCGCGCCCCTCAACATGAAGGCTGTCGTGCCGCCCGGGCCCCCTCCGCGGGGCTACGCACAAGGGCGTGCAAGTGGGGTCAAGCCTGCCGCGCGCCAGGCCGATACACCCAGGCCCGTGGCCTTTTCCCCATGAGACTTCGAGCCACTTCCCTGGGCGTGCTGGTCCTCTGCCTGGGCGCCTGGCCGCGCACGGCAGGAGCTCAAGGGCCCGCCGTCACGCCTGACGGCGTCAAGCCCGACTGTGTCGAGCCCGACCGCGTCGAGCCCGAGACCATCGGGCTCGATGGCGGCAAGCCAGAGGGTGCCAAGCCCGTCGCCGCCGACGACGTCGGCCTGTTCGATCTGACGCTCGAGCAGCTGATGGACGTCGAAGTCAGCGTCGCCGCGCGCCACGGCGAGCGGTTGCGCGACGTTCCGGCCGCTGTCTACGTGCTCACCGGCGACGAGATCCGCCGCGCGGGCCACACCAGCATCCAGGAAGCCCTGCGCATGGTCCCGGGCTTCCACGTCGCTCACTGGAAGAGCGCGGGCTGGGACGTGACGGCGCGCGGCTTCACCGGGTCGCTGTCCTCGATCAACGAATCCTTCGCGAACCAGCTGCTCCTGATCATCGACGGCGTCTCGGTGTACAGCCCCGCCGAAGCCGGGATCTGGTGGCCGCTCTACGACGTCCCGATCGACGACATCGACCGCATCGAGATCATCCGCGGCCCCGCGGGAACTCTGTGGGGCACCAATGCGATGAACGGCGTGGTCAACGTGATCACCAAGCATCCCAAGGACACGCAGGGCGGGCAGATCACGGGCACGGCCGGCGAGATGGAGCTGCGCGGCCACGTGCACCAGGGCGGCAAGCTCGGCGAGAACGGCTGGTACCGCGCCTTCGTTTCCTACGGCAATCACCAGCCCCTGCCGAACAGCGACGGACATCGCTTCCAGGAGGACTGGCGCATCGCCAGCGCCGGGGTGCGCGCCGATTGGGATCTTGGCGCGCGCGGCCGCACGCGGCTTTTCACGACGATCTACACCTCGGAGTTCGGCGAGCAGCCGGTCGACGCGGGGATCCTCGGCCTTGCGGAATTCGACGACACGCCCAAGAACGGCGGGATGCTGCTCGGCAGCTGGGAGTTCGGCGAGCCGTCGGACGTGCAGCGCGTCCAGGGCTGGTACTCCGCGGATTGGCAGAAGCAGCTCAACCTGGACATGGACGTCCAGAACGTCGACCTGGAGTACACGCGCCACACGCAGCTGAGCGAGGAGAACGCTCTGACCTGGGGACTCGGCTATCGCCTGGCCCAGACGAATCTAGAGAGCGACAAGGGCTTCAACGATTTCGATCCCGAGTTCCGCCGCACTCACGGCGGCCGCCTGTTCCTGCAGGACGAGCTCGCGATCCCTTCGCTCGATTCGAAAGCGACCGTCGGCGCGCAGCTCGAGGTCGAGACCCTGGGCGGGCTGACGGTGCAACCCAACCTGCGTTGGATGTGGAACGCCACCGAACAGACCTCGATCTGGGCCGGCATCTCGCGCGCGGTGCGCACGCCCTCGCGCGAGGAAGTCGACCTGCTCGGATACGACGACCCGAACCTTCCGCCGACGTTCATCGGCAACAAGGATTTTCGCAACGAGAAGGTCCTCGCCCACGAGATCGGGATCCGCACCAACGTCACCGAGAAGGTGCAGGTCGACGTCACCGCCTTCTACAACAAGTACGACGACCTGCAGACCTTCGAGTTCGATCCCAACGGCCTGGTCACCTACGGCAACAACGCCCACGCGGTTGCCTACGGAGCGGAGCTGGCCCTCGATCTCGACCTGACGGAATCCTGGCGTGTGCGCTCGAGCTACACGTACTTCGACATGGATTTCGAGACCAACGGCAACGCCGCGGGCGGGTCGATCGACGACAAGGACGGTCTGGTCCCGAAGAACCACGCGAGCATCCGCTCCTACTACGACCTCGGCGAGAGCTGGGAGCTGGACACCGGCCTGTACTGGAGCGACTGGCTGCCTTTCTGGGACAACCCGGCGATCTTCCGCGTCGACGCGCGGCTGGGCTGGAAGCCGAGCTCGCACGTCGAGTTCAGCCTCGGCGTCCAGGATGCGCAGGACACGCAGCATCCCGAGACCGGCGAGAACTTCACCACTTTCGGCGGCGAAGTGCACCGCAACATCTACGCCTCGCTGCGCCTCTCGTACTGACTGGAAGCCACGGCGAGGCCGACCTTGCGGCCGCTGATCCAGGCCCAGAGGAAATTGAAGCCGCCGATGCGGCCGCAGACGTCGACGATCTCGCCGGCGAAGTACAGCCCGCCGACCTGACGACTCTCGAGCGTCGCGGTGCGCAGCTCGGAAAGTTGCACACCGCCGTCGGTGACTTCCGCGGTGCGATAGCCCTCGTTGCCGCTGACCGCCAGCTCGCAGCGGTTGAGCTCGCGCAGCAGAGCCTTGCGGCCCTCGCGCGAAAGTGCGCCGAGCGTCGACTCTGGCGCAAGGCCGCTGCGCGCAAGCAGCGTGTCGCTCAAGCGCCTCGGCAGGTGCTCGCGCAAGACGCTCGACAGAGTGTGTCGGCCGCCGCTGGTGAGCAGGGTCTCCCACGCGGGAGCGCTTTCTCCCAACCAGGCCGCCTCGAGCGTCGCGCCCGCGCCATCGGGCGCCGCGAATTGCCAGGACACGTCGAGGGCCACCGGGCCGCTGAAGCCCTTGTGCGTGAACAGGAAATCGCCGGTTCGGGCATGCGCGATCTTGCCTTCGCGCACCACGCTCAATCGCACGGGAAGCGAGATGCCCGCGAGCTCCGCCCAGCATGCCTCGCCCGCGAGCAGCGGCACCAGCGCCGGATACAGCGGCGAAAGTCCGTGACCGAGCGCGCGCGCGAATTCGAAGCCGCGTCCGTCGCTGCCTGTCTTCGGCAGGGACAAGCCGCCCGTCGCGAGGCACAGCCGCTCGGCCAGGACGCTGCGGCCATCCTCGGCTGCGAGCTGGAACGCACCACGCTCGCCTTCGAGCCCGCGCTGGATCGCGTCGATCCGCAATCCCCCCACCAGCGATGCGCCGGAGCGCCCGAGGGCGTCGAGCAGCTTGACCACGACCTCACGCGGGTCGTCGCTCACCGGAAAGACCTTGCCCGTCGCCTCGACTTTGAGCGGGATCCCGAGCTCGATTTCAAAGAATTCGCGCACGGCTTCCAGCGGCCAGGACTGGAGCAGATTGCGCACGGAATTCATCGAGCCGTGCGTATGGAAATCGTCCCACTGCATTTTCGAGGGCAGGACGTTGCAGCGCGCTCCGCCGCTGACGCGGATTTTCGCTCCGGGTTCCTTGCGCGTCTCCACGACCAGCGTGCGCACGCCGGCGCGCGCCGCGAAAATCCCGGCGAGCAGTCCCGCTGCTCCCGCGCCGACGACCACGAAGGGCCAAACTCCGCCAGGAGCGGGCGGAATCTCAGTCGGGCTCGCGGGAACTTCGAAGGCGCTGATGCGGGGACTCTACGCGCTCTGAGAACTCGTGCGCCGGCCTCTTCAGGCGCGGCGCATGGGATCACCAGCCGCCTTCGTCATCCCCACCGCGACCGCCGCCGCGGCCGCCACCGCGACCACCGCCACCGCCGCCGCCGCCGTCGGAGTCAGGGCGACGGCGCTTGCCACCGCCACCGCCTCCCCCGCCGCCACCACCGCTGTAGCCGCCGCGGCCACCACCGCCGCCGCCGCCGGAGTATCCACCGCCGCCACCCGCCGGGCGGCCGCCGCCGCCACCGCCGCTGTAGCCGCCGCCA
>DATHET010000222.1:0-13071 GCA_035490315.1 Planctomycetota bacterium
GCACCACGTCTTCAGCTCGGATTGTCCAGCTCCACCTGGTCGAGGGTTGCTTCCAGCTCGACCGCGAGGTCCGCCGGGGCCCCTACGAGGTAGGGCGCTATGAATGCGTCGACTTCGGCTGGCGTCATCGGCCCGATCGCGACCTGGTCGTAGAACTCCGAGCGCACTCGGACCAGCTCATGAAATGCCGGCCCCAGGGCGTTGTGCTCGAGCTGCCGCCGCAAGGTCGCGGGCCGAAGCATCGTGAAGGCGCTCTTCAGGCGCTCCAGGAGGCCAAGCAATAGTGCCTGCTCTTTCTCGACGCTCCGTGTTCGGACGTAGGCAAGTATTCCCATGTGCAGCTCCTGTCGAGAACGCTCCGAGTGCAGGACTCGACTAGCGGTGTTCCTTCGCGGCTGCGGCTTCGGCCATCGACGTCACTTCCTCGCGTTCCTCGGGCGGGGGAACCACGGCGGGCAGGTCCAGCGCTTGCAGCCATAGCTCGCGAGCCCAACCCGCGGAGTGGTAAAGGTGCTCGTCCTCTTCCGGCTCGACCTCCGCACAGGCGTCCGCGAGCAAGCTCGATTCGCCGGTGACTTCGGCGAGCATGTTCAGCAGGGCCCAGTTCTGGTGGTCCTTGGTCTCCGCGAGGGTCACGCATTCCGCTGCAACCAGCTCGGCCGCGTCGAGATCGTTGGAACCCAGCGCCAGGTGCATCGCCTTGCACAGCGACTTGCCGATGTGTCGGACGACCTGCCGGCCCGGAGTTTCGCGCTCCGGATCCAAGGACAGGTTGGTCAGCAGGCCGCGCACGATTTCCACGTGGTTCTCGGTCTGTGCGAGATACTTCTTCCACTCCTTGGAGAGGTCCTTGTTGCGGGCGCAGATCAGCGCGGTGCGGTAGATCTCCACGCCGCCGAGCTCGGTTTCGTAGGCCTGGTACAGCAATTCGACCGCTTTCGCGGAGAGCTTCTTGTTCGTCTTCATGAGAGTGTGTGGAGGAGCGAGTTGATTCAGCGCGCGGACTTCTGCGCGCTCTTGTCGAAGATTCCGCGATCGAAATGGCGGTGGTGCTGGATCGCGGTGGCGAAGGCATCGAAGAAGGCCTCGGTGTCATCGCCGCGAGTGGTCACGATGCCCTGGCGCGATTCCGTCGACTTCGTGCGCGCGTCCTTGGGCTTCGACAGACCCGGCAGACTCGCGGCGTGCAGCAGGTCGATTCCTTCGTGGGCTGCAGCGATCGGCTTCGCGTGGCGGAAGGCCTGGGCGAGGAAGTCCGCCACTTCCGGAACTTCCTTCAGTGAATGGACGCTCGCCTTGCCCCCGGGAAGGAACACGGCGTCGTAGAGGACCGAGCTGGTCGTGAGCAGCGATTTGTCCACGTCGATCGGCCGTCCCTCGGCCGAGAGGATCGGCCCCAGCGCCAGCGAGATGACCTCGATCACGGCACCTTGACCGCCGAGTTGGCGCATGGCGCCTTCGACGTCGCTGCCGCGAACTCCGGGAGCTGCCAGCACGGCGATCTTGCGCGTGCGGATCGACTCCCGCGGCTGGCGCGCCAGGCTGAGCGCGGGAGAAGTGCGCGAGCGATTCTTCGCGCTGCCCAGCGCGGCCTTGTCGACCACCATGCCTTGCACGGGAAGGCTCACGCCCACGACGCGCGCGACTTCGGCCGCGAAGGCTTCATCGATCTGCGTGAAATGGAAAACCACGCGCTCGCGGATCGCCAGTCGTTCGACCTTGCCCAGCTCGAAGCGGCAGGCGTCGATCAGGTGCTGTCGCTCCGGCTTCGATTGGCTCTGCAGGAACATCCGCGCCTGGCTGTAATGATCGGCGAAGGTTTCGCTGCGCAGGCGTTCCTTGTTGCCGCGCAGTTCTTCGGGCATCGAGCGGAAGGACTCGGCAGGCGTCCCGAGGGCAGGCAGGTTTCCCTCGATGGTGTTCGGGTGATAGAGCGCGCGCGCCGTCGGAATGGTGCGGCGGCCGAAGCCGTCCTGCTGGTGATTGTGGACCGGCGCCAGCGGTCGGTTGATCGGAATCTCCGCGAAATTGGGGCCCCCGAGCCGCGTCAACTGCGTGTCGAGATAGGAGAACAAACGCGCCTGCATCAACGGATCGTTGGTGAAGTCGACACCGGGCACGACGTTCGCCACGCAGTAAGCGACCTGCTCGGTCTCGGCGAAGAAGTTCTTCGGATTCTGATTGAGCGTGAGTCTCCCGACACGGCGCACCGGCACTAGCTCCTCCGGAACCAGCTTGGTCGGGTCGAGCAGATCGAAGCCCAGAGCGAGCACATCGTCTTCCGGGATCAGCTGCAGCCCCAGCTCGTACTCGGGGTAGTTGCCCGACTCGATCGAATCCCAGAGATCGCGGCGATGGAAATCCGGATCCATCCCGGAAATCATCTGCGCCTCTTCCCACACGATCGAGTGCGCGCCGAGCACGGGCTTCCAGTGGAACTTGCACAGCACGGACTCGCCTCGCGCATTGATCAGGCGGAAGGTGTGCACGCCGAAACCCTCCATCATCCGGTAGCTGCGCGGAAGGGCGCGATCGGACATCACCCACATGACCATGTGGAGCGTCTCGGGAACGCCGGCGACGAAATCCCAGAAGGTGTCGTGAGCCGAAGCGGCCTGGGGCATCTCGTTGTGAGGCTCGGGCTTGACCGCATGCACAAGGTCCGGAAACTTGATTCCGTCCTGGATGAAGAACACCGGCATGTTGTTGCCGACCAGGTCGAAGTTGCCCTGCCGTGTGTAGAATTTGGTTGCAAATCCGCGCACGTCACGCGCCAGGTCGCTGGACCCGCGCGAACCGACTACAGTCGAAAACCGCACGAAAACCGGGGTTCGCAGGTCGGGATTGCAGAGGAAATCGGCGCACGTGACGTCCTCGAGCGATTCGTAGACCCGGAAGAATCCATGGGCGCCCGAGCCGCGGGCATGGACGACGCGCTCGGGAATCCGCTCGTGATCGAAGCGCGTGATTTTCTCGCGCAGATGGAAGTCCTCGAGCAGGGACGGCCCGCGCGATCCTGCCTTGAGCGAGTCGTCCGTCTGCGAGATCGGTATCCCTTGATCGGTGGTCAGGACCGCTCCGTCCGCGCATTCTTGGAAGATCTCGAGGTCCTTCCGCTTGAGCAGACTGCTCGTGGGATCCTCGGTGCGCAGCGCGCGGCCGGGAATCCCGGGTTGGGGAACAGGCTTCGCCTCGTCAGGCTTGGCTCGCGCTTCGGGAACCGTGGTCGTGGGGCGCGGCGTTGCTCTGGACTTCTTTTTCATCGGCTCTGATCTGGGACAAGGGGGAAGCGGTCGAACCGCGACGGCGACCCGCCCTAGCAATGCGCGTGCCTCGCTGCGATCCCCTGTCCGCGACCGATCGATGCCGAGCCTGGAGCTCCGATCCGTCGACGCTGCGCCAAATCCCCTCGCGCCTCAGCCTGATCCGAGTGTCGTTCGGACCTTCGAGAGCAATCGGTCGGGAGTCAGGGGTTTCTGGACGAAGGCGAGGCCCGATTCGATCATGCCGTGGCGGAGCACGGCCTCGTCGGTGTAGCCGGACATGCAGAGGACCTTCATGTCGGGGCGGATCTGGGCTAGGCGCCGCGCGAGCTGCACGCCGCTCATCTGGGGCATCACCACGTCGGTGAGCAGCAGGTGGATGCGCTGGGGGAACTGCTCACAGGTGAGCAGGGCTTCGCCGGCGTTCCGGGCCTGGAGCACGTGGTAGCCGGCGCGCCTGAGGATGTCCTCGGCGACCACGCGAACCTGCTCGTCGTCCTCGACCAGCAGGATGGTCTCGGAGCCAGTGAGCAGAGTCTCCTGCGGTTGGATCGTCGAGGGCTTGTCCGCTGCCGGCGTGGCGCGCGCGGGCAGATACACCTTGAACGAAGTCCCCTTGCCCGGCTCGCTGTAGACCCAGATGTGTCCGCCGCTCTGCTTGATGCTCCCGTAGACGGTCGAGAGCCCGAGGCCCGTGCCAGAGCCCGGCGCCTTGGTCGTGAAGAAGGGTTCGAAGATGCGCGCCTGGGTTTCCTTGTCCATGCCCATGCCTGTATCGGACACGGCCAGCATGACGTAGTCGCCGCCTTCGACTCCGAAGTGAGTCTTCGTGTAATCGCCGGCCAGGTTCACGTTGGAGGTCTCGATGGTGAGCTTGCCTCCGCGGGGCATCGCGTCGCGGGCGTTGACCACCAGGTTCATCAGGACCTGCTCGAGTTGGCCCGGGTCCGCGAACACGGGACTCACGCGAACGCCGCGTGACACTTCGAGAGTGATGTCCTCGCCGATGATCCGCTCGAGCATCTTCTGCATCCCGCGAACCAGCTCGTCGAGGTCGAGGACCCGCGGCTCGAGCATCTGCTGGCGGCTGAACGCGAGCAGCTGCCGCGTCAGCGCCGCCGCGCGCTCGCCCGCCTTGCGGATCTCTTCGATGTCCTCGCGCAAGGGATCGCTGGGTTTCAGATCCGCCAAGGCCAGGGCGCTGTAGCTCAAGATGACCGAGAGCATGTTGTTGAAATCGTGGGCGACACCGCCCGCCAGGCGCCCGACGGCGTCGAGCTTCTGCGAATGCTGCAGCTGGTCCTGGCTCTTCGCGAGCGCCTCGGACGTGCGCTTCGATTCCGTCAGATCGAGGGAGAGGATGCAGATGCCCCTGGGGACTGGGATGAAGCGCAGCTCGAACAGGCCCTTCGTTCCGTCGGCGTAGTCGAACTCGTTCTCCATGCGATCGCGCTTGCGCTCCTGCATGCAGCGGCGCAGCACGCCGAAGAACGGCGATTGATCGATGCCCGGGTAGCACTCCATCATCGTGCGGCCGAGCAGGTCCTCCCTGGACCTGTGTCCCTGGGCGGCCGCCGCGTCGTTGGCGTAGAGGTACTTCCAGTCGAAGCCGATCACTTGACAGCCTTCGAGCAGGTTCTCCAGCACGTCGCGCGCGACGCGTTCCGACGCCGCTTGATCGGACTCGAAGGGGCTCACTTCCGCGCAGGATGCCCGATCCGCCTCGGCCATTCAAAGAAACTGCCCCGCATCGCTGTCCAGCACTGCGATGCGGGGCCCTCACTCATCTGCGGGCCTGCGGCGGCGCCCCGGCGCTGCTGGCTGAAGTTCCGACGATCCACAGCACAGCTGCCGTCCAGGTCGGGAAGAGCGCGACTTCCGGGACGGCTTCGGCGATCAGCGCCGGCAGGAGCTGCCAGTGGAAGCCGAGCAGGCTGAACAGGAGCAGGGCCGTCACGCCGTCGACCAGCCATTCCAGCGCGATCCACGGCAGGTGTCCCGCGAATACCGAGGCCGCGTCCGAGCTCAACGCGATCAGCAGGACCAGCGCTTTGCGACGGTTCGAGATGGTTCGAGGCCCGGGAGCGTTCACGGCAAGTCCACGTTAGTTCTGAGCGCGGCCGTCGAACAGTCACTTTCTGCCCGCGCCCTTGGCCAACTTGTTAGCGGCGCGCCGATGCGACAAGCTGAGCCGCACGATGATCCTCCGCGAAGAAACCGTGGATCTGCCGACGCCGAGCGGGCCGATGCGCTCGTACATCTATCGGCCGGCTGCGGAAGGCCGCTTTCCCGGTCTGCTGCTCTACTCCGAGATCTTCCAGCGCACTGGACCGATCGGGCGCATGGCCGCGATGTTCGCCGGCCACGGGTTCCTGGTCGCCGTGCCGGAGATCTTCCACGAGCTCGAGCCGCCGGGCAGCGTGATCCCTTACGACACCGAGGGCGCCGAGCGCGGCAATCGGCACAAGCTCGCGAAGACCGTGGCTGCCTTCGACGACGATGCCAGGAGCGCGATCGGCTGGCTGCGCGCGTCGCCGGATTGCAGCGGAGCGATCGGCTCGATCGGCTGGTGCATCGGCGGGCATCTCGCGTATCGCGCGGCTCTGCTTCCCGAAGTGCGCGCCACGGCCTGCTTCTACGCCACCGACATCCACAAGGGCTCGCTGGGCAAGGGCGGAGACGATTCGCTGCGCCGCGCGGCCGACATCAAGGGCGAATTGATGATGGTCTGGGGCAGGCAGGATCCCCATGTTCCCGACGAAGGACGCGCGCTGATCCAGCGCAGGCTGACCGAGGCGAAAGTGCGCTTCACCTGGCACGAGCACGAGGCAGCCCACGCCTTCATGCGCGACGAAGGTCCGCGCTATGACCCGGCCCTGGCCCTGGTCGGCTACCGCGCGGCCCTCGATCTGTTCGCGCGCAATCTGCGCTGAAAACTGCTCGCGCGCAGCGCCGGGCCATCGGCGCCGTCGATCTCTTTCGACGGCGCTCGATTTCCAGAGCTCACTTCCGGCGCTTGTACTCGATTTTCAACGCGGTCATCACCGCGCCGCCCTCTCCGGGCATCGTCATCGTGAAGACCTGATTGTCCGCATCCTTGGATTGCGTCGTCATGCTGCAGGTCATCTCCTGACCGCCCATCGAGAACTTGCCCGTGCAGTGCATGGTCTTCGTGGCTTCGTCGTAGCTGCCCTCGGTCAGCATCATGCTGCTCGACATCGTGTCGACCCACGTGCCGACGTACTTCTTCTTGTCCTGGTCGTAGCCGTTGACGCCGTGGCCGTAGAAGGCCTTCCCGCCCATTTCGCCGCTGAAATCGCCGACGAGCCACAGGCCTCCGACCATTTTCCTGACCTCGGTGGCCTTGCTCACCTCGGGCGCCCCGCCCATGGTGTTCGTCACGGTCGCGTCCCAGGTTCCGACTTCCTTGGCGAGGGCCGCGTGCTCCGGTCCCGGCTTGACCTCGGGCATTGCCTGCTCCGCGGCGGGAGCCTTGGCCTTCGGATCCTTCGGCTTGTCCTGAACGGCGGCGGCGGTGAGCACGAACACGGCCACGCAGGCCGCGGCGGAGAAAGAAACGGTGCTGAGCTTCATGGCAGATCCTTCGTAGAGGGTTAGGGACGCGAGCGGGGGGGGAGATTCTACCGGCCGCTCCCGGCCGCCAGTCAACTGTCCTTGGGGCCTTCGGACTTGTCCTCGGGCTTGGGGAAACGTCCGCTGATGTACTTCTCGAAGGGCCCGCCGAATACGAGCACCAGCAGAGTCAGTGCCGTTCCGACCAGGGCCGCCGGCCACACTCCGGCTCCGCAGAGAATCCCCAGGGCGGCGGAAATCCAGATCGTCGCCGCGGTCGTCAAGCCGTGGACCCGCGTGCCGGTGCTGTCGCGGATGATCACGCCCGCGCCGATGAAACCCACGCCCGTGACGATGCCTTGCACCACGCGGCTCACCGCGTCGGCGTGGTTGGCGTTGACTTCGCCATCGAGGGCGGGGTAGATGCCCATGATGCCGAGCGTGAGCAGGGCAGCTCCGAGCGAGACCAGGGAATGGGTGCGCAGGCCCGCCGGCTTGCCGCGCAATTCGCGGTTGATTCCGAGCACCGAGCCGATGAGCACCGCGCTCGACAGGCGCAGGATGACTTCAGACCAGCCGAAGAGGTTGATGAGATCCACGGGCGCTCCTCGGTGGCCCGGGCGGGACAAGAAGCTATCGCAGTCCGACGAGCCCGCGCACCGATTCGATGAGCTTCAGGGAATCGTAGCCAACCCCGTCCTTGAACACGATCTCGACCTTCTCGATGTCGGCGATGGTGGTCGAAGGATCGCCGTGGATCACGACGAGGTCCGCGGCCTTGCCCACGGCGAGGGTTCCGATGCGATCCTGCTCGCCGAGGTATTTCGCGCCGTTGGAAGTCGCGATCTGGATCGCTTCCACGGGAGTGAAACCGGCTTCGACCAGCAACTCGATCTCGCGCTGGTCGCCGAAACCGGGGATCACGCCGCCGTAGCCCGTCGGATCGAGCCCGGCCAGCAACAAGCCGCCGGCCTTCACGAACTCGCGCTCGAACTGCAGCTCCTTGGCGAACAGAGCCGGCCAGTAGGACTTCGCAGCCCCGGCCGCGGTGCTCTCGCGCCGCTGGAGGTAGGACTCTTTCGCCTGAGGGCACATCGCGTCGAGGATACGCGCGTCGTTCGGCGCGCGGCCGGGCACGAAAGTCTCGAACACGGGCAGGGTCGAGGTGATCGCGACGTGGCGCGCGACCAGATCGCGGATCATCTCCTGGACCGGCGCGGAAGCGAGGTCGAGCTTCTCGGCCATCTCGCGCGCCGCTTCCGTCGTGTTGGGGCAGACTCCGGGCTTTTTCCCCGAGAAGAATTCGGTGTCGACGACCAGGCCGTGCTCGAGGTTGTCGATGCCGATCGCCGCTGCTTCGCGGAAGCCGATCGATCCGAGGTGGCCGGTGACCTTGACGCCGCGCGCGTGGGCGGCTTTCACCACGGCGGCGAGCTCCTCGGGCGTCATGTGCATGTACGCCTTGAACGAAGTCGCTCCCGCGTCCATCCAGAATTCCACCATGCGACGCGCGTCCTCGGCGTCGCGCAGCTGGTGCATCTGCGGCGCGAAGGCTCCCTCGCCCTCGAGGTAGGGGCCGGTGATGCGCATGCTCGGCCCGATCATCTTGCCCTCGTCGATCAGGCGCTTGATCTCGAGGTCGGTGTAGGGCTCGACGCTTCCGGTGGTGCGCATCGTGGTCACGCCGCCGGCGAGGTAGAGCCTGGGGAAGCTGGTCGCGTGCTCGCCATACATCGGCGGCTGACCGCCGGGCGTCGGGTAGTACATGTGCTCGTGCATGCCGACCAAGCCGGGAATGACCGTGAAGCCCGCGAGCTCGAGCACCGTCGCGCCCTGCGGCACCGGCGTCGAAGCGTCGGCGCCGATCGCCGTGATTTTTCCACCGGCGAGGATCAAGGTCTGATCCTCGCGCGCCGCCGCGCCAGTTCCGTCGATCACACGCACGTGGCGCAGCGCAACCGTCGCGGCGTCGACCTTGACGAAGTCCCGCTGCGAGCCCCCACGCTGGCCGCGAGCCTGCGCCGGCGGAGTCAAGGCCAGCGCGAGGCCCAGGAATGCCATCGAGAGCGAGGCCACGAGCCCTCGCTCTCGAGGGCACGCGCTCGCGCGCGAGCTCGGCACTATTGGCCGACCGCGAACAGGATCGCGTCGTTGATGGCGTAGACCGTTCCGTCGGCGCCGATGGCGGTCGGCGTGTAGGCCTCGAGGACTCCCGCGGTCAAGGTCTTGACCTGGCTCAAGCTGTTCGTCGGGAAGTGCCAGCGATACAGCTTGCCGTCCGAGTTGTTGACCAGGGCCGAGTTCGTCGCCACGTCGACCGCGCCCGAGTTGAGGCACCATTCACGCACCGCGTTCGGCGTGCTCGGCGTCTGATTCGGTGGGTCGGGAGTCGGGCTGATCTTCAGCAGGATCTCCTTCATGATCGTCGCCCCGGTGATCGGGTCGATCTGCGAAGTGTGCGGGTCGAGCACGGCGATCTTGTTGACTCCATCGCCTCCGATGCCCGCGTAGTTGTTGTACTTCGTCAGCAGCAGGTACGTGGACGTCCCGGTGTATTGAGGCACGGCCGAGGACGGGAAGGGCGAGGCCGTGTTGTCCCAGCCGAATGCGCCGGGAATCAAGGTCGTCGTCAACGTCGAGTTGAAGTGCAGCATCCAGCCGCGGTCGTTGTTGGCCGGGAAGGGATTCTCGAGCACGCCGTAATAGACTTCGCCGTCGGGACCGATCGCGGGAGAAGCCGTGCTGTAGTCGGCGATCCAGGCATCCTGACCGGAGCTGGGGTCCTTGAGGCGCACCTTGTAGAGCGGCGCGAGGGTCGTGGAGTTCATTCCGACGAGGTAGCCGACTTCGCTGGTGTCGTGGAATGCCGCGTAGACGACCTGACCGTCGAGCGAGATCGCCGGCGCGCAGTTCATCGAGACTTGCGACATGGTCGCGTCGTTGCACGCGGCTCCCGCGGAAATCCAGGTGCCCACGCCGTTGGGATTCATCCGCGCGAGCCCGCTGAGCAGGCCCGCGGGATTCGGTCCGGTGACCAGGAAGCCGAAGTACAGGTTGCCGCGAGAATCGCTGGTGATCGGCGTGTTGATCTTGACCACCGTGTTGTAGGTCGAGGGAGCCGCGTTGTAGTTGGCGATGCCGTAGAAGGCCTGGCGGACGACTCCCGAGGAGGCGATGTCGGCCGAGTAGCGCAGGAGAACCGTGCCGCCGATCGCGGGGGTGGCCAGCGAAAGGTTCGGCGTCAGCGTGCTCGCGCAAGGCGGGGTCCAGGTCTGCGGAGGCAGCACGTAATCGGTGGTCTGAGTCCAGAGCACCGCGCCGGTCGAGCCCTTGCGGCAATCGATGCGGAACGAGCCGTTGAGTGTCGTCTTCACGGTGACGATCACGTTGTTGCGCGGCGTGACCAGCGGCGGACCGTAGTGGATGCCGCCTCCGCTCTGCTGCAGATCGAGAGGCGTCTGCCAGTGGATGTTGTTGATCGGCTGTGAAGCATTCGGCGACAAGGCCGTGTGCTGCGCGTTGTAGCCGAAGCCCGGCCACCCGCGCAGCCAGTAGAGCAGCACGGAGTCGGTCGATCCCTGTGCACTGAGCAGCAGTCCCAAACCCAGACAGGTTGCGCCGGCCATCGCGGCAATCGAAAGGGTGCGTTTCATGGAGGTGTCCTGGATGTCCCTGCGAAGTAAGTCGGTTTTCCGGCGAGCTGGCGCATGCCGGCCCGACATATATGGTACCCGGTAAACTACCGCCATCCTGAACCGGGCGCTTACCAGGCTCCGCGAGCCTGGAAGGCGGAAAGTCGGCGCGAGCGCTGCCTCAAACCCCGATGTCCTCGTTCCACAGCGTGGGGTGGTCGCGGATGAACTCGCGCATCAAGCTCACGCATTCCGGCGATTCGGCGATCACGAGCTCGACGCCGCGCGAGCGCAACAGGTCCTCGGGTCCCTGGAAGGTCCTGTTCTCGCCGATCACGATGCGCGGGACTTTGTAGAGCAGGGCCGCGCCGCTGCACATGTCGCAGGGCGAGAGGGTCGAGTACAGCGTGGCCTTCGCGTAGTCGCTCGCCGCGAGCCGTCCAGCGTTCTCCAGGCAGTCCATCTCGGCGTGGAGGATCGCGCTGCCGCGCTGGACCCGCCGATTGTGCCCGCGGCCGACGATCCGGCCGTCGATGACCAGGACGGATCCGATCGGGATTCCGCCCTCGGCAAGTCCGAGCCTGGCTTGTGCGATCGCCGCTTCGAGGAATGGATCGACCATGGATGGGGGAGGCTCCAGAGTTTCACTTGCTCCGGCCTCAAGCGTATCTTCGCCACCCGGCTCCATGCACGACTTGAAGCTCGAGTCCGAAGCCCAGGCGGAGCTTCCGCCCGACATCGCGTCGAGCCCGCTGTTCAGCGCCGACCTCGCGCCCGTGCCGGCCTCGCGTCGCACCTGGACGACGTACAACTTCGCCGCCCTGTGGATCGCGATGGCGCACTGCATCCCGACCTACATGATCGCGAGCAGCCTGATCTCCGCCGGAATGAACTGGTGGCAGGCGCTGATGACGGTCGCGCTGGGCAATCTGATCGTCCTGATTCCGATCCTGCTCAACGCCCATCCGGGCACGCGCTACGGGATTCCATTTCCCGTCCTCGCGCGGGCTTCGTTCGGCACCAGCGGAGCGAACGTGCCGACCATTTTGCGCGCGATCGTCGCCTGCGGTTGGTTCGGGATCCAGTGCTCGATCGGCGGCGAAGCAGTCCGGACTTTCGTCGCTGCCTTGTGGCCGTCCTTCAACGATCTCGGCGGAGACGCTTCGCTCCTGGGCCTTTCGATTCCGAGCGCCGTGTGCTTCGCGCTGTTCTGGGCCCTCAACCTGTGGATCATCTACCGCGGCATGAACGCGGTGCGCGTGTTCGAGAACTGGGCCGCGCCGGTCGTGCTCGTGCTCGCCGCGGGCCTGGTGTGGTGGAGCGTCGATCGCGCGGGCGGGCTCGGGCCGATTTTCGACGCGCCTTCGAAGCTCGAGACTTTCGGCGAGTTCTGGCCCGTGTTCGTGCCCTCGCTGACGGCGATGATCGGATTCTGGGCCACGCTTTCGCTGAACATCCCCGACTTCACGCGCTTCGGCCGCGGGCAGAAGGAGCAGATGCTCGGGCAGACGCTCGGACTTCCGACGACGATGGTCGTGTTCTCCGCGATGGGCGTCCTGGTGACGAGCGCGGCCCAGTCGATCCTGCACGGTGTCGACCCAGGGAAACTCTGGGACCCGCTGTTGATCCTCAGCCACATCGTCTCGCCGATCGCGCCGCCGGGGATGAGCGAACCGCTGCTGGCTTCGGCGACGACGCGTCTGGTCGTCTCCGTGATCGCGCTCTTCGGCGTCGTCCTCGCGACCCTGTCGGTGAACATCGCGGCCAACGTGGTCAGCCCCGCGAACGATTTCGCGAACCTCGCGCCGAAGAAGATCTCGTTCCAGACCGGCGGCTTGATCACGGGCATCGTCGGCATCGCGATCATGCCCTGGAAGCTGCTCGCCAATCCCCAGGCCTACATCTACGAGTGGCTCGTCGGCTACTCCGCTCTGCTGGGGCCGATCGCCGGGATCATGATCGTCGATTACTGGATCCTGCGCCGGAAAGAGCTCGACGTGCCCGACCTATACCGGACGAAGGGGCGCTACAGCGGCGTCAATGTCTCGGCGATGATTGCGCTGTGCCTGGGCATCGCGCCAAACGTGCCTGGATTCCTGAAGGCGACGCACGTGATCGGCGGCGAGCGGAATTTTTTCGACACGCTCTACACTTTCGCGTGGTTCGTCGGATTCCTGCTCGCCGGGGGGATCTACCTGGCGCTGGAGTCGCCCAGGCGCGCCCGTTCTCGTGCGAGCTGATCTGCTATCCTGTGCGGCCCCGGTGCGACGGGGAACGCAATGCCTGACGGCCTGACCGACGACCGCTCGGAGACGATCTTCGAGGACTTCAAGGGCGAGTACACGCGCGAGCAGGCGCTGGTCGAGGCCAATCGATGCCTTTTCTGCTCCGACGCGCCGTGCATCCAGGCCTGCCCGACGGAGATCGACATCCCGCAGTTCATCCGCAAGATCGCTACGGACAACCTGGTCGGATCCGCGCGGACGATCTTCGAGGCGAACATCCTCGGCATGAGTTGCGCGCGCGTCTGCCCGGTCGAGGTGCTTTGCGTCGGCGCGTGCGTCTACAACCACATGGGCGTTCCGCCGATCCAGATCGGCAAG
>DATHET010000223.1:0-77418 GCA_035490315.1 Planctomycetota bacterium
CCGCGTCGTCGGAGACTCGCACCGGCCCAGATCCGGAGGCGCGCATGCACTCCGCGAGCTGCGCCAGGTCCAGGTCGGTCGAGCGCGGCGGCCCGAGATCGAGCCCGGCTCCGGTCTCGCCGGCGTTGTCGACGCGCGTCGTGTCGAACACGCCGCGCGCGCGGCGCTCGAGGCGGAAGCTGTCGCCGTTGCCCCACACACCGAGGCCGAGGATCACGTCGGGTGGTTGGGGCAGGCGCTCGAGGACGGCGTCGATCGCGGGAGCCACCTCTCCGAAGGCGACGGGCAGCTCGGCGCCCGTGACCTCGACTTCCGCGTCGATCCCGTGACTGGCGAGAGCCTCCGCGATCTCGCGGCTGGGATTGCGTTCCACTCCGGGAAAAGGGCCGAAGCCAGTGACGAGCAGGTGCCGGCGCCGCATCGGCGTCAGTTTAGTCGAGGGCGGCGAATCGTCCCAGACTCTAGTGCGGGCTAGCGGGGCCGCTCGGCCGGCAGCAGCGCGTCCGCCGCCTGCAGATGCCGCTTGGCACCGCCGCGCCGCTCGCGCGGATAGTGATCCAGGCTGACCAGCGCCGCTGCTCGGGCCGCTGCCGCATCCTTGCTGTGCTTGAGATGCCAAAGGGCCAGGTTCTCGTAGCAGTCGCCGACGGCTTCATCGAGTGCCTGGCGCTGCTTCGAATCGGCGGGCGGGTCGTCGAGCAGGGTCTTCTCGCCATCGACGATGGCGGAATCGAGCATCTGCCTCGACAGGTCCCAATCCCGATCGAGGTGGTGGATGGCGATGAGCGCGCAGTCGTTGCGCGTGCGCACGCTCGAAGGATCGAGCAGGACGGCGCGCTGGTAGCCCGCGTAGCTGCGCTCGAACATCGCCACGGCCTCCTCGGTCTTGCCCGATTTCTCGAGCTGCGTGCCGCGATCGCGCGCGAAGACCGCGGCGTTGTTCAAGAGGTCCTGGTCCGAATCGACGAGCGCGGACGCGGCGCGGTAGAAGGCCTCGGCGTGCTCGAAGTCGCGCATGATCCGATCCCCGACGCGCAGGAGACCGAGCTTGGTGGTCTCCCCCCCGCCGAGGTCATCGCCGATGCAGTCGGGACGCAGACGCGTGGATTCGAGCAGCCAGGTTTCGGCGTGCGGCAGATCGGCGGCCAGGAAGGCGATGTTGCCGCGCTTGCCGAGACACATCGCGAGCCAGCGTTCGCAGCCGTCGCGATAAGCCGGGTTCGCCTGCATCGAGGCGGTGAAGCACTGCGCGGCGATGTCGAGCGCGCTCAAGGCCTCCGCTGTTCGCTTGTTCTCGCGCTCGATTTCGGCGGTCAGATAGCGCAGGCGACCCTGGTACCAGAGTCCGGTCGCATCGCTCCGCGTCCGCAGCGCGTCGAGGGCCGCGGGCAGCTGTTTCAGAGCCGCGGCAGCTTCGACCAGGCCATTCAGGATCGCCTGATCCTCCGGCTGTCTCTTCGCCGCGCGGACGTAGACGTCGAGGGCTTCCGCCGTGGATCCGGCGCGCTGCTCGGTGGCTGACCACAGGGCCAGGAGCGCTGCGTCGAGCAATCCCTGCTGCTCGAGCTCGCGCAGCGAAGTGCGCGCGTCGCTCAGCAGGACCGCTGCCTTCGGATCGTCGGATGGCGTCGCGGCAAAGGCTCGCGCCGCGGCCCGCGCTCGCAGAGCCTTCGCGGCGGTGAGCACCTGCGCATCGACGTCGTCGCGAGCCTCGAGGTGATCGAGCAGAGCGCGAGCAGCGGTCGCTCCATCGTCGAGCTGGCCGCCTTCGCACAGCGCCTCGACGAGCGCCATGCGCGGCGCGATCGGCGCGCCATTCAGCTCGACGGACCGATTCAATTCGGCCGCCGCGTCCTGGAAGAGAAGCTCGGCGCCGGGTCGAGCCGCGTCGCGAGTCTGCCTCGCCAGTCGCAGAGTCAGCTCGCCGCGCAGGGCGTGGTAGGGCGCGAATCCCCGACAATCCGCCGCGATGCCGTCGAGCACGGTCAACGCCCCCTCGACGCCCGCCGGGTCGAGATCGGCGGCAAGAGTCCGGCGGGCTTCGGCCCAACTTGGAGGTGCCGTGGTCGAAGTGGAACCGACGCTCGCGCAGGCAGCCAGGAGCGTGGCACATCCGAGGGTCAGAAGTCGTCTCATGATCGCTGGGCGGCGGCCGGAATTTGCGGGGGAAAACGGCGGAAAGAACTGAGGACGAACCCACGAGTAGCGGACGATCGCTCGTGAACCTACAGCTGCAGCGCGCCTTGGATCCGATCTCGATCGCTCCCTCGTCGCGAGGCCTCGAGCCTCTCGCGCACCCCGTCCGAGCCCGCTTCGGCAGGTCGACAGACCATTATCGGGGAAAACCGGCCCCCGGCCTCGCGGCGAACTCAAGCTTGGGCGCCCCGGAGTCGACCAGCGCGAAATGGCATTCTTCCGCCGGCTCGGTGCCCTGCGCAATCAGGCTGCTGTCCTGATCGCATTCGCGGCGGCGGCCAGCGCTCAGGACCTGCACGACCAGTCCAGCCCCCAGGATCCGGTGCAACGCGAGCTCGAGCGCCTGCGAGCACGGGTCGAGGCCCTCGAACGCGATGGCTCCAAGCCCGCGGACAAGACCCCCGGCGACGCGATCGACCTCTCCGGCGCGGAGCTCCCCTCGATCGTCCCTTCCCATGCCGAGGGCATCTCCGCGCGGCCCTGGTACGAGAACGTCGACCTCAGCGGTTACGGCGCCTTCGGCTACTACGACTCCGGCGGCACGGGGACCGTCCACGACGGAGCCTTCCTCGTCAAGGAAGCGAGCCTGTTCATCGACGCGCCGGTCTGGAAGAACGTCTCGCTCTTCTTCGAGATCTGGGTCACGCACTACCTTTTCGACAGCGGCGGCGCATTCGACATCGGCGAGCTGTACGTCAAGTTCAGCGACCTCTTCGGGACTGGGGACGGAGCACACCTCGGCCTGAAGCTCGGCCGCATCGACATCCCCTTCGGCGAGGATTATCTCCGGCAGGATGCGAGCGACGATCCGCTGATCTCGCTCTCCGCGGCGGACGTCTGGGCCATCGAGGAAGGCGCGGCGGCCTATGGTCGCGCGGGAGCGCTGCACTGGGTGCTCGCGATCGCCAATGGGAATATCGACATCGGCGGCGACGACGGACCATCGAAGCTCCTTTGCGCGAAGCTCTACGGCGATGCGCATCGCGATCTGTACTTGAGCGCGAGCGTGCTCGAGTCGGGTCGAACGAGGGCGAGCACGGTCTGGCTCGGCCGAGGCCTGATCACACCGGTCGGATTGTTCGCTCCGTCGGCGGGCGGAACCAGCCCGAACGACGAAGTGGAATCGACGCTGTGGGAAGTCGACGCTCACATCGGCGCCGCGCGCCGCGGCTCGCTGCGGCTGCAATTCGGCGAAGCGATGATCGACGATCGCGCCAGTGCATTCGATCGCAATCTCTTGTGGTTCTCGGCGGAGCCCGCGATGCGGCTCAGCGACAAGCTTTCTCTGATCCTGCGCTACAGCCAGGTCGCCACCGACGATGCGGACGAGGGTTATAGCTTCCAGGGCGACGTCTTCGGCTCGGGCGACGCGCTCGGATACGACATGCATCGCATGGAGCGACTCGCCTGCGGCATCCTCTGGACGATCAATCCCCATGCGAAGCTCAAGCTCGAGCTCGGCCACGACTGGATCGACTTGATCGCTGCCTCGCCCTTCGACGCCGAGAACGACGAGCGCTTGTACGGCGCGGTCGAGGTGGTCGCTTCCTTCTAGCGGCTGCGATGAAAGGATTTCTTTTCCCGCGATTGGCCTGGGCGGCGCTGGTGATCAGCGGCGGCCTGCTCGTCAGCGACGGCCTGCTCGGTGCCGTCGATGCCGGCGGAGCGAAAGGCGACGGCGACGCGGCCTTGATGAAGGACCTCTCGACCAGCTTCTCGGCGCTCGAGCGCGAGCTCCAGGCCGGCGAGCTCGATCCCATTTCGCGCGAGACCGCCGCCCTCTCGGCCTTGCGTCCTCGGATGAAGGGCCTGAAGCCCGAGGTCCACGCGGATCAACGCGATGAATTCGAGCGCCACGTCGCTCAGTTCGGCGAGCTGCTCGACGAGCTGCGCGAGCACGTCGCGAAATCCGAGCTCGCGGGAGCCGCGCAGACTTCCGACGCCCTGCGCGCCACCTGCGTGTCCTGCCACATGAAGTTCCGCGCGAACAACGCCGAGCGCGGCAACCACCCCGCGCGCGACAACACGATCGTCGGCACGGTCTCGGTGCTCGATGCCGACGGCGCGACCCTGACGGATCGCTCGTGGGTGCTCGTCTTCCTGGAAGCGAGCAAGGACGCGCCTCCCTATGTCTGGCAGCGCGGCACGGCGAAGCTCAGCCAGCGACTGCGCCAGTTCGAGCCGCGCGTCCTGCCCGTGATCGTCGGGACGAAAGTCGAGTTCCCGAACGACGACACGATCTTCCACAACGTGTTCTCGCTCTCGAAGACCAAGCACTTCGACCTCGGCATCTACGAGCCTGGGCAGACGGCGACCGTGTCGATGGACAAGACCGGACTGGTCAAGGTGTACTGCAACATCCACCCCGACATGACGGCGAGCATCGTGGTGCTCGCCAATCCCTGGTACGCGCTCACCGACCGCGAAGGCCGCTTCGTGATCTGCAACGTGCCGGCGGGCGAGTACGGCCTACGCGCCTGGAACGATCTCGGCGCGGAGACGCGCCAGACGATCACGCTCGGAACCTCGGGCGGCGCGCCGATCGCCGAAGCGAAGCTCGAGCTGCGCGAGACCCTGCGCGTCGTCTCGCACACCAACAAGTTCGGGAAGTCCTACCCCGAGAAGTACTGATGATCCGCCTCGGTATCCGCCCGCGCGTCTTCCTCGCGATCATGGCCGTGATCGGCGGCCTGTTGCTCGTGACCGGTTGGGTCATGGGCGGGCTGGTCGATCGCTACCTGGACGCGGAAATCTCCGACACGCTGCAGCGCGGACGCCGCGCCTTCGAGAGCTTCGCCTCGGTGCACAAGGCCGTGCTCGTCGATCAGGCCCGTTCCCTGGCGCAAGCGCCGCACCTGCGCGCCGTGCTCGGCACGCCCGACGTCGATCAGATCACGGTCAGCGTCACACTCTCGTCCTTGGGCGACACCGTCAGCGGCTCGCTCTTGTTCGTCACCGACGGGACCGGCCGGGTGATCGCCGACAACCGCAAGGGCGACGAGCTCCCCGACCTGCGGGCGAAGGTCGAATTGCAGCACGCGCTTGCCGGCGACGAGAGCTCGGGCATCTGGAACTATGCGGGGCATGACTACATCGTGGCCCTGTGCCCGATCAACGTCGCCTCGACGGCCCTGGGCGTCCTGGGACTCGGTTGTCGCGTCGGCGAGCAGGTGCGCGAGCTCGGGGATGCCACGGGCCTCGACGTCACGATGCTGCGCGACGGCCATGTCGTCGCGACGTCCTGGAGCGGCGCTCTCGACCCCACGGCGCCTGACGGCGAAGTGCGCAACCGCTATGCGGCGATGCGCTGGTCCGACGTCACGGCCAACGAGAATTCACGCCTCGAAGTCGACGGCCGCGAGCTGATGGCCACGGCGATCGCGCTCACGCCGGACGCGTACCAGCTGGTCTTGACGCGTCCGCTCGACAACCTCCTGCTGCAGTTCCGTCGCGCGAAGACCGAGCTCTTCTGGATCGGTCTCGCGATCGCCGGCGTGGCGCTGCTCGTCAGCCGCTGGGTCGCCAACCGCATCGCGAGCCCGATCCGTGCGCTCACCGACGCGGCGAGCAAGCTCGCCAGCGGCGACTTGACCGCCAACGTGCGCGTGGTCTCCTCGGACGAGATCGGCACCCTGGGTGTCACCTTCAACTCCATGGCGCGGCAATTGGAGGCCGCCATGCACGACGTGATGCAGAAGGCGCGCGCCGCCGAGCAGGCCAGCGACGCCAAGTCGGCCTTCCTCGCGACCATGAGCCACGAGCTGCGCACGCCGCTCAACTCCATCCTCGGCTTCAACGAGCAATTGCAGTCGTCCGACTTGACGGTCGAGCAGCACGACTACGTGCACACGGTCCATGCATCGGGCGAGCAGCTCCTGACCCTGATCGACGAGCTGCTCGACTACGTGAAAATGGAGTCCGGCGACTTCCGTCTCGACCGCGTCGAGTTCGACATCGCCAACTGCATCCACCGCGCTGTCGAGACCCTGAGCGCAGCGATCCGCCACAAGGGCCTGGCGCTCGACGTGGCGATCAGCCCGGCGGTCCCGCGCCTTGCGCTCGGCCCGATGCGGCACGTGCAGCAGGTGCTCATCCGCTACTTGAACAACGCCGCCAAGTTCACGTCCCAGGGCTCGATCCGCGTGCGGGCCTCGGTCACGGACAGGACCGAGCAGCACTTCGTCCTGCGCATCGAGGTCGACGACACGGGGATCGGCGTCGCGGCCGACCGCGTCGATCAACTGTTCAAGCCCTTCTCGCAGCTCGAAAGCGGCGCGGCCCGCTCGTACGCCGGCACCGGCGTCGGCCTCGCGATCTCCAAGGAGCTGGTCGAGCTGATGCACGGCGAAGTCGGAGTGCGCAGCACACCGGGCGAGGGCTCGAGCTTCTGGTTCACGGCCAGGCTGGAGCTTTGCGCCCCGCGCGCGAGCTCGCCTCCCCCGGCCATCCCGGCCAGGGCCCCGCGCGCCTCGGCAACCACCGCGCCGGTCAGCTCCGCGGACAGCGCGACCCGCGCGCGGCGCTCGAAGCAGCGGATTCTGATCGTCGAGGACAACCCGGTGAATCAGAAAATGGCTGGCATCGTGCTGAAAAAAGCAGGCTGGGCCTATTCGATCGCCGAGGACGGTCAGCGCGCCGTAGCCGCGGCGGCGGCCGAGAGCTTCGACCTGGTCCTGATGGATTGTCAGATGCCGGTGATGGACGGCTTCGAAGCCACCACGCGAATCCGTGCGAGCGCAGGCTCGACCCCGCGCGACGTCCCGATCCTCGCCTTGACCGCGAACGCGCTCGACGGCGACCGCGAAGCCTGCATGCGCGCCGGCATGGACGACTTCGTCGCCAAGCCTTTCCGCGCCGCCGAGCTCGTGGCGGTCATGGATCGCTGGATCGAGAGCCGCTCCGCCGCGCGATCGCCGCAGGCGGAGAATCACGACCTGGCGACGTGAGTCCCGCCTGGAAGTGACGCCGCGCGCCGTCCCAGTCGGCGCGCGGCATGCATCCACATCAGCACCATCCGCGGACCCGTCATCTCGGGGAGCCCGCGGAGTTCCAGCTCGCGGAACTCAGGTTCCGCTGAGACCTCCCGCCACGGCGGGAATCAACGCGTCCTCGACCTCCCCGACCCGATCGAGCGTCCACTGCAAGTCATTCGGCTCGAGCTTCTTCGCCTTGCCGCTCGACAGATCGATCACACCCCCGACGATCCCCCCCAGAGTTCCCCCGAACGCGTTCTTCGAAAGCTCTTTCCAATCGACCTCCGGCCGGACCTCCGCGGCTCGCGGCAGGTAGCCGGCGAGCTCGACGCGGATCGTGTGCACGAGCTGCCGCGACAGGTTGACGACCAGGGGCGTCGTGCCCCCCACCTTGCCGTCGACGATCACCGTCGCTCCGGCGGGAAGGGTCGCGACCTCGATCGGGTCGAATCGCTCCGAGGCGAGCAGCGACGATCCGACCGATGCGACGGAAACGCACAGGCCGACGAGGCCGATCAGCGGGAAGCGGGAAGCGCGCACGGGGAGGCGAGGCACTTCGCGGCCTCGCGAGCGCACAGGGGCAAGGCCTGTGCCGGCCCTCCCGAGGCTGGAATCGAGGCTTTCGGCCTCCGTTCACGGGCAGAAGGCGCCCAAACGCACGAGCTGCCCGGCGTTGTGAGCCGCCGCGCGATCCGTAGACTGTGCCGCCCTTCGAGCGGGACAACGGTCGACGCAGCGGTCGGCGCCTCCACCACCCATGCCCAACCGCAACCAGGTTTCGATCGCCAACGGCCAGGGCTTCTGGGGCGACTCGATCCTCGGACCGGTGCGCCTGGTGCGCGAGGGCCCGCTCGACTACCTGACCCTCGACTACCTGGCCGAGGTCACGATGAGCATCCTGCAGAAGCAGCGCGCTCGCGACCCCAAGGCCGGCTACGCGACCGATTTCGTGCGCATGATCGGCCGGGTGCTGCCGGAGGTGGTCGCCAAGAACATCAAGATCGTGGCCAACGCCGGCGGGGTGAACCCGATCGCCTGCAAGGACGCGGTGCTCGAGGTCATGGCCAAGGCCGGCGTGCGCGGCGTCAAGGTCGCGGTGGTCGAGGGCGACGACATCTTCGCGCGGCTGGACGAGCTGGCGGCGGCGGGCGAGAAGCTCGCCAACATGGACACGGGAGCGCCGCTTTCGAGCGTGCGCGAGCGCGTCTCCAGCGCCAACGTCTACCTCGGCGCCTTCCCGATCGCCGAAGCCCTGGGACTGGGCGCGCAGATCGTGATCACCGGCCGCGGCACCGATCCGGGTCTCGTGCTCGGGCCGATGATCCATGAATTCGGCTGGAAGCCGACCGACTACGACCTGCTCGCCGCGGGCACGATCGCCGGGCACATCGTCGAGTGCGGCGTGCAATGCACGGGCGGGAACCTGACCGACTGGCGCAGCGTCCCGAACCTCGCCCTCGCCGGGTATCCGATCATCGAGATGCGCGCCAACGGCGAGTTCGCGATCACGAAGCACGCGGGCACCGGCGGCCTGGTCAACAAGAACACCCTGCTGCACCAGCTCGTCTACGAGATGGGCGACCCGCACAAGTACATCGGGCCCGACAACTGCGCCGATTTCGATTCGATCGCCCTCGACGAGCGGGGCGGCGACCGCGTCGAAGTGCGCGGAGCCAAGGGCTCGCCGCCGACGGACACGTACAAGGTCTCGATCAGCTACCAGGATGGCTGGAAAGCGACCGGCCAACTGACGATCTGCGGTCCGGATGCCCTGGAAAAAGCGCGTCTGTGCGCCGAGATCGTCTGGAAGCGCCTCGAGTTCGACGGCTGCACGTTCAGCGAGGACGAGAAGCTGGTCGAGTTCGTCGGCGCCAACGTCTGCCACGCCGGATTCGCCGTGCCCCACGCGAGCGAGCCCAGCGAAGTCGTGCTGCGCCTTGGCGTCAAGGGCCGCGACAAGCAGAAGATCGAGCGCTTCACCTACGAGCTCGTGCCGCTGGTCACCAGCGGTCCGCCGGGCGTCACCGGCTTCGCGGGCGGCCGTCCTCAGGTGCAGGAAATCGTCGCGTTCTGGCCTGCCCTGCTGCGCAAGGACAAGGTCCGTACACGCGTGCAGGTCTTCAACTCCTAGAGTACGAGCGATGGTCAAGGTCCAACTGGCACGCATCGCGGACGCGCGCTCCGGCGACAAGGGCGAGGGCTCGAACGTCGGCGTGATGGCGCGCTCGGAAATCGCCTATGCCTTTTTGAAAACGGCGCTGACGCCTGCCGTCGTGCGCGCGGCGATGACGGGCATCAATCGCGGCGAGGTGAAGCGCTACGAAGCGGACGGCCTGCGCGTCTTGAATTTCATCCTGAGCGACAGCCTCGGCGGCGGAGGCTCGGCTTCGCTGCGCACCGATGCGCAGGGCAAGACCCACGGCCTGGCGCTCTTGCGCATGGAGCTCGACGTGCCCCAGCCGGTGCTCGACGCGACGCGCGAGATGGGGAGTGCGCGATGAATCTGCTGCTCGAGCTCCAGGAAAAAGCCCGGCGCGCGAAGCTGCGCGTCGTCCTGCCCGAGGCCCACGATCCGCGCGTGCGCCAGGCGGCCACTTCGCTGGCCCAGGCCGGCCTGTGCATCCCGGTGCTGATCGATCGCGGCGACATGGGCGCGGCGCCGCCTGGCGTCGAAGTCGTCCGCCCCTCGCGCGATCCGCGCACGAAGAAATACGGCGAGCAGCTCTTCCAGCTGCGCCAGGCGAAGGGCATGACGGCCGAGGAAGCGCAGAAGAAGATCCTCGAGCCGCTCAACTTCGGCGCCATGCTCGTGCGCATGGGCGAGGCCCAGGCCGGGGTCGGCGGCAGCGAATCGGCGACTGCGGACGTGCTGCGCGCGGGACTGTGGATCGTCGGCCTCGCGCCGGGCTGCAAGACCCTTTCGTCCTGCTTCCTCATGCTGTTCAAGGATCAGGCGATGACCTTCGCCGATTGCGGCGTGGTTCCCGATCCGACCAGCGAGCAGCTGGTCGACATCGCGATCGCCTCGGCCGAGAGCCATCGCCGCCTGGTCGGCGAGAGCCCGAAAGTCGCCCTGCTTTCCTTCTCGACCAAGGGTTCCGCCGAGCACCCGCGCGTGGCCAAGGTGCAGGCTGCGGCGGCGCTCTTGAAGAAAAAGGCCCCGGGCCTGACCAGCGACGGCGAGCTGCAGCTCGACGCCGCGATCGTGCCCGCGGTGGCCGACAAGAAGGCCCCAGGCTCGCCGCTCGCGGGTCGCGCCAACGTCCTGATCTTCCCCGACCTCGACTCGGGCAACATCGGCTACAAATTGGCTCAACGCTTGGGCGGAGCGAAGGCGCTCGGCCCGCTCGTGCAGGGTCTCAACCAACCGTTCATGGATCTGTCGCGCGGCTGCACCGCCGACGACATCGTCAATGTGGCCGTGATCGCGGCCGTGCTCGCCAAACCTTGAGGAAGCTCATGCATCGCCATCGCCTCTTGTCGCTCCTGTCCCTAACGCTGCTCGGCCCCCTCGGCGCATGCCACAAGGACAAGCCTGCTGCCCCGCCCGCCGCCCCTGCGAAGACGACCGAGGAGATCAGCGCGCCTTTGGACGGCGGGGTCGCGATCTCGCCGACGCCCGCGAAGCCGGAGGCTCCAGCCTCGAGCGAAGTCGCGCCTGCCGAAGGCGCACCGGTCGAAGGCGCCGCGGCACCGGCCGACGCCTCGAAGACTCCGACGGAGGTCGCCGCGGCTCCCGCCGCCGGTGAACCCGAGGTCAAGCCGCCCGCTGGCGAATCGACGGGCGAAGTCGCGGCCGCGAAGTCCGAGGACAAGCCCGCGACGACCGAGGAGCCTGCCGCGGATGCCAAGAAGTCCAAGAAGAAGTCGGGCGACAAGGCCGCAGTCGAGAAGGCCGCCGAGGTGCCCGCGAAACCGAAGTTCACCGAGCTCGGGATCACCGTGACCAAGACGGGCACGGGCGTCGCCGCCACTTCGGGCCGGCGCGTGATGATCCACTACAAGGCGAGCGTCGCGGACGCGGAGAAGCCTTTCGATTCGACCTTCGCGTCGAACCGCCCGCTCGATGTCGAGCTGGGCTCGGGAGCGAAGCTCAAGGTGATCGAGGGCCTGCGCCTGGGCCTCGAAGGCCTGATGCCGGGCAGCGAAGTGCGCTTGCAGATCCCGGCGAACCTCGCCTGGGGCGAAAAGGGCAACCCCGCCGTCGGCGTGCCCGCGAACGCGGACGTGGTCTTCGAGGTGCAGGTGCTCGACGTCCAGTAGGCCCCCAACTCTGCTCCGCAAGCGAGCGCGCCGCGCGTCCCGATCTATCGGAACGCGCGGCGCGCTGCAGTTCACGGACTGATGAGCAGTCTCAGCTCTTCTTCTTTTCGCCACCCACGGGCGCGGAGGCCGGCACGGCCTTCTGCAGCTCGGCGAGCTTGGCCATCACGACTTCGGGCTTGGCATTGAGCTCCGCGATGCAGTCCTTGCAGCACAGGCGCACGAGCTTCGTCCCGTACAGTTGATCGACCGCCTTGGCGTCGAGCGTATGCCCGCTGACCGGGCAGGTGGTCACGGTGTACTTCGCCTTCTGCGAGGACATCCAGGCGGCGTCGAGCTTCTTCATCGCCTCGCTCGACTTGGCCGGATCGCTGTCGTAGGTCTTGGCGCACTCGGGGCAGCAGACCCGGACCAGGCGCGTGCCGACCACGTGGTTGATCGGCTTCTCCATCTTCGCATCGCAGATGGCGCAGGCTTCCATCGGGTAGCCGACGGATTGCTGGGCGACGACTGCGTCCTCGATCGACTTGATGATCGCGACCTTGTCCTTCTCGACGCCCTTCTTGCAGCTGCCGCAGCACAGGCGCACGAGGTGACCGTCGACGATCACGTCGACCGGTTCCCCCATCCCACCGAGCTTCTCGTGGCTGATCGGGCAGGTGTCGAGCGGATAGGATGGCTTCTGGAAGGCGATGACTCGCGTGTCCGTGCTGGCGGCCGGGGCCGTGTCAGCAGGTTTTTGCGGCACGGCGGGCGTGGCCACGGGCTTCTGAGCCATGGCGAATCCGGCGAGCAGCAGAAGCGGAGTGAGGAACACAATGAGACGGGTCTTCATGAGATCTCCTTCAAGGACTTTGGCCCCGCAGTGCCATCGGCACGCTTCGGCCACTGGAACGCGAGGGCCCATCCTAGGATTTCCGGACCCTGAAAGACGTGAGGATTTCGACGTGCGCCGCGGCTAGCCTCCCTACGTCACCGTGCGCTGGAAATGAAAAACCGCAGGGGCGTGCTGCGATACAGCACACGCCTGCGGAATGCTTTTTCGAGCTCGACGTCGAGCGCGGCCTTGCCGCGGCTCGAACATGGTCGGCGATCAGCCCTGGACTTTTCCTGACATCGGGCAGACTTTCCCGTCCGTGCTGGCCTTGTCTGCGCAGCCAGCTGCTTTTTCGCTGCAGCACGGAGCCTTGCTGCCTTCGCAGGAACCCGAGCAATCGGCCTTGGGAGCCGCTTCCGGCGCCGGACCTGACACGGAGTTCTTTTGCGAAGAGCAAGCGCAAACGCCGGCGACCATCGCGAGGCCGAGGAGCAGATTCTTCATAGGTGTACCTTCCTTTTTTTCGTCGAGGTCGCGGACGACCCAGGGTTGTTCGGTGCTTTCGCGAGGGACCGCCGTTGGTGACGACAACTCTGCGAACGTTCCACGAATCGGTTCGCGGACGGAGATAGATTATGCAAGTCACTGGAGAACCGAGGTCAAATCTCCGTAAGCTGGACGCGTGACGCGCGATGGTCGCGGCCGTAAACCTTTGCCTGAAGTGGACTTGCATCGCCTTTCGGGGAGCGATGCCGCCCGCGTGCTGCGCCGTGAGCTGCATGCGGCGCGCGTGCGCGGCGAGGCCGGCCTGGTGGCGATCACGGGACTCGGATTCGGCAACGCCCTGCAGGAACCCGTGCTCCGCAGCCATGTCGAGCGCTGGCTCGCGAGCCACGAAGCGCGCCAGCTCGGCGTGCTCGGTTTCCAGCGCGTCCACCGCGGCGGCGCGCTGGAGATCCGGCTCGTCGCGCCGAAGGACCGCGATCGCGTCGATCGCGAATGGGAGGAGTGATTCGCCGGCGCTCCGGCGGGCGGTCTCTAGAATCGGCGCGTCCCCCCAGGTCCCGAATCGAACGAGGTCCCATGTCCCGACTCTGCTGCGCGCTGTTCGCCACCGCGTCGTGCTTCGCAAGTTCCGCGGCTGCCCAGGAGACCTACAAGCTCCCGCCGAAGGAAGTCGTCGACCTGCTGGATGCGCCGACGATCCCCAGCGTGCGGCCGAGCCCCGACGCGAAATGGTTGCTCGCGGTCGAGCGGCCGCCGATGCCTTCGATCGCCGACGTCGCGCGGCCCTGGATCGGGCTCGCGGGTTTGCGCATCGATCCCAAGGCTCACGCGCTGCAGGAAATCGGTTTCGATTCCGGACTGACCCTGCGCTCGCTCGACGGTAAGTCGACGCGCAAGCTCGAGCTGCCGGCCAATGCGCGCATCGCGGGCGTCGAATGGTCGCACTCGAGCCGGGCTCTGTGGATCGAATTGCGCGCCGATGACGGCGTCGAGCTGTGGTACTGCAACGTCGAGAGCGCGAAGCCCCTGCGCATCGCGACCCACGTCAACACCGTGTTCGGCGCGCCGACCTGGCTGCCGGATGGCGAGCGCATCCTCGTGCGACTGGTGCCAGATTCCGCGCGCGAGACTCCGCCGGAGCCTGGCGTGCCCGCCGGTCCCGCGACCATGGAATCGAGGGGCAAGAAGTCGCCGATCCGCACCTACCAGGATCTCTTGAACGACGAGCACGATGCGCAGCTGCTCGAGCACTTCGCGCAAACCCAGCTCGCGATCGTCGACCCGCGAAAAAATGTGACCACGCCGATCGGCAAGCCCGGAGAGATCCTGGACGCGGACTGGTCGCCCGATGGACAGCACCTGCTCGTGCGATTCCTCGAGCGGCCCTTCTCGTACGTGCTGCCGCTCGATCTTTTCCCGAGGCGGCTGGAGATCTGGGACGCGTCCGGAACTTTGGAGCAGATGTTCGCGCGCTTCCCGCTCCAGGATTCGATTCCCATCGACGGTGTCGCCACCGGCCCGCGCAACGTCAGCTGGAATCCGAACGCGCCGGCGTCGCTCCTGTGGGTCGAAGCCCTCGACGGCGGAGATCCGAAGGCGAAGGTCGAGCAGCGCGATCGTTGGATGACGCGCTCCCTGCCTTTCAAGGGCGAGCCGACCGAGCTGCTGCGGACTCAGTACCGCGCGCGCGGCTTGCAGTGGCTCGCCGATCCGAGCTCGGTGCTGGTCAGCGAGTACGATCGCGATCGTCGCTGGCAGCGCGTCACGCTGCACGACTTGACCGCGCGCGCGCGGCCGGATGCGGTCGTCGAGGACCGCAGCGTCAACGATCGCTACGGCAATCCTGGCCAGATCCAGAGCGAGGTCCGCGCCAACGGTACTCGCGTCGCGCGCATGGTCGGCGACTTCATTTTTCGCGCTGGCGAGGGCGACGGTCCCGGCGGAGCCAGGCCCTTCTTCGCGCGCCAGAATCTTTCCACGCTCGCCGTCGAGCGGCTGTGGAGCGCGTCGGACAACACCTACGAATCGGTCGTGGCGATCGAGAGCGTCTCGGCCTCGGCCACGCCGCGCTTGATCACGCGCCGCGAGACCGCGAGCGAGCCGCCGAACCTGCGCCTGCAGGACCTCGAAGCGAAAACCACGCTCGCCATCACCAGTTATCCCGATCCGCAGCCCGCGATCCGCGGGATCAAGAAGCAGCTGGTCACCTACAAGCGACCCGACGGCGTCGAGCTCTCGGCCACTTTGTACACGCCCGCGAACTACGTCAGCGGGACGCGCCTGCCACTAGTGATCTGGGCTTATCCGCTCGAGTTCAACGACGCGAGCACGGCGGGTCAGGTTTCGGGCTCGCCGCATCGCTTCACGCAGATCCGCGGCCTCTCGCACCTGACTTTCCTGACCCAGGGCTACGCCGTCATGGACAACGCGACCATGCCGATCGTCGGCGACCCCGAGACGATGAACGACACTTTCATCGAGCAAATCACCGCGGCCGCCAAGGCAGCGATCGACAAGGCCGCGGAGATGGGCGTCGGCGATCCCGCGCGCGTCGGCGTCGGTGGTCACAGCTACGGCGCGTTCATGACCGCGAATCTGCTGGCGAACACCGATCTCTTCCGCGCGGGCTGCGCGCGCAGCGGCGCGTACAACCGCTCACTGACGCCTTTCGGATTCCAATCGGAACGCCGCACGTTCTGGGAAGCTCCCGAGGTCTACGGCAAGGTCTCGCCGTTCTATCAGGCCGACAAGATCAACGAGCCGCTGCTCATGATCCACGGCGAGAAGGACGCGAATCCCGGGACATTCCCGATCCAATCCGAGCGCCTCTACCAGGCGATCGCGGGCCTGGGCGGCACGGTGCGCCTCGTGGTCCTGCCGGGCGAGAGCCACGGCTACTCCGCGCGCGAATCGGTGCTCGACACCCAGGCGGAGATGATCGCCTGGTTCGACAGGTACGTGAAGCCGGTTCCCGCGGTCGATGCAGCGGCGCCGGTCAGCGCGCGCTGAGCCTCGATCCGCTTCGCGTCAGGGGACGATCCTCTCGCTCCCTTCGAAGGATTCCTGCACGCTGCGGCCTCGGTACAGCAGCGTCAGCACCGGCGAGGTCGCGAAGGTCGTGATCAAGGCCATCAGCACGAGCATCGCGAACAAGGCCGGCGAGATCACGCCGAGGTCGAGGCCGATGTTGAGCACAACCAGCTCCATCAAGCCGCGCGTGTTCATCAGGACCCCGATCGTCGCGCTGTCGCGCGGGGCGAGGCCGGCAAAGCGCGCGGCGACGTAGCTGCCTCCGAACTTGCCCAGGGTCGCGACCAGCAGGATCAAGCCGCACACGAACCAGGCTTCCTGGCCTTCGACCAGATTGATCTGCATGCGCATGCCGGTGAAGGCGAAGAAGGCCGGCAGGAAGAGCACGAGCACCGCGTCGTTGAGGCGCGCCGTCAGGTCGCGGGCGAGCGGTGAATCGTGAGGAATCAGCGTGCCGAAGATGAAGGCTCCGAACAGCGCGTGGATGCCGATCGCCTCTGTCGTCAGCGCCGAAAGCAGGAAACCGATGAACACCAGCCCCAAGCGGGCCTGGGAGAATTGCTGGTCCTTGGGCAGGCTGTGGATCCAGCGGCGGATCAGGGGCCTCGCGACGAAAACCATCACGGCGACGAACAGGATCGTCAGCCCCGCTGTCTTCGCGGCCTCGCTCGGGACCGACTTCGCGATGCTGACCACCAGCGCGAGCAGGCACCAGGCCGTCACGTCGTCGATGGCCGCGCAGGAGAGGGCGATCACGCCCAGGCGCGTCTTGCTGAGCTTGCGATCGGTCAGGATGCGCGCGAGCACAGGGAAGGCCGTGACCGACATCGAGATGCCCATGAACAGGGCGAAGACGAAGAAGGGCACGTCGCTGGTCGCGAACCGCGGGTACACGTAGAGCGCGAGCAGGCAGCCGAGCACGAAGGGCAGGACCATGCTCGCTTGCGAGATCCCGATCGCGGCCTGGGGTCGCTTCTTGAGCCCGCTGGTGTCGAGCTCGAGCCCGACCAGGAACATGAACAGGACCACGCCGATCTGCGCGATCACGCCGAGGTAGGGCGCGATCGTCGGCGGCAGCAGGAACTGAGAGACGTCCGGGGCGAACCGGCCGAGCAACGAAGGCCCGATCATGATTCCGGCGAACATCTCGCCGATCACCGGCGGTTGCTGGAGCTTCGCGAAGATGGCTCCCAGCCCGCGCGAAGCGAGCAGGATCGCGATCAACGCGAGGAGGACATGGAAGAACTCCTCCCCCACGGGCTTGGTCGGATGCCCGAACACCGGCGTGCCTTCGACCGGCGGCGGAGCCTGCAGCCCATTGCCCACCGAGCGGATCCACCAGATCGAGGCCGCCGCCGCGCCCAACAACAGGGCATACCCAACCACTTTCGAGACGCTGGACCGGGGCATCTCCGCGGATCCTATCGGTACCCGGTATTCCACCACCATTCCTTACACGGCCATTACCCGGCGCCAGCGCCGGGTAATGGCCGTGTAAGGAATGGTGGTGGAATACCGGGTACCCTTGCTGGGAGTCGATACATCAATCAATCTGGATCGCATGATCGGTCTTGTCACTACATCGCGTCTCCTCAAGGCGCTCGCGGACGACACGCGGCTGCGGGTGCTGCACCTTCTGTCGCAGGAGGAGCTGACGGGCTCGGACCTGATGGAGATCCTGAACCTCGGGCAGTCGCGGGTCTCGACGCACTTGAACCTGCTCAAGGAAGTCGGGCTGGTGAACGACCGCAAGGAGGGCCGGCGCACCTACTACAGCCTGGGCTCGAGTCCCGCGGCCGGACTGTGGCGCGAGGTCCTGACCGCGAACGAGGAGACGCCCGAGTTTGAGGCTGACCTCGCCGGGCTTGCCACATTGCGCGAGCGCCGCCGCGGAGAGCAACGCGCCTACTTCGACCGCGTCGCGGCGAGCTTCGGCGAGCAGCTCCTGCCCGGCCGCACCTGGGAAGGACTGGCGCGCTCGCTCCTGCTGCTCGCTCCGCGCGCGCGCTACGCCGACCTCGGCATCGGCGACGGCCTCTTGACCTTGATGCTCGCCCAGATCGCGAGCTCGGTGACCGCGGTCGACATCTCGCCCCAGATGCTGGCCCAGCTCGACGTGCGCGCGAAGGCCAAGGGCATCCGCAACATCACGACGGTCGAAGGCAACATCGAATCCCTGCCGCTGCCGGACACCTCGCACGACATCGTGGTGATGAGCCAGGCCCTGCACCACGCGATCGAGCCCGAAGCGGCGCTGCGCGAGGCCGCGCGCATCCTGGTCCCGGGCGGTCGCCTGCTCGTGATCGACCTGCTCGCTCACCAGGAGGAATGGGTGCGCGAGAAGCTCGAGCACGTGCACCTGGGATTCACGGAGGAGGCCCTTTCCAAGCTGCTCGCGGAAGCCGGCTTCCGCAATGCGGTGGTTTCGCGCTCCGCCCGCGATCCCCAGCCGCCGAATTTCATGTCGCTGACCGCGTCCGCGCAGAAGTGACCTCGCGCCCCACACCATGAGTCAAAGCTTTCGCGAAGCGCTGAAGGAGCGCGTCCTGATCCTCGACGGGGCGATGGGCACGCAGCTCCATGCGGCCAACCTCGATCTCGAGAAGGACTACCTGGGTCTCGAAAACTGCATGGAGCTGATCTGCGCCACGCGGCCGGACGTCCTGCGCGGAATCCACGACGCCTACTTCGCCGCCGGCGCGGACGTGGTCGAGACCAACACCTTCGGCGCCAATCCTCTGGTGCTCTCCGAGTTCGGAATCGCGGACCGCGCTCACGAGCTCAATTCCAAGGCCGCGCGCATCGCCCGCGAATCGGCGGCGGCCTTCTCGACGAGCGAGAAACCGCGCTGGGTCCTCGGCTCGATGGGTCCTGGCACGAAGCTCGCGACCCTCGGTCACGCGAGCTACGACACGCTCAAGAATTCCTATCTGGTCCAGGCGCGCGGCCTGATCGAGGGCGGCGTCGACGGCGTGCTGATCGAGACCTGCCAGGATCCGCTGCAGATCAAGGCCGCGCTCAACGCGGTGATCCAGGCGCGCACGGAGGCCAAGGCCGACGTCTCGATCCTGGTCAGCGTCACCATGGAAGTCACCGGCACGATGCTCGTCGGCACGGAAATGGCCGCCGCGATCGCGCTGATCGATCCCTACCCGATCGACATGCTCGGCATCAACTGCGCCACGGGGCCGCGCGAGATGGGTGAGCACGTGCGCCTGCTCGGACAATCCTCGCGGCGCCCGGTCGCGGTCTTCCCCAACGCCGGGCTGCCGCAGCTCGTCGACGGACGCACGCACTATCCCTTGACGCCGCACGAGCTCGCCGACTGGCTGGAGCGCTTCGTCGACGAGGACGGCGTCGGCATGGTCGGCGGCTGCTGCGGCACGACGCCAGAGCACATCGCCGCGGTGGCCAAGCGCATCGGCACGCGCAAGCCCAAGCCGCGCCGACCGAGCCTCGCGCCTTCGGTGACGAGCATCTATTCCGCGGTTCCGCTGCTCCAAGACAATTCCGTGCTGTTCATCGGCGAGCGCTCGAACGCCAACGGCTCGAAGGCTTTCAAGGAGCATCTGCTCGCCGGCAACGTCGACGCGATGGTCGAGATGGGCCGCGAGCAGGTGCGCGACGGCAGCCACGTGCTCGACGTGTGCTGCGCCTACGTCGGCCGCGACGAGAAGGAGGACATGCAGAAGGTCGTGCGCCGCTACCGCACCGAAGTCCCCGTCCCCTTGATGATCGATTCCACCGAGCATCCCGTGCTCGCCGACGCCCTGCGCCAGTGCGGCGGCCGCTGCATCGTGAATTCCGTCAACCTCGAGGACGGCCTGGAGCGCTGCGAGCACGTCCTGCCGCTGGTCAAGGAATTCGGCGCGGCCGTGGTGTGCTTGACGATCGACGAGCGCGGCATGGCGAAGACCGCCGATGAAAAACTTGCCGTCGCGCGCAGGCTGCACGACATCTGCGTGCACGATTACGGCCTGCGCTCCGAGGATCTCTTGTTCGACGTCCTGACCTTCACGATCTGCACCGGCAACGACGACGATCGGCGCCTGGGACTGGAAACCCTCGAAGGCATCCGGCGCGTCAAAGCGGAGTTGCCTGGCGTCGGTCTGCTACTCGGCCTCTCGAACATCTCCTTCGGGCTCAATCCTGCCGCGCGCCACGTGCTCAACTCGGTCTACCTGCACCACGCCCAGGAAGCCGGCTTGACCGCCGCGATCCTGCACTCCGCGCGCATCACTCCCCTGCACCACATCGAGCCCGACGCGCGGCGCATCGCCGAGGACCTGATCTTCGATCGCCGCCGCGAGGGCTACGATCCGCTGCAGGCCTACCTGAAACTCTTCGAGGGTGTCAGCGTCGCCGCGAAAAAAGAGCGCGCAGTTCCCACGGACATCTGGGAGCGCTTGCGCTGGCGCATCGTCGAGGGCGAGCGCAAGGGACTCGAGGCCGACCTCGACGCGGCTCTCGCTCACAAGAAGCCGCTCGCGATCATCAACGTCGATCTGCTCGCGGGCATGGCGACCGTCGGCGACCTCTTCGGCCGCGGCGAGATGCAGCTGCCCTTCGTGCTGCAATCCGCCGAGACCATGAAAGCCGCTGTGCGCCACCTCGAGCCCTTGATGGAGCGCGTCGAAGGCCAGTCGCGCGGCAAGCTCGTGCTCGCGACCGTGCGCGGCGACGTGCACGACATCGGCAAGAACCTGGTCGACATCATCCTCACGAACAACGGCTACACCGTCTACAACCTCGGCATCAAGCAGCCGATCCAGCACATCCTCGACGTCGCCTACGAGCACCGTCCGGACGTGATCGGCATGAGCGGCCTGCTCGTGAAGAGCACGGTGATCATGCGCGAGAACCTCGAGGAGATGAATCGCCGCAGCGTTACCACGCCGGTCGTGCTCGGCGGAGCCGCGCTGACGCGCAAGTACGTCGAGGACGACCTGCGCACGATCTACAAGGGCTCCCTCTACTACGCGAAGGACGCCTTCGAGGGCCTGGCCGTCATGGAAAAAGTGATGACGAAAGAAGCGCGCCCAGAGCGGCGCATCTTCGCGTCGTCGAAGGACTATGTCGCAGTGGAGAGCGAAGTGCCGGTCGCCGTCGGCGCCATGGCTTCGGGCACCGCTGCCGCGATCGGACGCTCCGCTCCCGGCGCCATGGGGACCTCGCGTCCCGCGCCCGAAGTCGACGAGGACGGTCCCGACCTCGGGCTCGCTCCGCGCGAATTCAGCCAGCCCGTCGCGCCCTTCCTCGGCCCGCGCCTGGTCGAAGCCGTGAACCTGCAGAGCGTGTTCCCCTATATCAATGAAGTCACGCTCTTCCAGTTCCAGTGGGGTTACCGTCGCAAGAACAAAAGCGTCCAGGAATACAAGAAGTTCATCGACGAGCACGTGCGCCCGATCCTCCACGCGCTCGGCCGCCAGTGCGCGAAGGAAAAGATCCTGACGCCGAAAGCCGCTTACGGATATTGGCGCTGCGTGCCCGAGGGCAACACGCTGGTGCTGCTCGATCCCAAGAACGAAGGCAAGACCGCCGCGCGCTTCACGTTCCCGCGTCAGAAGGGCAAGCGCGATCTGTGCATCACGGATTTCTTCCGCAAGGACGGCGAGCCCGACGTCGTCGCGCTGCAGGTCGTCACGGTCGGCCAGCAGGCCAGCGACATCGCGCGCGAATGGTTCGCGGCCGACCGCTATCAGGATTATCTGCACCTGCACGGCCTGTCCGTCGAAGCCGCCGAGGGCCTTGCCGAGCTGATCCACAAGCAGATCCGCGGCGAGCTCGGCATCGCGAACGAAGACGCTCGCGACATGCGCGAGATGTTCAAGCAGGGCTACCGCGGCTCGCGCTATTCCTTTGGCTATCCGGCCTGCCCGAACCTCGAGGATCAGGAGATCCTGCTCGACCTGCTCGGCGCGCGGAAAATCGGAATCACGCTCTCCGATGAATTCCAGCTCGTCCCCGAGCAGTCGACCAGCGCGCTGGTCTGCCACCACCCGGGCGCGAAGTATTTCTCGGTCTAGAACCGGACCGGTTGGCGCGGTCGACGACTGAAGCCCGAGCCGGCGGTAGGCTGAGCGGGTGAAACGTGCGCTCGGCGTCCTGGCGATCCTGCTCTGCGCGATCGGCGTTTACCTCGCGATCTCGACTCGACGTTCCGAGGTCGACGTCGAGTCAAGGCCACGGAGCTCGCTCAAGGAGCGCGATACCGAGCTCGAGCCCCTCCCGGAACTTGCGAGCGGCTCGCTCCGATCGCAGCAGACGAATCCGGATCCATCGGCTGCGCCGGCGACGAGCGCGACACCCACGGATTCCGCCGCATTCGACGTACGCGTCATCGTGCTCTCGCGCAAGGAGCGCCAGCCGATCGCGGATCTCGCGGTCAAGATCACCTGGTGGCAAGCCGAGAAGGATGGTCCGAGCGCGGAAGCCACGACGGACGCAACGGGCTCGGTCGCACTCCGACTCGAGACCGGCGGAGTCGCTCGCGAACACCTGTGCAACGTCAACGTCGGCGCAGGCGAAAACCTTCGGCGGTTCACTGCCTTGCCCTTGCAGAGCGAGCTGGTCCTCCTGATTGACTCGTGCACGCGCTTGCACGGCCTGGTCGTGGTCTCCGGCGCCGAGATGACGGAACCTGCCTGGGTGTCGGCCTTCGAGCCCGCGAGCGGGATGATGTCGACGCACACGATGTTTGCTCGCACGCGGGCCCAGGTCGACGGCTCGTTCGAAATGCAAGCCTGCCCCTCGCGCGAAATCCCCTGGGTGGACATGAACATCGGCGTCGGGACCGTCAACGTGACGCGCAGCATTGCCTGGGCCGAGCTCTCCAGCGAAGCAGGTGCGCGCATCGAGATCCAGGTTTGCGAGCTGACCGTGCGCGTCCTGGACGAAGCGGGTGCGCCGCTCGCCAAAGCCGACGTGCGCGTTTCGCGTCTCGTGGAGGACGCGCCTTTCCCCGCTTGCGGCGTGAGCAACGAACGCGGTGAGTTCCGCACCAGTCTGGAGCCGGCGGATTGCGAGATCATCGTCGGCTCTGCCGGCCGCGCCAGCGCGATCGAGCGCGTCGTGCTCACCGCGACGGACTGCCCTCGCATCGTCGAGTTGCGCCTGCGCTCCCTGCGCGAAAGCGACCATCTGCGCGGCCGTGTCGTTCTCGAGGACCGCATTCCGGTCGAAGGCGCGATCGTCACCGCCATCCCTGTGGCGAATTCCTCTGAGGGAGCCGTTGCCGCCCACGCGCAGATGCGCACCGACGCGAACGGTCGATTCGATCTCGCGATGGCGACCGATCGCGAGCTGGAAGTCGTCGCTTTCCGCCGCGATGTCGGGTATTCCGACGAAGTGCGCTTCACACCCGACGGGCGCGAGCTCGAGCTCGTGATCCGCGCCCAGGGCTCGCTCGAGGTGAGGATCGCTTTGCCGCCGGGATTCAGCGGCTTCGCCCAGGGTCACGTCGAATACGTGCTCGTCGACCGCCGCTTCGATCTCGTCGACCACGGCCACGAGTTCGAAGTTCCCTTCACGCTCTCTGAGATCCCGGCGGGCGACTACAACCTGTTCGTCTATGTCGCCGGCTGGAATGCCTATGCCGAAGGCAGCGTGCACGTCGCTGCCGGCGACAACCGTTCCGATTCTCCCGCGTGGGTCGAATTGAGCTCTCATCCAGCGCAATTCGCGCGCGGACAGGTGCTCACCGCCAACGGCTCGCCGACTCTCGGTGCGCACATCGAGGTGGACCACCCGACCTGGCCACCCGAAGTGGAGCGCTTGTGGTCGGTGAAAGTCGGCGACGGTGGACGCTTCGAAGCGCTGCTCGGCGTGGACACCGCGTGCAGCGCTCGAGTGACACTCGCGGGCCAGCCTGTCCAGCGCGTCGAGCTCCACGAAGGCGACGGCGCGATCCTGAGACTTCCCTGAGAAAAGAATCGAGGCCGACAACCTCTGCGGCGGCCGGCCTCGAAGAATCAAAACGGGACCGTCAGCGTGAAGCTGACAGTCTCGGGGCGCTCACGGGCACACTGTGAATTCCACGCCGTCCGACAAGGTCGCGTTGTTCGGCGGCGGGAAGCCGTTGTCGCGGCCCCAGAACTGCGCGTCGACCACGGTTCCCGGAGCGACGAGGTACGGCGCTGGAATGCCACCGAGCCCGCCTACCGCGAAAGTGTTCATGTCGATCGTGTAGACGCCTGAGCAGTCGTTCGGCGGAGGATTTCCGCCTGAGTTCAGCGCGCTCGAGCGGCGGACCGGACCATTCATGCAGCGGATTCCGCCGAGGAAAGGCACGGCCGCGCGGCCGGTGTTCGAGTAGATGAGCAGACCGGGCTTGTTGTTGAGCACTTGCGAGGCGGAGATGACGAATCCCGAGCCGGCTGATGCGCTCGAAATCCCCGTGGCGCCGATCGTAGGCGTGCAGCCGAGGCTGTTGATCTTCGCGGTGCAGTAAGTCTGGATGCTGCCGCAGCTCGAACCGCGAAGCTGGATTCCGTTGATGGTGGTCGGTGTGACCGGCGACGGGTTGGCCATGTTGATCACCAGCGTTCCGTTGGTGACGTTGACCGAGTCGTTCATGTAGTGGCCGGGATTGTTGAAGCTCCCAGTCCACATTTGCCCGCCGCAGTGCACCGTTCCCGCCGAGCCGCCGGTGATCGAGAGGTCGGAGAAGTAGGTCGTTCGAAAGTCAGGCGCCCAGGCGTAGACGAACACGTCGTAGACCCCGTTCGAAAGGCCCGTGAACGTCCACGTCGAAGTCTGTGCATCGCAGAAATCGTCGAGCAGCGCCTGGTCGTCTCCCGTCGTGTTGAGGTTGTCGAAGAAGAAGTCCGCAACTCCGAAGCCCACGACAGGCACGACCGTCAAGGTCACGCTGGTCGGAGTGCCGGTGATGTCCGTGAGCGCCGCTCCGGCTTGCGCAGCCGGCGTCGTGACACTGAACCACGTGCCGGTCTGGCCCGATGCTGCACCATAGGCGTTCGAGGGAGTGCCGAAGTTGGTCGGGCCCACGTCGAGGTTGAAGCTTTGAGAGAATCCCAGCGATGCCGTGAATGCGAGCATGCTCGCAGTGAAACAGAGCTTGTGAAGATGCACGTTTGGCTCCTGATGTGGTGGTGGTGGTGGCGAAGCGCTGCGAACCAGGCGACAGGCGAGCATCCTGATTCGGTCTCGATCTAGTCCCCCTGCCGGGGTCTGTTTCGAGGTCAGCATTGTAGAAGCCGTTTCGAATCTCGCGATGAGCTCCAAGCTGTCGGCGACACTGGGCTTTGACGCGCGCAAGTCCATGGCGTCGAAACTCCCGAAGGTTTCGATCCCGTAAGGGAACGAAATCCAACACCGCATGAAACCTGAGAGAAGATTCCGGTCTGATCGATCGGGCTGACGACGCCATGGATCTCCGTGTGCAGCGGGTGCTGCCAGCGGCCGCTGCATGGATTCGGCGCGTGGAGCTAGCGACTCAAGCTGAGCTCGAGACCGCCCGCTCCGAGGATTGCCGGCTGTTCGGAGAGGACGGTTCCGTCCGAGTCGAGGAGGAAGACTCGGTAAGTGCCCTTCGGCAGCGCGAGCGCTCGAGGAGCGGACCCGTGGAAAGTGCTGCGAAGGAGCTCGAGCCCGTTCTGGTCGAGGATGCGGAATTTCATTCCGTCCGCAGGGCCGTCCCCCACGCGGATCCTCATTTTCGCGGCGGGGAGTACGCGAACTTCCAGGTCGACGATCGATCCTGCGCGGGAATCGAAGCGCACATTACCTGACACTCCTGCAATGGGCTCCGAATCGGGCTTGTTGATCCGGTCGATGTTCGCGGAGTGCATCACGTACTCCCGGCGACCGAGTCCGGGCAGGTCGAGGACACCGTCCTCATCGCATCCGAATTGCGCATCCTTGAACCATCCGATCGAGCGATCCGCGGGATCGATGACTCCCAGGATGAAGTCCATCGCTTGCGGATGTCCCTGCGAATCGACGACCCGGATCCGGACGGTGACCTCCTTCTCCAGCTCGATCGTCCCCAGATCGGTCAGCTTTCCTGGAAGCGCGTCGATCGGCTTGCGAAACCACTCATAGCCAGCAGCCATAATCTGCAGATCGAACAACCCGGGCTCGTGGCGTTCGATAGTCGCAGCTCCTTGCGAATCCGTGACGATCCTTCCAGGAAAGTGGGGCCCTCCCCGGAGCTGCACCGACGCGGAGGCGATCGGTGCGGAAGTCTCGGCATCGATGGCGCGCAGACGAATCGTCGCTACGTCCGCGAGAACGTCATCCGTCGAGAGCACGAAGTTCACTTCTTCCTGACCCGCTTCGACGAATTTCGCCTGCAGCACGGAATGGTGATGCATGAGGCTCACCCACATCGGCAGATCGCCGTCCAGCTGCAGGATGCCCATGTAACCGGGTGGAAGCTCCTCGACTCGCGGCCCGTAGTTCCAGAAACGTCCGACCCCGAACTTGTTGTTCAGACTTCCGGCGACGTCATCGAACCGCGCTCCAGGGTTTTCGCGAGTTGCAACCGGGACGAGCAGTCGCGTTTCCATGGGAGCCTTGCGCTCGTTGAGCGCCTCGAAGAGGTTTCTGCCTTCGGGAGTCGAGGCGCGGATGCGCAGCTCCACCTGCCGATGGAGTCGAAAATCCTGGCGGACGACGGGGCACTCGGGTCGGAGCTCGACGCTGACTTCGATATTGCTGAAGCCCTCGGCGCCTCCTGTGAGCCAATAAATCCCGAACTCCAGGTTGTCGAAGGTGTAATTGTCTTCCGTTTTCGCATCGCAGATGCGTCGCTCGCCCTGGACATTCACGAGGCTCACCGCGGCGTACCAGACATTCGCGATGTGTGTTCCGGAATCATCGAGCAGCGAGCCGAAGATCCGCGGTTTCACTTCCTCGGCTGGAAGGGCCTGCGGGGAAGGAACTGTCTCGGGAGCCAACACGGCAACTCGCTCGGTGGCGCGTTCCTCACTGGCCAGCGCAATCTCCGGCTTCTGACCTGGCCGTGCAATCCGTGGCTCTTCGCGCACGGCGGAATCGGGCGTCTCCGCGGCACGGTTCTCGGGTCGCAGGAAGATCCACATGCATCCCGCGGCGACCATGACCGCGAGCAGCACAAGGCCGAAGCGGTCTCGAATGTGCGACATGGCGACCATGCTACGCCGTCCTCACATCGACGCGCGAACCTCGCGGATCGGCAGGGTGCGCTGCTCGCCCGTCGCGAGATTCTTGAGCGCGATGCTGCCCGCGTCGATCTCGGCGCGGCCGAGGACCGCTGCGAATTGCGCGCGGATCGTCGAGGCGTAGGCGAGCTGCTTGCCGAGCTTGTCGGCTTCCGGGTAGAGCTCGACGCGCAGGCCCTGGGCGCGCAGCTCGCTCGCGGCGCGCAGCGACTCGGCGGCGCTGACGTCGGGGAAGCGGCAGACCAGGATCTGCGGGCCGATCGCGAGCTCGGGGAACATCGCGCGTTCCTCCATGACGAGCAGGATGCGTTCGAGGCCCAGCGAAAAGCCGACGGCGGGGATCTTCTGCTTCGTGAACATGCCGATCAGGCCGTCGTAGCGGCCTCCGCCGCCGAGCGAGCCCGCGAGCTGTGGCACCGTGATCTCGAAGATCGGACCGGTGTAATAAGAAAGGCCGCGCGCGAGTTCCGGTGAAAAGCGCAGCGTGCCGCGCGCCGGTGTGTCCTCGGCGAGCGAGAGCAATTCGAGCAAGGCCCGCGCCCCGCGAGCTCCGCTGTCCTCGCCGCGGGTTGCGCGCGCTTCGAGGAAGCCCGCGGACTTCGCGCTCTCGAGCCCTGCCATCAAGGCCTCGCCGCGCGACGCGTCGATTCCGCGCTCGCCGAGTTCCTTCAAGACGCCTTCGCGTCCGATCTTGTCCAGCTTGTCGAGAGCGATCAGCGCCGTGCCCTCCGATTCCGCCGCGATCCCGGCGTCCTGCACGAGCGCGGACAGGAGCTCGCGGTGATTGACGTGGATCGTGAAATCGCCGAAGCCCAGTCGCTGCAGCACCAGCGCGACCGCCGCGCAGACTTCCGCGTCCGCCACGCTCGACGTCGTGCCCGTGACGTCGACGTCGCACTGGTAGAACTCGCGGAAGCGCCCCTTCGCCGGCCGATCGGCGCGCCAGACAGGTTGGATCTGGTAGCGCTTGTAGAAGGCCGGCAGGTCGCGATAGTTCGCGACGACGCGCGCGAGGGGCACGGTCAAGTCGTAGCGCAGGCCTTCGTCGGAGAGATCGAGCTCGCCCGCGCTGCCGGTCTCCAAGGCGCGCGCCAGTTTTTCGCGCCGGTGCAGCAGTCGATAGAGCAGCTGATCGCCCTCGGGCCCGTACTTGCCGAGCAGGGTCGAGAGGTTCTCGATCGCCGGCGTCTCCAGCGGCACGAATCCGAACGACTCGTAGACCGACTGGATCACGCCGATGACGAAGCGCCGTCGTGCCAGATCGGCCGCGAGGTAGTCGCGCATGCCGCTGGGCGGCTTGGTGGAAATCTGAGTCATCGTGGCGTGGCGAGCAGAGTGGCGGGGATTGTAGGGAGCGAAGCAGCGATTTCGCCGCGCCGTTTTTTCCACGATTGATCCGCCGCCTGCCACCAGAGGCTGCACAGAGATCCCGCGAGTTCCGCGCTGCAGCCCGGGACCTGCTCGGCGCAGCGCCAGACGATGTCGCCCAGCTCGAGTCTGGGTCGCAGGTCCAGACAACGCAGGGCCTGGAGCTCGACCTCCAATTCGTCGGTCTTCTTCCTGCCGAAGCCGTGGAGCTCGCCCTCGCGCAAGGCAGCGATGAGCAATTGCGCATCGCCGCCCTTGGATCTGGCGAGGTCGGCGACGCGGCCACGGAAGTTCTCGCTGACGCCGGCTTCCGCGAGCAGGGTGAGATCGACGGGCCGGCCGCGGCCGATTCTCCAATGCTCGTGGAAAGCGCGCATCAAGGCGATCCGCTGCGTGAGCGGCTCGCGATGGGTCGCGGATGCGAAGCTCTCGGCGAGGGCCAGCTGCGTCACATGCAACATGGCGAGCTCGTGGACGAGATCCAATTGATCGCGCAGCAGATGGAACACGTGCAGCTCGCCCAGCGGTCGCTCGAGATCGAGCGCGGGCACCGTCAGGGCGCAGGCGTATTCCTCCGCGCTCAGCTTTCCCGGCGCTGGCAGGGCTCGCTCCGCGGGCAAGATGAAGTCGCGAGCATCGCTGACCGCGAGGCCGAGCCGTCGGACCTGGGCGAGGTCGATGACGCAAGGCTTCGGTGCGTCCTCGCCGAGCGAGCGCTCGCGCCAGCGCTCCAGATCGACGCGCTGGCTCGTCAGATACAGGACCTGCCAGCCTTCGGACACGAGAGTCGCGATCGCGCCTTGGATGGCTTCGAAGCGCGCCTCGTCGGTCGTCGCCAGGGCCTCGTCCAAGACCAGCGGCGGCCGGACTCCCGCGCGCTCAGCGGCGTCGACCGCGAAGGCCAGGCGCGCGGCGAGCAGCATCTGCGTGCGCGTGCCGCTCGACAAGGACTCGAGCGGCAGCTCGCGATCCAGGACGCGATCGTGGGAGCGGAAATCGACGCCCTGCGCGCCGCTCGAGAGCTGCAGGGTGTGGCGTCCACCGGTGAATTGCTCGAACAGAGCCTGCGCGCGGAGCAGCACGGCATCCTGCAGGCTCGCTTCCATCCCGCGCTCGACGTCCTCGATCAGCAGCTGGGCAAGTGCTGCGTCGAAGGCCTGCTCGCGGCGTTGGTGCAGCGCGTCCTCCGCGCCGCGAAGATTGGCGCGCGCGTTCTCGAGATCTTCCTTGCCGCGGCGGTCCGCGACGCCGCGCTCGATGCCGCTGATCTCGCGGTGGAACTCCGTGGCGCGCGCCTTCATCGCGAGCAGGTTCGAACGGCGAGCGTCCAGGTCCGAGTGGGAGTTCGGCCGCCAGCCGGCCCAGCTCGCGAGGTCTCGCCGCGCGCTCTCGAGAGCGTGGCGCTGGATCTTTCGCTCGTCGCTCAGTCGCTCGAAGTCCTTGCGGCCCCGAGTCAATCGCTCGAGACCCGCGGCGTCGTCGACTCGAAGGCCGATATCGGCAAACAGCTTTTCGACGGTCTTCTCGAGATCCGCCGCCTCCAGTCGGGCCGCGGCGAGCTCGAGAGTCTGGCGTTCGAAGTCTTCCTGCAGCTTCGAACGTTGCTGCTGCTCCGCGAGGAGTTGCTCGAGTTGTCGGATCAGGCCCGCCGCGGTCTCTCGCGGAGGCAGGCCGAGTCCTTCGAGGAAGCTCGCGAGCCGATCGCGCGAATCGTCGTACGCTGCTTCCGCGCAGGAAAGTCTGGCCCGCGCATCGCCGAGCTGCGCAAGATCGCCGGCGCGCTGGCGCAGTCCTTCGAGCGAGACGGCGCTCGGCAAACCGGGCTGCAGACCGAAGCGGGCTTTGAATTCCTGCGCTTTCTCGCGCAAGCCAGCCAGCCGGACCTCGAGCTCGCGAGCCTGACCGTCGAGCAGCACTTGCATCGAAGCCGCAGGCGCCGTGGTCGGAAGCGGCGCGGGGCCCGCGAGGCTAATCCACGCTCCCGCGAGAGCCGTCGCAGCGAGGGCCGCGAACAGCGGATGGACCAGCAAGGCCGCCCCCACTCCGAAAGCGAGCGAGACCAGCGAGACGACCAGCAGCGCGATTCGCGCTCGCGTCCATTTTCCAGGCAGCGTGACGACAGCCGATGTGCGATCCGAATCGGCGGGCAGGAAAGCGCGCAGATCCTTCAGCGCGCGAGCTTGGCCCTGCGCGGCGTTCCAATCATCGTTGAACTGCTCGAAGCGCTCGAGCAGCTCGACCGGCGGAAGCGCCTGGTCGGCGTCACCGGCTTGCTGCATCCAGCGCGCGAGTCGTGCCTCGAGGGTTTGAACATCCAGCTGCGCGCGCTGCTGCTCGCCTTCGAGCGCGAGCAAGGACCGCGCGTCTTCCAGGCGCGCACTCGTCGCCGCCGTGTCGCAGACTCGCGCCGATTCGCCCGACCGCGAAAGTTGCGCGCGCGCAGCCTCGACGGCGGCCTCGCGACTGCGACAAGCCTTTCGACTCAGCTCGAGTCGCTTGGTCTCGGCCGCAAGGTGACCGAGGAAAGCAGGAGTCAGCGGTTCGCTGGCCGCGACCGCGGCGAGCTCGGGCTCGATGCGCTCGAGCTCGCGCAGCGCGTGGCGCTCGAGATCGAAGGAATTCAACGCCGACTCCTCGGCGACGGCGCGCTGCGCCTGCTCCAGTTCTTCGCGAAGCGTGTCGAGCCTTGCCGCCTCCTTCTCCCAGTCCCCTTGATTGCTCTTGACCTCGTCGAGTGCGCGCCGCGCCGTCTTGACCAGATCCTTCTCGACATGACCGAGCTGCGGCGCGACCGCCAGAGCAGCGCGAGCCTTCGCGAAGTCATATCCGCCGGCGAGGGCGCGCGAGATCTGCGCGGCCAGCGTCGCGGTGCCGACACCCTCGCCCTTGCGCTCGTCGACCGCGATGCGGAAACACCCGGCGATCTCGTCAGCCGGCAGCGCGGGCGCGGGAACCTCGCTTCCTTCGTCGTACCAGGTGGTCGCCAGGCCGCGATGCCGCGCGCGCAGCGAGCGCTCGCCCAGGCGGAATTTCGCGACGATCTCCAGACTCGGATTCGTCTCCAGGCCGGGCCAGAGCACGCTGAACAGGGCGCGGGCGAGCGAGCTCTTGCCGGACTCGTTCGGGCCGACGATCAGGACCTCGCTCGCGCCGCCCGTGGTGATCGCGAACGAATCGGAGAAGCCCGGCGCGTGCACCAGCTCCAGCTCGAGCAGCTCGAGCGTCTTCGTGCTCACGCGAGAGCTCCTTGGCGCGTCGCCTCGAGCTGCTCGAGAGCGCGCCATCCTCCGCGCACCAGACGCGCGCGGATTTCCTCATCGGTTTCCTGCGCGGGAGCGAGCACGCCCAGGAATTCGCGCCGCGCCGATTGCGCCTCGATCGTTTTCCGAGCGCGGCAGATCAGCTCGGCGGCGAGCGGCGACGCGGGATCCTGCAAGGCGAGCAATCGACGCGCGAGCAGACCGGCCGGACCGCTGGAGAGGCTGCGCGCCGCGAGGTCGACGGGCTCGTGCATCCGATCCTCGATCGCCGCGACGAAGCAGAAGAGTCCTTCGAACTCCGTCGACAGGAGGCGGCGGCTCTCGAACTGCGAAAGCCTGGCCCGCAAGGCCGTCAACGCCGGCGTCGCGCCTTGCAAGACGACGTTGAACCCGACGGCGCGCGCGGAATTCGCGGCGGCGCGAAAGGCATCGCGAGTCCGTGCATAGCATCCGCGCAGCGCGAGCTCGAAGGCTTCGGGATCCGTCCATTCCGACGCGTCGAGCGTCACGGACTCGAAGGCGAGCGGCGCGATCGGTCGCTGCTCGATGCGCAGCACGCCCGAGGCCGCGACCTCGACGATCCACGGCCCGTGGGCTCCTGTTTCCGTGCGGTCGAGCGCCGTGATCGAGCCCAGGTAACCGATCGGCCGCTGCGACCTTGGATCGAGCGAAGGTTTGTGGATGTGGCCGAGGAACCAGGCCTTGACCGCGATCTCCTTTTCCAATTCGCGCGCGCGGATCGGCGCGTAGCGCGAGCCCGGGTTGTCCAGATCGCCGTGCACCACGCCGAGCACCGCTGCGACGTCGTCGGGAGCCCGCGGTTGCGCGCTGCTGAACGGACTCTCGCTGACCTGCTGCGCTGGAAACGACCAGCCGCGCAAACAGATCCTCGGCCCGTCGCTCCCGGCGAAGCTCACGTCTTCCCAGCGTCCCGCCGCGCCGAGCAGATGGAACTGTGGAAAGCTGCGCGCCAACCTCGGCAGGGTCTCGACGTCGTGGTTTCCCGCGACGGCGAAGACTCGCATGCCGGCTCGCATCAGCGGCTCGACAGCGCGCGTCAGCGCCCCGAAGGCTTCGAACACACTGTTCTCGCGCTCGACCACGTCGCCCGCGAAGACGAAAGCATCGACCCTCGCCCGGCAAGCCTCCTCGACCGCGCGCGAAAGGGCGACCTTGCTGCCCAGCTCGCTCGGAGACAGACCGGACTGCTCCTGGAGTTCCTTGGGCAGGCCCGCCGGCCGGCGCCCGAGATGGACGTCGCCGCAGAACATGACGCGAGTGGGCACGCGGGCATTCTGGCATCCGGCGCGCGCCATCGCACGGCGCTGGACAGGCGGCGGACACGGGATTATTTCCGGCGGTTAGACTGCACGCGCGGTGACGCCAAGGTGAACAATGCAGTCCCGTCCCGGTGCGGCGAACGCCAGGCACCGAATGGCGGTAGGGTCTGCAGTAGCCGCCGGAGTAACGCCCGGCCGTCATCGCATCGCTCTGAGGTCGGAAGTCCACAGGAGGAACCATGAAGCTCGTCGTTCCGATGCTGCTCGCATCCGCCGTCACCGGCGCCGCATTCTCCAACTCGACCGCGCAGGCACAGACGGGGCCCGCGATCCCCACCTTCGCCCAGCCCGCGCGCTTGAAAGCGGGCGAGACCTTCCTCGGTGGAAAGCGGCTGTTCCCCTCACCGGTGTTCCACGACATCGACGGCGACGGCCTCCAGGACATCGTGGTCGGCGACCTCAAGGGACGCCTGACCGTGGCGCTGCGCAAGCCCGGCAAGGGACCGGCCGCCTACGCAGCGGAGACGAATCTGATGAGCGTCGATGGCAAGGAGATCGACTTCCACAACTGGTGATGCATCGGCATGAGTCCACAGTTCGTGGACCTCAACGGCGACGGCAAGCTCGACATCGTCGCCGGCACCTTCGACGGCTCGCCGCACGTCGCCTACGCGACGGACAAGGGTTGGAAGCAGCCCGAGCAGATCGTCGACCGCAACGGGGCGCGCATCATGGCCAATGACTTCTGGAACTTCGAGACGAAGAAATGGGACTCGACGAACCTCTGCGACCCGGAGGGCGTGCGCGTGGAATCTGGATCGCAGGTGACCTCTGCGGTCGCCTTCGACTGGGAAGGCGACGGCGATCTCGACCTCCTGCTCGGCGACCACAAGAATGGCTACGTCTACCTGCGCAGGAACGAAGGCAGCGCCACGCGACCCGCCTTCGCGGTGCGCAACGAGCAGGTGCAGGCCGGCTCGAAGCCGATGAAGGTTCCCGGCACGGTCGCGACGATGCGCCTCGTCGACTGGAATCGCGACGGGCTCACCGACCTCGCCTGCGGCAGCATGGGCGACTCGTACGGCCAGCTCGAGGGCGGCGGCGTGTTCGTGTACGGGAACAGCGGCACGAAGCAGCTCCCCGTTTTCGGCGAGCCACTCGTGCTGCTGCGGCCGAGCATGAAGACCAGCAAAGAAGGGCCGACGCGCCCCGATTCTGGTCTCTACATGGATTTTGGGGACGCCGATGGCGACGGAGATCTCGACCTCCTGGTCGGTGCTTATTCACACTGGTCCGTGGAGGGTCCACCGCTCACTGCGCAGCAGAAGGTTCGGGTCAAGGACCTGAAGGAGCAGCTCGCCGCGGTGCAGACCGAGTCCGCAAAGTTGAATGAAGCGCTCGGCTTCATCGTCACGGGACTTGATGAGGAAGCCGCGGCGAAGAAACGCGAGGAGCTGCTGGCGACGCAGAAGGAAGCGCGCCTCGCGCTCAACAAGCGAAGACTCGAGCTTCAGGAGGAGCTCGATCCGATGGAGGGCGGACCCAAACGCGATTCCTTCGTATGGATCTACGAGAACCAGAGCCCGCCTGCGCCTGCCAAGCCGAGCGAATCGCGCTGATCGAGAGTTCTACTCTTCCCAGCCGCCGCCGAGCGCCTTGTAGACGGCGATCGTGTCGGAGCACAGGGCTGCTTCGCTCTGAGTCACTGCGCTCTCCGCGGAGAGGGCGGCGCGCTGAGCGTCGAGCACTTCGAAAAAGTCGACCATGCCTTCGCGGTTGAGGGCGCGAGCCAGCTCCAGGGCGCGTTTCGCGGCGTCGAAGGCTTCGCGCAAGGAAGCGAGCCGAGTGCGCTCACGATCGCTGGCGACGAGCGCGTCCTCGACTTCGCGCAGGGCGACCAGGGCCGTCGACTCGTAGCGCACCAGAGCCTGCTCCTGCCGAGCGTCCTGGACGCGCACGTTCGCGCGCAGGGCTCCGGAATTGAAAATCGGCGCGATGACGCTCGGTCCGACCGAGAACGTTCCGCTGTCGCCGTCGAACAGATGCGACAGCGAGTTCGACTGGACGCCGAAGGCAGCGGACAACGATAGTCGCGGAAAAAGTTCGGCCACGGCCTGAGCGGTCAACGCCGTGGCCTGGGCGAGCTCACGTTCCGCGCGGCGGATGTCGGCGCGCCGGCGCAGCAGATCGGCCGGAACTCCCGTAGCTCTGACCGGCGGCGACTCCGGGATCGGCGCAGTCGACGACAACTCGGCCGCGAGGGCATTGGGCTCGGCCCCGAGAAGCACGCCGATGCGGTGCAGAGCTTCGCTCGCGCGCACCTCGAGCTGCGGCAGGAGCGCGCGCGTCGTCGCGACCTGGGTCTCGGAGCGGGCGACGTCGAATCCGCTCGCCATCTCGGAGGTCGCGCGCACGCGCACGAGGTCGAGCGTGTCCTGTTGCAGCGCGAGATTGGCGCGCGTCAGATCCGCTTCGTTCCGCGCGGCGCGCAGCTCGACGTAGTTGCGCGCGAGCTCGGCGTAGAGGGTCACCAGGACGTCGCGGCTGTCCTCGATCGCGGCCTGGGCTCCGGCGCGCGCGGCCTCGATCTCGCGCGCGTTGCGTCCGAAGACGTCGACTTCCCACGCCGCGTCGAAACCGAGCTGGAACAGCTCTGTCGGGCCCGGGCTCGCGAAGAAGGAGTTGCCGAGCGTGGTGCTCGTCTCCTGCCATGCGTAGCCGGCCTGGGCGTCGACCTGCGGGCCGGCGCGGCCGCCGGCGAGGTCGTAAAGTGCGCGAGCTTCGCGCACGCGCGCGGCGGCTGCGCGCAGGTCGAGGTTGGATGTCCGCGCGCGCTCGATCAATCGCGTGAGTTGCTCGTCGTGCAATTGCGACCACCAGTGGGCCGTCGATGCGTCCGCGGGCTGGGCGCTTTCGGCCGGTGCAGCGGCCGCGGCGAAGCTCGCGGGGAGCTCGATCTTCGGCTCGCGATAGTCCTTGCCCGCCTTGCAGGCGCAGAGGACCATCAGGCTCGCGAAAACGAACGCGCGCGGTCTCACTTCTTCTCCTCATTCGCTTGCTGGGCCTCGATGAACACGTCCATCTGCTGGCCGACGTAGACGGGCAGCGCGCTCGGATCGAAGCTGTAGATCACCTGCAAGACGCGCGTGTCGACGCGCTCGCTCGTGTCGCCGGTCAGCGAGCGCTTGGGCACGACGTAAGGGTCGACGCGCACGAATTCGAGCGCGGCGCTGAGGTCGCGATTGCCGCGCACGGTCGCCCTGGCCTTGGCGCCTTCGCGCAGGCGCCAGGCTTCGCTCTCGTCGATGTCGACGCGCACGTGCAGCCGCGCGAGATTGCCGAAGAGGATCAAGGGATCCTTGAGCACGCCGCTGGGCGCGTACTCGCCCTGGCGCACGTTGACCTGGAGCACGACGCCGTCGACTGGAGCGCGCACGATCAGTCGCTCGCGCTGAGTCTCGATCTGCGCGACGAGCGCGCGCGCCTTGGCGACCTGGGCTTGTGCGACCGCGATGTCCGCGCTCCAGGCGCCCGCCGCGAGCTTGTCGAATTCGGCCTGGGCCTCGGCGCTGCGCGCCTTGGCGACGAGCTCGTTGGTTCGACGGCGCGTCAGCTCCTCGACGGTGACCGCGCGCTGATCGCTGACCGCCAGGGCGCGCTCCAGCTGCGATTTCGCGTCGACGGCCAGTGCTTCCGCCGATTCCAAGCGCGCGCGCGTCGCGGGAACGTCCTCCTTGCGCGGCAGGGCCTTCAAGCGCTCGAGATCCGCGATCGCGGCGTCGAGACTCGCGCCGCGCACCAAGGCTTCCGCGGCGAACTCACGGTCGTCGATGCGGAACAGCACGTCGCCAGCTTTCATCTGCTGACTCTGGCGCACTGACACCGCCGAGACGATGCCTGCGATCGGCGTTCCGATCGCGATGTTCTGGCTCGCGGCCTCGACGATGCCAGCGCCCGCGATGGTCTCGTGGAAAGGCGTGAGAGCGGGCTCGGCGGCGGGCGCGGCCACGGGCGTAGGTCGCTGCCCCATCGCGACCGTGTAGAGCGCGAAGATCAGACCGGCGAGCGAGAGAAGCGGCAGGATGAGCTTGCGAATCATGACGATGCTCCGTTCATTTCGATGCGTGTGATGCGGCCGTCGTCCATGCGCGCGATGCGGTCCGCGTAGCTGAAGATCCGCGTGTCGTGCGTGACGATCACCAGCGCGCGACCCTCGGCGACCGCGGTCTTGCGCAGCAGCTCGATGACGGTCCGGCCGGTCTCGTGGTCGAGGGAGGAAGTCGGCTCGTCGCAGACGATCAAGCGCGGCCCGTGCACCAGGGCGCGGCCGATCGCGACGCGTTGCTGCTGGCCGCCCGACAGTTGCGCGGGCAGGGAATCACCGCGATCGCCGAGGCCGACTTCCGCGAGCACGGCTTGCGCGCGCTCCAATGCATTCTTGCGGTTCTCGCCGAGGATCAACAGCGGCACGGCGACGTTCTCGCGCGCGTTCAGCGAAGGCAGGAGATTGAAAGCCTGAAACACGAAGCCGATGTGCACGCCGCGCCATTTCGTTTTTTCGCGCTGCCCCATCGCCTTGAAATCGCGGCCGAAAACGATCGCTTCGCCCTCGTCCTGGTCGAGGATTCCGGCGATCACGGAGATCAGCGTGGTCTTGCCGCAGCCCGAGGGTCCGACCAGCATCAACAGCTCGTTCGGGAACACGTCGAGGTCGACGCCGCGCAGAGCGTGGGTGCGCGTGGTGCCGCTCGTGTACGTCTTCGTCACGCCTCGACAACTCACCGCCAATGTCGTTTCGGTCTGCATCGCGTGTCAGCTCTTGAAGACGATCGCGGGCTCGAGCTTCATGACCTTGCGGATCGAAAGCACAGCCGAGAGGGCGCAGATGAAAGCCACGGCGCCCGCACTGATCCACAGGATCTGCGGCATCATCCGGAACGCGAGCTCGCTGCCGCGAACCGCGCGACCGAACAGCGAGGCCAGTCCCACGCCGAGCCCGTAACCGATGCTGCCCGCGGTCAAGGCCTGGACGAGAATCATGCGCAACAAGGTCAGATTCGAGGCCCCCATCGCCTTGAGCGCGCCGAACTGCTTCAGGTTGTCGAGCGTGAAGTTGTAGAAGGTCTGGCCCGCGATCACGGTGCCGACCAGGAAGCCCAGCAGCACCGCGATGCCGAAATTGATCGGGATGCCGGTGTACTTCATGTAGTACTTGACCGTCGTCCACTGGAAATCCGGCCGCGTGATCGCGAGTAGACCTGTCTGCGCCTGGATGCGCGTGCACAGGGCCGCCGGGTCTTCGTCAGGCTTGGGCTTGACCAGGATGAACGAGAGCAGGCGGCGCTCTTTCGGCGCGAACTGCGTCGCGCGCGAGTAGGTCGTGTACACCGTCGGCTGCGATTGAAAAGTCCGCGTGACCTCGCACAGGCCGACGACGACCGCGCGGTGATCGTTGAGCTCGAGCGTGTCGCCGATGCGCAGCGGCGTGCGCTCCCCGCCTTCGACCGTCGGTGGCCGCGCGAGCTTTCCGCGCGCTCCATTGACGTCGATGATCACCGCTTCGGCGCGGTGCAGGTCCTCGAGCTTGCCCTCGACCATCTTCGGCGGCCCGCCGACCAGCGTCGCGTCGTCGAGCCCCAAGACATTGCAGGTCTGGAAGTTTCCGTTCTCGAGCCGCGCCTTGAGCAGGCCCTTGTAAAGCGGCACCGCCCATTGCACTCCCGCGACGCCGCGCACGAGGAAGAGCTTCGTGTCCGACAAGGGCTTCACGTCGTCGACGAACTGCACCTTCGGATCCATGACCCAGATGTCCGCCTGGCCGAGATCCGTGATCGCCGCGAAAGTGCGCGTCATCAAGCCGACGAACACCGAGGCCTGCTGCGTGATCAACAGCGACGCGAAAGTCAGGCCGATGATGATGCCGATGTACTTGGCGCGATCGCCCATCAACATTTTCAGCGCGACGAAAATCACGCGCGCCTCGCTTGATCCGTCTCGGAGACGTGAGTCAGGGCGGCGATCGAGAAGGCGCTGATGTGCTGGGCAAGCCGCAGGATCTGTTCGCTTCCCATGTTCTCCTTGGGCGAGAGGCGCTGCAGCACCGGACGCGAGTGGTGGTAGAAGACGCACTGGCTGACGACCGAGCGCGCGCAGAGGATCACCAGCGCCGGCTGAGCGCGCAGGCCGAGCAGTTCACCGACGATCGCGCAGAGTTGCTTGAACAGCGGGCGGATCAGCTCCTCGACCAGTCGATCGAGGGCGACGGTCGGCTCCATCATCTCGCGCGCCAGGAGTTGTCCCTGCCAGTCGGGATTGCCGTCGCCGAGGATCCGCAGCAGGAAAGAATGCACGAAGGCGAACATCCGTTCCTGTGGACTGGCCTCGGCGCTGACTCCGAGGTCCGGCGGGTAGCGTTGCAGTGCTTCGCGCATGCAGCGGCCCAGAGTCTGCGAGTACAGCTCCAGCTTGTCGCCGAAGTGGTAATTGATCGCCGCGACATTGACCCCCGCGTCCTTGCAGATCTCGCGCACCGTCGCGTCGCGGAATCCGCGCCGCGCGAACACGGGGCCGGCGGCTTCGAGCAGGCGCAGTCGCGTGTCGAGATCGAGCCTGGAGGAGGGCGGAGACTTCATGACTGAACGATTGTTTGAATGTATCGTTTGAAACGTGCGCTTACCTGCATGTTCCGGCGAATTCCTCACCCTGTTCTGTGCTGTTCTAATCCTTTCGCGAACAACAAGTTAGGCTGTCGCCATGCGCCGAACTCTAGAGCCCGAGGTGATGGACACCGCCGAGGAGGCTCTGCAGTACGACGCGATGGACAACTCCGGTCCAAATCGGGCCTTCATCGAGCGCCTGGTCAGCCTGGGAGCCACGGGCAAGGTCCTGGACATCGGCACCGGCCCGGGCCACATCCCGCTGCTCCTGGTCGAGCGGCTGAGCAATGTGAGTGTGATCGGGGTCGACCTGTCGCAGCATATGCTGCGCCACGCGGAGCTCCGGCGAGCCCAATCCCCCCACGCTGCGCGAGTCGAGTTCAGGATGGCTGACGCGAAGAACCTGCCTTTCCCGCGCGAGAGCTTCGACGTAGTCGCCTCGAACACGATCCTGCACCACATTTCCGATCCGCGGCAGTTCATCTCGGAGGCCTGGCGGGTCCTGCGGCCCGGCGGGACCTTCCTGATCCGCGATCTGTTCCGGCCGCCGACGCCGCAGCGAGCGAGCGAGCTGGTGCGCACCCACGCCGGAAACGCCTCGCCCGCGCAGCAGGAGCTCCTGCTCGCCTCGCTTCATGCCGCCCTCGAACCCGAGGAGCTGCGCGCCTTCGCCCGCGAAGCCGGCCTGGTCGACGTCAACTTGACGATCGACTCCGATCGCCACATGTCGTTGGAAGCCCGCGCGCGGCGATGAACCTGCCCACCGCGACAGAGACGCCGACCGAGCGCCACTCGAGCGAAGGAGATCTCGCCCTCGCGCTCGGCGGAGGCGGGGCGCGAGCTGCCTACCAGGCCGGATTCCTGCACGCCGTCTCGAAGCGCTTCCCCGACCTCGGCATGCCGATCCTGACCGGCGTCTCCGCCGGCGCGATCAACACGGCCTTCCTGGCCAACGACCCGAGCGGTTTCGAAGCGCGGGCTTCGAAGCTGTGCAGCCTGTGGAGCAGCCTGCGCACGGAATCCGTATTCGACGCGAGCTCCGCCTCGCTGGGAAGCACGGTCCTGCGCTGGGGAATGCGCCTGATCTCCGGCGGCAGCCGCGTCTCGCCCAGACCGCACGGCATGGTCGACACCGCGCCCCTGCGGAAATTCCTGAGCGCGACGCTGGGCGCCGACGAGAGCGGAGTGCTCACCGGCGTCGCCCAGAATCTGCAGAGTGGACGCCTGCGCGCCGCCGCGATCACGACCACCAATTACGCCACTTCGCAATCCGTGACCTGGGTCCAGGGGCGCGACGTGCCGATGTGGACACGTCCGATGCGCATGAGCGTCGCGACCACGCTGCGCGTCGACCACATCATGGGCTCGGCCGCTCTCCCGTTGTTCTTCCCCGCGGTGAACATCAACGACGAGTGGCACGGCGACGGCGGCATCCGTCTCACCGCGCCGCTCTCGCCGGCCTTGCACCTGGGAGCCGCGCGCATCCTGGCGATCTCGACTCGCTACCAGCGCACGCGCTCGGATCCGCTCACTTCCGTGACGCGCGCTTATCCCGCGCCCGCCCACGTGCTCGGCGTGCTGATGAGCGCAATCTTCCTCGACAACTTCGACCACGATGCGATGAACCTCGATCGCATGAACAAGCTGATCGAGTCGCTGCCGGAAAATGCGCGCCTGGGATTGCGGCCGGTGGATCTCTTGATCGTGCGCCCGACGCGCGACCTGGCGAAGATCGCCGGCGAGCACGAAATCCAGCTGCCGCGCTCGTTCCGTTTCCTGCTGCGCGGTCTCGGCACGCGCGAATCGAAGAGTCCCGAGTCGCTGTCGATGGTGCTCTTCGAGCCCGACTACGTGAACCGCCTGCTCGAGCTCGGCCGCGCCGACGCCGAAGCACGCATGGGCGACATCGAGGCCTTCCTCGGCGGCGAGCGCATGCAGGGTTTGAATCGGACCGGGTTCTGGAGGCTGTAATCGTGATCCAACCGACGTCGGGCTGAGTGATGGCATGGTGGCTTTGGCTCTGGGTCGCGGTCATGTCCGGGCTGGCCATCGCCGGGGTGCTCATGGACATCAGCTCGGGCCGCCCGGTTCATCGGACGGTCCTTTCCTTCGGCGCAGTACTGGCCTGCCCACTGTTCGTGCTCCATTACTTCGGAAAAGTGTCCCTGCCGGGGGCCAAGCTCTTCGTCGTGTTGGCTGCGATTGGCCTCTGGTTGGAAATGAGTTGGGCAAGCCAGGAAGATCGCTACGAACCGGATCACTCCCGCAAGATTGTGCAGGGGTCAGTGATCTTCTGCGTGATCGTTTACGCCCCCGCGCTCGTGCTTGGTTGGCTCGCAGGCAACTGATCCCGGATCGATCGCGCGACAGGATTGAGTGGCACAGGGTTCTTGAGGCTGCGAGGAGAGGGCGGAGTGCCCGCAGGCTTGTCGTGAACGGCTAGACTGGTCGCTTGGTTCCGCGGCGTCATCGCCGGCAATGCATGAAGCTTTCCTTCTACCTTTGCATCTGCATCCTCGCGTCAGGCTCGCGGGCGATCGCGCAGCAGGTCGGCGTGAGCAGGCCGGTGTCGATCGAGTATCGGGCGGAGTGCACGCTGACGCCGGAAATCGTTGACGAGCTGATCGATGATTTGCGGTCCAGCGAAGAGTCGAAGACGGAAGCGGCCGAAGCAATCCTCGCCGAGCACGAGGTCGAGCATGGCTGGTCGGTCTGGATCGGCGGGCCGGATTTCATCGACAAGGCACACGCCGTGAGCTGCCCGGATGAGGTGTTGGACCGAATGGCTGCGCTGAAAGACCAAGGCGCAGAGATCAGGCCCTGGATCCTCCATCGTTGCTTCGGCATCGCACTTCAGCGCGCGGGTCGATTGGACAAAGCGCTGGCCATGATCGATGCATCGATGCCGATGGCAGCAGAGCCCGATCCTTCAGGTGTCCTCGAAAGAATGTCCGCGGCTTTGCGCCGGAGCGAATTGTCGGAGATCGCCGCCTTTCTTTGCGCGAGGGAGAGCAAGGCCGAGCGCGCTTTCGAATACGCGAAACACTGGATTCCCGCGTCGGGCTGCGGAATCTGCAACGACTCGGAGCGCGAGACGATCGTAGCGTTCCAAGTGCGGATGCTGGTCCAGTTCACGAACACCGATGAGGCGGCAGACCAAGCCAATCAGCTGTTGATGCGGAATCCAGGCCTGCCCGTTGCAGGCTGGGTTGATCATGAAATCGGCGCTGGACGCTGCACGGATTCGGTCTCGACCCTGGCACGAATTCGATCCATCGTCCATGCCGACGCGAAGACTCTCGAACTGTGCGCACCCGCCAAGCGCCTGTGGGACCTTCGCCATGAATCCCGCGCAATTCAACTCGAGCACTTGAGGGAATTGGCGATGCTCGACGAGGATTTCGCGCTGTCGCTGGTCTTCGGCCTCGACAATCACGGCGTCGATGGTCACCTCGACGCAATCGACGTCGTCGAAGGCCACCTGCGTGACAGCAAGCTTGCCTGCCTGATGGCGGCAACTGGCAACCCGATTCTGCAACTCCCGATCGGACGCGCCGAGCGCCAGATGCAGGAGCAGTACCGGTACGCAGGATCGATCTGGGAAGAGGCTAACCGTCGCTGGCGCGCCTTGTCGCAGAAGCGGTGAGCGGAGACAGCGCTACGACAGGTTTCGAAGCAGCGAAGCCGCCGTCGCGCGGGCGCAAGCTCCGAACCGCGCTGCTCGCGCTCGGAGTCGGCCTCGTCCTCGCGCCGATCGCCGCTGAGGTCGGACTTCGCATCCTCGTTTCCTCGCCCAAAGTGGACGCGAATGGATTGGGCAAGCAGTTCCGACGACCGGAGCTGTATTCCAATTCGGAGTCGCAGGACGATTACTGGAAACTGCTCGCGAGGTTCAAGACCGACGGCGCGCGGCACGACGCGCCGAACAAGGATGCTCTGATCGGTTGGACGAGCCTTTCCGTCCGGCCCGGCAACTACTCGCACGTCGACGAGAGCTCGATCCGCGGCCGCAAGCTCGTGCTGCTCTACGGCGACTCCTTCGCGCGCTGCCCGACGATGCCCGAAGACAGCTTCCCCGCGATCATGGAGCGCTCGGATCTCGCGCAGGATTACGTCCTGCTGAATTACGGCGCCGGAGGCTACGGACTCGACCAGGTCTATCTGCTGATCAAGAACTCGATCGGCCGATTCGAGCATCTCGATCCGATCGTGATCGTCAGCGCGCTGGTCGAGGGCGACTTCGACCGCAGCGTGCTCTCGTTCCGCACCTGGCCAAAGCCGCGGCTCGACATCGTCGGCGATCAGCTCGTGGCGCGCGGCCCGGTCGAGACCAGCGTCCAGGACTATCTCGCGGCCAATCCCGTGCAGATCCAGAGCTACCTCTGGCGACTCCTGCTCCATCAACAATCGAGCATCCTCGCCGAGCAGCGCGCGCGCTGGCGAGGCGAAGCGAGCGCCGACCAGGAGAAGCAGGTCCTCAACCGCCGGATCCTGGTCGAGATCGAGCGCGAGCTCTCGAGCCGCAAGCTGCGGCATTTCTACCTGGCCTTCCACGCCGAGCCCGGCGCCTTGAAGCCCGCGAAGTCCTCCGGATGGCGCGAGCAGGTGCTGCCCGAATTCTGCGCGCAGTCCGGCACGCAACTGATCGACACGCGCACGTATCTGTCGTTCCTCTCGCAAGGCGACGAGGAGAATTGCGCGGAGTTCTACGGGCACGGGCCGCCGCTCAACGGCCACCACAACGCGCTCGGGAATCTGGTCTGCTTCGAGGCGATGCGGCGAGGCATCCTCGGCGACTCTTCCGAGCCCGAGCCGCGGCAGATCGCTGTCGCGAACAAGTACGGACTCTTCGACTGGGTCGGCTCGGAGTCGACGCAAACCGTGCTCATGGAAAGGCCCGTGACCCTGACCACCTATGGCAGCGCGGGTCGGATGCGTGCGTCCGAGACCGCCAAGCCTCCGCAACTCCTGCTGCGCGCCGGCGCGCTCGGGCCGACGATCGCGCGCTTCGAGCTCGCAGGCCAGGCGAAACGCTTCACGGGTCGCCTGCGCACCGGGGCGAAGGCGAGCGGCTGCGGCGAGGCGGAGCTGCGGTTCTTCGTCGAGATCGACGACAAGATCGTGCTCAACGAAGCGGTTCCAGGCGCGAGGGATGCCCTGCTCCTCGACATCGACCTCACGGGCAAGCAATCATTTGCGCTGGTCGCCGTCGGCGACCGAGGCGGCGGCGGTTGCAACTGGGTCTGCATCGAGAAACCTCATCTCGAATGAGCTGAAGATTCGTCATGTCGACACGAGGTTCCAAGGTCCTGGTCTTGCTCGCGGCGCTGCTCGTCCTCGCGATCGGATTCTTCGTCTGGCGCGCGTCGAGCGGCTCGAGCGATGTGGCCGGCGTCGCACCGTCAGCAAATAACACCGAGCAGCCGCAGGCTGTCGACTCCGCTCCGCCCGCGGTGGTCGAAATGCCGCAGACCGCCTATGCCGGTGGCGTGCAGCCGCCTGTCGCGGCGAAAGACGCACAGCGCGTCGCTCTCGAAAAGAGCGCGGAGCCCAAGGACCCCGACGCGCTCTGGATCTCCGGACGTCTGATCTATCCCGCACGCACGCCTCTGGGCGAGACCGTCGAAGTCGTCGCGAAGAACAAGGGCCTCAGGAGCCCTCGCGCGCGCGTCGAGGCCGGCGGAGATTTCCGTATCGCTCTCGCGCCGAAATCGCGCTCGGCGATCTTCGACATCGAAGCGCAGCACCTGTTCCTCCGCGAGCCGCTGACGATCAAGATCAAGGACGGCAACCCGGCGCGCGAAGTAGTCCTCGAGCCCGTGCTCGGCGGATGCTTCGCAGTGCAGTTGCACGTGCCGCCGCAAGCAGCGAGCCTCGCGCCGAAGCTCGTCGGCAATTCGGTTGCCTCGTTTGGCATGTCGAACGCAGCGGCCTATCCCTCGTCGAACCGAATGGCGGTTTTCAGCAAGGACTTGCGAGCTCAATTGCGTGGGCTCGATGCAAAGCTCGTGTACGCGGTCATCTTCGATTCGACGTTCTTTGCGAAAGCGACTCTCGATGGGCTCCAAGTTGAGCCTGGCGAGACACGCCAGCTCAACCTCGATCTCTTACTCGGAGTGGAATTGCGCGGCCGTTTGATCATTCCAGGAGAGGGCAACCGTCATGATTTGTTGCTGCGCGTCGAATCGACGTCCAAGCAGGCAGCCCAGTCCGGCGTCGATGCCCCTGAGCAGACGTCCTTCAAATACGCGGACGTCGACCAGGACGGCAGCTTCGTAGCGCGCGGCGTGACGCCGGGCCGCATCACGCTCCGCGCAACCGCCAACCAGCGGACTCCAGCCGAGCTCGACCTCGGATCGCTCGCCGACGGCGATGTGCGCGAAGGAATCGAGCTGGCGATGGGCCTCGGCGGTCAGATCGGCGGACACGTGAGCTGGCAGGACGGCAGCCCAGCCGTCGGTGCGGTGGTGCAGTTGCTGCCCGAGGGCAAACAGGCCAAACGTCAAAATCCATTCCTCGACGGTACTCCCAAGGTTTTCCACGAAGCGATCGTCGATGCCGATGGTGCATTCCTGATCAGCGGGCTCAACGAGGGACCGCTAACCCTGGTCGCTCAATTCACCGATTACGAGAGCGCCCCCAAGGGCGTGGAAGCGAAGCCGAAAGGCAAGGCGAAGATCGAAAACGTCGCGATCGGCACGCTCGACATGAAAGTCGTGCTGCAGGGCGGCTACTCGATCAAGGGCAGCGTCGTCGACGACGCTGGCGCGCCGATCCAGAAGTTCCGCGTCACCGCGACTCCAGAGCCCGCGGATGCAGCGTCGAAGCCCCTGATCATTCCAATTTCGAACAAGCTGGGACGCTTCGAGCTCACCGGCCTGCTCGATGGCAGCTACTTGGTCGGGATCAGCGCAGCGCGCTACGAAAATCCAGACCCGCTGCTGGTCCGCGTGCCCGTCGACACGACGCCGCTGACTTTCGTGCTCGCTCGCCGCGCTTCGATCTCCGGAGTCGTCGTGCAGCCCGACGGCTCGCCCGCAGCCCAGGCGAGGTTGCGCATCCAGCCTCAGGATCTCCAGATATGGATTCCCCGCGACACGGTCGACGGCCTCTCGAATTCGCAAGGCCAGTTCGACCTGACATCGGTCGGCGCGGGCGCGATCGTCTTGCGAGCGCAGTCCGAGAAATTTGCCTCGAGCGAAGAGCTCCCGTTGCAGGTGAGCCCCGGCCAGCGGATCGAAGGTCTGCGACTGGTCCTGCGCACGCCGGCGCGGATCACGGGCGAAGTGCTTCCGACGCACGAAGGCGAAAGGATCTCGGGGCGCATGATCCACGGCTACAGCGGCCAGGATTCCCAGATTTCCGGCTTGACCGACGACAAAGGCCGCTTCGAATTCGAGCATGTCGATCCCGGCGAGTACACGATCGTCCTGCAGCCGAGCTCCGAGGAGCGGGAACGATTCCAAAATCCCGGCGCGGAGCCGATGCCTGACCATGAAGTGGACTTCGCGCTGACGAAAATCCGCGAGCTCCGCGTCGACGAAGGCGGCGAAGCCCACGTCGTGTTCGGACCGAGCAACCTTGCGACGATCAGCGTCCGCGGCATCGTGCGTCGAGGCGAGACTCCCTGGCCTTCCGTGCATGTGCGCGCCTTGCTCGTGGACCAGAAGGACCCGCGCGGCGGACCGCACGCGTGGACCGACGAATCAGGCCGATTCGAGCTCAGCGTCGAGACGCCCGGACGCTATCGCGTGCAGGCGATGGTCAATGGAGTGATGGGCATGCCCAGCGGCGTGCAGGTCGACGTGCCCGCTGGTGGAGCCGATTCGATCGAGATCGCGATCGGAAACGGTCGCATCACGGGCATCGCTCATGCATTCGGGAACCAAGCCCCGGGTGAAATTGCCGTCTGGCTGGAACGCGACGACGGTGAGCGCGCAGGGTTTACGCCCGACATTTCCACCTGGCCGGACTTGCGCATTGAGTTCGTGAATCTGCCCGTGGGCAACTACACGCTGGTTGCGTCCGCCTGGAGGGTCGACAGCCAGGATCGCCCTCTGGCTATTCTCGCACCGACGCGGCAAAGGATCGAGCTGCGAGAGAATCAGGAGCTCGACGATGTGCGGATCGAGGTCGACGGGCATTGAGGCATTCGTGCTGGACTATTCACCCGAGGGAGATTGCATGCCTTCCTCCGGTGCCGCCTCGAAAGGCTGGAAGTGAATCTCGATTGCATGGCTTCCGTGCAATGCTAGAATTGCCAATGCGATCGTTTCCTTCGCTGACCCGGCGACTGAAGCCCTGTATCACGGGACTCAGGATCGTCGGACAAGGCGCTTTCCTCGTGACATTCTGAAGACAAGCCTTCGCAAGCTCGACATGCTCGAAGCGGCCTCAATTCTCGAAGACCTTCGCGTTCCTCCTGGGAATCGGTTGGAGGCTCTCAGGGGAGAACTGCTTGGCCTCCATTCGATTCGGGTCAACGACCAATGGCGTTTCGTGTTCCGCTGGACTTCCCGAGGGCCGGCCGAGGTCCGATTGATCGACTCTCACTAGCCATGCTCCCCCGACACCGCATCCCCACGCATCCCGGCGAAATCCTGCGGGAAGACTTTCTTCGCCCGCTCGCGATCACACAGGTCGCGTTCGCCGCGCACATCGGAGTCCCGCTTCAGCGCGTCAACGAGATCGTTCGCAAGAAACGCGGCGTCACTCCCGAGACGGCATGGCTCCTCGCTGGCGCGCTCGGAACTACGCCGGAGTTCTGGATCAAGCTGCAATCAGCACATGATCTGGCTCGGACTCGGCCCGTCCGGCCGATCCGGCGCGTGCGACGCATCGGCTGAGCCGCGACCGCCCGCGCGCCGCTAACCCAGATCGAACAGCGTCGCCTCCCCGCCCGCGATAGGATCCGGCCTCCCCACGAGCGACGTCCCCCCCGTCGCGCGCTCGTTCGTCCCACCGAGAGGAGCCGATGACTGTTCTATCGATCGCGTGTCTTGCACTGGCGTCGTTCGTCTCGCCCCCGCCTCAAGATGCAGTCCCCGCTCGCGAACCGGAGCTGCTCGACAACGCTGCGCTCAACGCGCGCCTCGCGGCGATTGCCAAGGCTCATCCCGAATGCGCGACGCTGCTGCCGATCGGTTTCTCGCGCTCGCATGCCGAGATCGACGTGCTGCGGCTCGCGAATGGCGAGCCCGCGAAAGCCCAGCCCGCGATTCTCGTCGTCGCCAACATCGACGGGCCGCAAGCCTTCTCCTCCGCCGTCGCGCTGAGCCATGCCCAGGCCTTCGCCGACGGTTTCGCGAGCGACGAGCGCATCAAGAAGTTCCTCTCGAACACCACGCTGTACATCCTCCCGCGCGCCAACCCCGACGCGGCGGCTACGCGATTCGCCAAGCCGCTCTTCGAGCTGGAAGCGACCGGCACCGGCGTCGATGACGATCGCGATCGGCGCGATGGCGAGGATCCGCCGAGCGATGTCGACAACGACGGCGTGATCGCGTGGATGCGATGGAAGGATCCCGAGGGCGAGTGGGTTCCCGATCCGGCCGATCCGCGGGCGATGGTGAAGGCGGACGCGAAAAAAGGGCAGCGGGGCGAGTACAAGCTCGCGCTCGAGGGTCGCGACCTCGATCACGACGAGAGCGCGAGCGAGGATTCGCCGCACGACGCGATCGTCAACCAGAATTTTCCGCACGAGTGGCAGGAGCACGGCGCGCACGCGGGACGCTTTCCGATGGACGAGCCGGAGGCGCGCGCGATCGCGGAATTCATGCTGCTGCACAAGGACATCGCGCTGGTCGTCACGTACGGCACGCTCGACACACTGGTCGAGAAGGCGAAGTCCGTCGGCGACAGCGCGCCGCCGGTGAAGCGCATTCCGCCGGCGGGCTGGCTCGAATCAGATGCGAATCTGCTCGGCGAGCTCTCGAAGCGCTACGGCGAGATCACTTCGAACAAGACCAAGGGGCGCGGGGTCGAGGGAGGCTCGTTCCAGGCCTGGGCGTATCAGCATCGCGGGTTGTGGAGCCTCGCGATTCCGCTGTGGGACATGCCGACGGAAGTCAAAAAGAAAGAGGGCGAGGCCGCGGGCGGGGACAAACCGGAGGGTGACAAGCCGCCGGAGAAACCGGAGGCCGCCGAGGGCGCGAAGGCGGACGCAAAGGATGCGGCCAAGACGCCGGGCAAGGGTGAGAAGGGCGCCGCCAAAGAGGACAAGCCCAACGAGGATGTGCAGCGCCTCAAGTGGATGGATTCGGCGGGCGAGACCGCGCGCTTCCTGCCCTGGAAGGCGTTCACGCATCCCGAGCTTGGAGCGGTCGAGATCGGAGGCTTCGCGCCTTTTTCGCGCATCGAGCCGCCGAAAGCCGAGTGGCCGGTGATCGCGAAGAAGGAGCTCGACTTCCTGCTGACGCTCGCGGTCGATCTGCCGCACGTCACGATTCCGGAGCTCAGCGCGAAGCGACTTTCGCCGGCGCTGATCGAGATCAAGGCGGCGGTGGTCAATGACGGGCTGCTTCCCGTGGCGAACAAGGCTGCGCAGCGCGCGGAAGCCTCGCGGCCGCTGCGCGTGCGACTGGTCCTGCCCGAGGCGGCGAAGATCGTCGGCGGCGCTCCGCAGATCTTGATCCGCGATCTCGGTGGCAAGTCGCGCAAGGAGTTGCGCTGGCTGGTGCTCTGCGATCAACCGACGCAGATCGGGCTCGAGATCGACAGCGACAATGCAGGCCTGGCGAACGCCGTGACGGAGGTGAAGAAGTGATCCTGTCCATCCTTGCCTTGACGCTTTTCCTGCAGACTCCGGCTGCTCCCCCGCCCGCGCCCGCCGCGCAGGCGCCGAAAGCTCTTCCCGAGGGCGGTTTCCCAGGCCTGCCCGCGAACCACACGCCCAAGGTCGAGATCGCGTGGAATCGGCTGTACGACACCGACCATCTGTACGAGCACTTCGATCGCCTGGCTGCGGCGTTTCCGGGGTTCATGCGCAAGGAAGTGATCGGTCACTCGACCGAGAACCGCGAGATGCGCGTGTATGTCCTGACCAACGCAGCGAGCGGCGCGGACACGACCAAGCCCGCGATGTGGATCGACGCGAACGTGCACGGCAACGAGGTGCAGGGCGGCGAAGCGGTGCTCTACACGGCCTGGTATCTACTCGAAAACTACGCCAACAATCCGCGCGTCCACGAGCTCGTCGATCAGCGCACCTTCTATCTGCTGCCGACGGTCAATCCGGACAGCCGCGCGGCCTGGTTCCGCGATCCGAACGACGCGAGCTCGAGCCGCACCGGCCGTCAACCCTTCGACGACGACGGCGACGGACGCTTCGACGAGGACCCCTCGGACGATCTCGACGGCGACGGCAATATCGTGCAGATGCGCAAGTACATGCCCGGCGAGGGCACGCTGCGACTCGATCCCGATGATCCGCGCTTGATGCAACCGGTGCCGCCCAACGACAAGGGCATCAAGGGCGATTGGGTCATGGTCGGCGAGGAGGGAACCGACGACGACGGCGACGGGCGCATCAACGAGGACGACGTCGGCGGTTACGACATGAATCGCTCCGACCCTTCGATGTGGATGCCGGAGCACGTGCAGGGCGGCGCGGGGCCGTATCCCTTGTACTGGCCGGAGACGCGCTCGATCGCGGAGTTCCTGCTCGCGCGGCCCAATCTCGCGGCGCTTCAGTCGTTCCACAACGCGGGCGGCATGATCCTGCGCGGTCCGGGAGCGGAAGCCTTCGGCGAGTATCCGCGCGACGATCTGCGCGTGTTCGACGAGATCGGCCGCGATGGCGAGCGCATGCTGCCCTTCTATCGCTACATGATCATCTGGAAGGATCTGTACTCGGTCTTCGGCGGCTTCGCGACCTGGGGCTACGAAGGTCTCGGCGTGATCTCGTTCACCAACGAGCTTTGGAACAGCGATCAGCAATATCCCGATTCCTCGAAGGCCGCGATCGTGCCCGATGGCCGCAAGGGCGATCACTTCTTCAACGACGCCTTGATGATGGGCTCGGGCTTCGTCGACTGGCACCCGTTCAACCACCCGCTCTACGGCCCGGTCGAGATCGGCGGGTTCAAGAAGGACGTGGGCCGCGTGCCGCCGACTTTCCTGATCGAGGAGATGGTGCACCGCAACGCGCTCTTCTGCTTGAAGCACGCCGAGGCCATGCCGATCGTGCGCATCGCGAAGTCCAGCGTGTCGGATCTCGGCGGCGGAGTGCGCGCGGTCGACGTGGTGTTCGAGAACACCCGCGCCATCCCGACTCGCACGGCGCGGGCCATGGGCTCGAAGATCGGCAAGCCCGATCTGTTCACGCTCGAGGGCACGGGCCTCGAGGTGCTCGCCGGCGGATTCAGCAACGATCGCTTCCGCCCCGAGCGCCTCGACCTGGCCGAGCGCGAGCCGGCACGGCTGCTTTCGGAGCGCGGCATCCAAGGACGTTCCGAGGTCCGCGTGCGCTGGTTCGTGCGCGGCTCGGGCAGCGCGAAAGTTGTCTGGGAAGGCGAGAAAGCGCGCGCGGTTTCGGCCCAGGTCGAAGTTCGCTGAGCGCGGGACGCGCGGGGCTGGTGCGACGCGCGCTCCGCACCGAAGAGTCTTCGTAAGTAGATTCGTGCTAAATACTTACGCCGGCCACCTCGGAAGACGCGCGCCTGCCGAAGCGCGCCCAGGATTCCAATCTTCACGCGGAACCTGGGCCCGCGCTTACACCACGCCGCGCGGTGCTCGGATATCCTTCGAACTTGTCCCACCGCTCCCGGACCCACCCCCGGGACTCAGGACCGGCCCGAATCTTTCGTGCCGGAAGCGTGGATGAAACCAGAACGCGCCCGTTTCCGGCGCGTGCACTAAGGAAAGCCCCTTTATGAAGTCGTCCCTGAAGCTCTTGGGAGCAGCGGCCATCGTGGCCCTGACTTCCAGCACTGCCCATGCCCAGCTGATCATCTCTGAAATCGTCGATGGCACGCTCGCCGGTGGCCAACCGAAGTTCATCGAGATCTCGAACACCAGCGGCTCCCCGATCGACATGTCGCTGTACAAGCTCGTCCACTACAACAACGGCTCGATGACCCCCGGCGGCAACATCGCCTTGACCCCCGGCGGCATGCTGCCCGCGGGCGCGTCCTGGGTCGTCGCCTACGGCGCGGTGCCGAACACGCAGTTCGCCACGGTCTACGGGCACGCCGCGGACCAGGAAGTCACCTACGGCGGCCACAACGGCGACGACGCGATCGCCCTCGAGCTCGCCATCGGCGGGATCGTCGACGTGTACGGCACGATCGGCTGCGACCCGATCACCACCCCAGGCTCCTGCGGCGTACCTCCGATCATCTCGGCTTGCGGCGCATCGCCGCTGTGGGACTACGAGGACGGTTACGTGTACCGCTGCGGCGTCACCGCGAGCGCTACGTTCGTCCCGAGCGACTGGGTGATCGGCGGCTCGGACTCGCTGGAAGACTGCGTCGGCGGCGATCCGGCCCGCATCGTCCTGCTGCAGTCCCTGACCACCCCGGGCACCAAGCAAGGCTGCAACGCGGTTCCGACCGTCTACTGCACCGCGAAGATCAACTCCCTCGGCTGCACGCCGACGGTCGCCTTCGTGGGTGCCTCGAGCGCGACCGCCGGCTCGGGATTCACGATCACGGGCAGCCAGGTGCTCAACAACAAGCCTGGCCTGCTGATCTACTCCAACACCGGGCAAGCGGCCGTGCCGTTCCTGGGCGGACTCCGCTGCATGAACGGCCCGGTCCGTCGCTCGAGCGCGCTCAACTCAGGCGGCAATCCTCCGCCGAACGACTGCTCGGGCGTGTACTCGATCGACATGAACGCTTTCGCGGTCGGCGCGCTCGGCGGGATTCCCGCCGGCTACCTGACGGTCGCGGGCACCGTGGTCGACGCCCAGTTCTGGGGTCGCGACAACGGGTTCCCCCCGCCGAACAACGCGACCCTGTCCGACGCGTTGGAATTCACCGTCGGGCCGTGATCGCGCGAGTCCGATAGCACTGGCCTGAAAAAAGCCGGCCCTGCCCGCGCGTGAGCGTTGGCGGGGTCGGTCTCGTTCCAGCCCGAAACTGCCCCGCATGATTGTGCTTTGAACGGCAGAAGGCCCGCGCTCGCATCGACTTGCGGCCATTCCGAGCGGCCTGCCCTCGCCCCAGACGCAAACCGAGAGGACTCCCGGACTTGCGCGGGTCGATGCACAGCGATGCGGGGCAGTCTCTCAGGGTTGCTGGGAGAGGCCGGGCGTCCAGAGGATGTCGAGCGCGCCCTGGTCGTTCGCGGCCCGCGCGAGGACGAAGAGCAGGTCCGAGAGGCGGTTCAGGTAGTGCACCACCTCCGGGTTGACGCGCGCGGCCTCGTCGGGGGTCGCCGCGAGCTCCGTGACCAGGCGCTCGGCGCGGCGGCAGACGGTCCGCCCGAAGTGCAACCAGGCGGCCCCGGGCTTGCCTCCGGGCAGGATGAAGGAATTCAGCGGCTTCAGGTGCTCGTTGTAGCGATCGATCCACTGCTCGAGCCGCGTGGTGTACTCCGGGCGGATCCGCAGGCGCTCGCCGGCCTGGCCGGGCACGCAGAGGTCGGCGCCGACGTCGAAGAGGTCGTTCTGGATCGCGCGCAGCTCGGTTTGCATCGCCTGGGGCAAGGGCTCGCCGGTGTGGGCCAGGGCGAGGCCGAGGACGCTGTTGAGCTCGTCGACCGTGCCGTAGGCCGCGATGCGCAGGTGGTGCTTGGGGAGCCGGATCCCGTCGCCGAGCCCCGTGCTCCCGTCATCGCCCGTGCGTGTGTAGATGCGATTGAGTCGAACCATGTGCGTGCCTCGTGATGGCGATCAGCTCGCCGGATCTGGGTCGTCGCCCGCGGCCCTGGCCCGATGGGCGCCGAGCGCGCGGCGGCGGCGGGCATCGCGCTCGGTCGGGGCCACGCCCAGCTCGCTCGGAGTGCGATCGCCGTCGATCGCCTGCAGGATCTTGTGCCAGGCGCGAGCGTCGCGGCTCTCGATCGGCGCGCGGGTGAAGACGCGCTCGATCGAGGCCTGGATGTCGCGCGCGGCTTCCTCGCTCTGGGCGACGCGGCCGAGCACGTCCTTGAGCCGCGCCTTCAGGAACTCGGCCGACTCGCGCTGCGCGAGCACCGGACCCTTTTCCTTGATGTGCACGCCCTTTCCCTGGAACAGCGTGTAGAGCACCAGCCCGACCGCGAGGGCGAGGTTGAGCGAGGTGTGCTCTTCCGCGGTCGGCAGGGAGCACAATTCTCCGATCAGGTCGGTCTCCTCGACCGACAGGCCGTTCTCCTCCGAGCCGAAGACCAGGGCCACGCGCTGCTCGGGGTCGGCGCAGATCTCGCTCCACTCGGCCGAAACCGCGCGCCAGTCCTTGCGCTTGCGCTGACCGCGGGCGCGGGCGGTGAATCCGACGGAGCGCGTGGTGCCCTCGAGGGCTTCCGCCAGCGTGTCGACGATGCGGATCCGATCGCGCAGGTCGTGGACGCCGTGGGACATCTGCACGAATTCCGGGTGCACGAGCATCGAGGCCTTCTGCGGCGCGACCAGCAGCAATTCGTCGGCTCCGAAGTTCGCGCAGGCGCGCATCACCGAGCCGACGTTGCGCGGTCCGAGCGTGCGGACCAGGACGATCCGCTTCACTGCGCCGCCCGTGCTTCGAGAGAGCCCGATGGCAGGGCGCACCGGGCGGTTTCGCTGGACACTTGCATCGATCGCAATTCTACGAGCGCGCGGGCGCGCGCAGCGAAGCCAGCTGGGCCGGGTCGGGATTGCCGCCGGAGACCGTGACCGCGACGCGCAGCGGATTCGCGCGACTGCGGCCGGCGAGAAGGCGCGGCGGCAGCTTCCTCGAGCGCACGGCGGCGAAGGCGGCGGCGCCCGCGGGCTCGACCACCAGGTCGGCCTTGGTGACCAGCTCGCGCTGGGCCGCGAAGATTTCCTCGTCGGAAAGCAAGACGGTCCCGTCGAGGAAGGCGAGACAGATCTCGGTGTTGACCGCGCCAGCGTAGGGCGGGCAGAGCCCCTGGACCTCGGTCGGCATCTCGCGCAGGAACACGGGTTTTCCTTCGGCCATGGCGCGGGTCAAGGTCGGCGCGCCCTCGGGCTCGACGCCGAGCACCTGAACGGCGTTCCCCAGGCGCTGGCGCAGGGCGAGCACGGTTCCCGCGACCAGTCCGCCGCCGCCGACGCAGACGCAGACGACTTCGACCTCGGGCCAGTCCAGGGCGATCTCCCAGCCGACCGTTCCAGCGCCTTGGAGCGTGCGCTCCGCGTCGTAGGGATGGACCAGGGTGGCGCCGGATTTCACGCGCTCCGCGAGCAGCACCTCGCAGTCGTCGCGGTCCTTTCCGAGCACGACTTCCGCGCCGAATTCGCGGCAAGCCTCGATCTTGTTGGGATAGGAATTCGCCGGCATGACGACGCAGGCTCGGACTCCGGCTTTCTGCGCTGCCCAGGACAGCGCCTTCCCGTGGTTGCCCGAGCTGACGGTCACGACACCCGCGGCGCGCTCGGCGGCGCTGAGCTGAGCGATCTGGTTCCAGGCGCCGCGCGCCTTGAAGGAGCCCGTGAGCTGCTGGCACTCCAGCTTGAGCCTCAGTTCCACGCGATCGTCGCCGCTGTCGAACGCCACGAGCGGGGTGCGCAGGGCCACGCCGGCGAGGCGCGAGGCAGCTTCGGAGATCTGCGGCCAGCGCGCGTCGCGAGCGTCCGCTTTGGTTCGAGTCGCGGTGTCCATCCCGACATGCTACCCGCGGGATGCCCGCGCTGGCCGCAGGACGCGATGCCGATATACTGTCGCCCACGGTCTGGGAGATCACTCGCCAGCGGTTCCGCCCCTCGCAAGGCGCGCATAACCTGCGCGTCCCTGGTTCGAACGATGACACCCTGGACCCACGTCGACGGTGAAGCGCTTTACAACGTTCCCAACTGGGGACGCGGTTATTTCCGGATCAATGCCGAGGGCAACGTCGAGGCGACGCCCGAGGGTCCGGATAGGCCGAACAGTCCCGCGATCGACGTCTATCAATTGCTGGGGCAGATCCTGCGCCGCGGAATCCAGACGCCGGTGCTCCTGCGCTTCGACGGAATCCTGCGCGCGCGGGTGCGCGAGCTGAACCAGGCCTTCAACGCCGCGCGCGCCGAGTTCGATTACAAGGGCGCGTACCGCGGCGTGTACCCGATCAAGGTCAACCAGCAGCGCCACGTGGTCGAGGCTCTGCTCGAGGAAGGCCGCAAGCACGGCACCGGCCTGGAGGTCGGCTCGAAGCCCGAGCTGCTCGCGGCGATCGCGCTGCAGGCCGACGGCGGCTCGCTGCTCCTGTGCAACGGCTACAAGGACGAGAATTACATCGAGACCGCGCTGCTCGCCTCGAAGCTCGGGATCTATCCCGTGATCGTGGTCGAGAAGTTCAGCGAGCTCGCGACGGTGCTCATGGTCAGCGAGCGCCTCGGCATCAAGCCCGCGATCGGCGTGCGCTCGAAGCTCGGCGGCCGCGGCTCGGGCCGCTGGTCGGACTCGGCCGGCGATCGGTCGAAATTCGGCCTGAATACGCGGCAAATCGTCGATCTGGTCGAAGTCTTGAAGACCGAGGGCAAGCTCGATTGCCTCGAGCTCCTGCACTTCCACATCGGCAGCCAGGTCACCGACATCCGCGCCGTGAAGAACGCGCTGCGCGAAGCGACGCGCACGCTGATCGACCTGCACGCGATGGGTGCGCGGATCAAGTTCATGGACGTCGGCGGCGGACTCGGCGTCGATTACGACGGCTCGAGCACCAACTTCGAATCGTCGATGAACTACTCGCTGGCCGAATACGCTCGCGACGTGGTCTACCACCTGTCGGTCGCCTGCCGCGAAGCCGAGATCGCCGAGCCCGCGATCGTCACCGAGTCGGGCCGCGCCTTGACGGCGCACCACGCCGTGCTCGTCACCGAGGTCCTCGGAGTCACCGACTTCGGCCACGGCGGCCTGCCGGATCCGATCAAGCCCGACGACCACGAGCTGATCCAGAACTCGGCCAGCATCTGCGACACGATCAGCGCGAAGAACTTCCGGGAGTCCTACCACGACGCCCTGCAGGTGCGCGACGAGGCGATGGTGCTCTTCAACGTCGGACAATTGACCTTGAAGGAGCGCGCACGCGTCGAGGAGAACTTCTGGCGCACCTGCCAGAAAATTCTGCGCGTGATCCGCGCCCTGCCCTACGTGCCCGACGACCTCGCCAACCTCGAGCGCGACATGGCGGACACGTATTTCCTCAATTTCTCGCTGTTCCAGTCGCTGCCCGACTCGTGGGCGATCAATCAATTGTTCCCGGTCCTGCCGCTGCACCGCCTGAACGAGCAACCGACGCGCCACGCCGTGCTCGCGGACATCACCTGCGACTCCGACGGCAAGATCGATCGCTTCATCGACCTGCGCGACGTCAAGCGCACCCTCGAGCTGCACGCGCTGCGCCCCAACGAGCCGTACTATCTCGGCTTCTTCCTGGTCGGCGCTTACCAGGAGATCCTCGGCGACATGCACAACCTGTTCGGCGATCCGAACATCGTGCACGTCGATCTCGACGAGCAGGGCCGCGCGCGCGTCAGCCACGTCGTCCGCGGCGACCGCACCGAGGAAGTTCTCTCCTACGTCGAGTACTTCGAGCAGGACGTGCTCACAAGGTTGCGCCGTCACATCGAGCGCAGTCTCGAGGAAGGCCGGATGACCTTCGAGGAATCCGCGCTGCTGCAGCGCCGCTACGAGGCCGGCCTCGCGTCGTACACCTACCTGACGCGCGATCGCGACGACGCGGATCTGGCGATGACGCCGGAGCTCACCACGAACGGCCACGGTCCGGCGCCCGGCACGCCGGGCAACGGCGGCGGAGGCAATCCCCCGCCCCACCATCCGCCGCCGGCGACGCCCTCTTCTCCCGCGGCGCAACACGGCGGAGCGGCCGTGCGCGGCGCACGACGTCCCTGAGGCCTAATCATGCAAGTGCTCGATCAACTGCGCACGATGAGCGAGGAACGCTTCCTCGCGATCTACGAAGCCCTCTCGCAACAGGGCTTCGGCCCCTTGGACGGCGAGGTCGCCAAGGTCGTGAAATTCCGGCCCCAGGCGATCCGCAAGCTGCCGATGGCGCAACGCGCGAAGAAGGCTAAAGCGATCCTGCTCGCGCAGAACAAGGTCGAGATGGCCTACGAGATCTTCGGCACGTATCTACTCAAGGATCACCGCGAGCTGGTCACATCGCTGCTCGACCAGACCGGTGTGAACCACAAGGACGGCATGGTCGAGGACCTCGAGGAAAACGCGCCGGACCCGAAGAAACTCGACGCCGCCGTGGCCGAGCTGGACAAGAAGTTCGCGCCGGCGGACGTGACCCTGTACCTCGCCCTCTGCGCCGAGCAGTGGCCGGCCGTCAAGCACCTCGACGAGCTCTGGCGCGCGCGCTCGAGCGTCGCTTCGCCGGCCTAGGTTTCTCCTGGCACGTCGGGCACACGTGCGTGCCGCGCTGTCCGACCGTGAACTTGACGATCGTCGTCTTGCAGACCTTGCAGGGCTTGCCCTCGCGGCCATAGACGCGAAAGCGATTCTGGTAATTGCCCGGCTGGCCCTCGGGCGTCAGGTAGAAGCCGTCGAAGCTCGAGCCCTCGCGCTCAATCGCCGCGCGCAGCGTCTTCTGGATCGAGCCGTGCAGACGGCGCACCGCGGCGAGATCGACGCGCGTCGAGAGCATCAATGGATGCAGTCGCGCGCGGTGCAGGGACTCGTCGACGTAGATGTTCCCCAGGCCCGCGACGATCGATTGGTCGAGCAGCAGCGGCTTGAGCGCTCGCTTGCGCGCGCCGAGCAACTGGTGCAGGTGCTGCGGCGTGAAGGCTTGATCGAGCGGCTCGTCGCCGATCTTCAGGAACACGCGCTCGAGATCCTGCGCGAAGATGAGCCTGCCGAACTTGCGCACGTCGATGAAGTGGAAGACCTTGCCGCTGTCGAGCGCGAAGGAAAGCCGCACGTGAATTCCTGGATCCCAAGTCTTTTCCTCGACTTGCATCCGCCCGCTCATCCGCAAGTGTCCGACGAGATGCCCCGCGGGCTTGCCGTGCCGCTCGAGATCGAAGACCAGGTACTTCGCGCGCCGCCAGACCGAAATCACCCTCGCGCCGACGACCTCGCGCGTGAATTCCTCCACGCTCGCCCCTCCGAGCGTGCGCTGCCATCGCACATCGACGCCGACCACGCTGCGCCCGACGAGCCGAGGCACGAGCATCCGTACGACCGTTTCGACTTCGGGGAGCTCGGGCACGACTAGACCTCGTCGCGCAAGCCTAGCAGCCGATACAGATGGCGCTTGATCGCGACGTAATCGGCTTCGCCGAAACGGCGAGGATGTGTGATCGCCACCGGAACGATCTCGATGATGTGAGCGGGGCGCACGCTCATCACGATGATGCGGTCGGCGAGCAGCAGGGCTTCGTCGATGTCGTGGGTCACGAAAAGCACGGTCGGCTTGCTGCGTCGGCACAGCGCCGAGATCTCGGTGCGCATCTGCTGGCGGGTCAGGGAATCGAGGGCGCCGAGCGGCTCGTCCATGTACAGGGCTTCCGGCTCGACGGCGAGCGAGCGGGCCAGGGCGACGCGCTGCCGCATACCGCCCGACAATTCGGCCGGCAACGCGTTCTCGAATCCGCCGAGACCGACGGCGCCGATCCAGTGCGCGACGCGCCGACTCCGCTCCTCCGCGCCGAGCGCGCCGAGGCCGAAGCCCACGTTCTCGCTCACGCTCATCCACGGAAAGATCCCGTACTCCTGGAACACGAACACGCGCCGCGGATCGGGACCGGAGAGCGGCGCGCCGTCGACAGTGATCGTGCCTTTGTCCGCCTTTTCGAAGCCGCCGATGATCGAGAGCAACGTGGACTTGCCGCATCCCGAGGGGCCGAGCAGACAGACGAATTCGCCGGCTTCGATCGTGAAATCGATGTCGCGCAGGACTTCGAGCGAGCGGCCGCCGCGCTGACGGAAGCTCTTGGCGACGCCGCGGACTTCGATGCGCGCGCTAGCCATTCCGCGGATATCCCCAGCTCACGCGCGGATGGCGCTCGAGACGGCGCAGCAGCGAATCGATGCCCCAGCCGAGCAGGCCGATCACGATCATCGTGCCCACGACCAGATCCGTGCGCGCTCCCTGGTAGCGCGCGTCGGTGATCAGCCAGCCCAGACCGTCCTGCACGGCGACCATCTCGGCCGCGACGATCACGATCCAGGAAATCCCGGCGGCGACGCGCAGGGCGAGCACGATCTGCGGCAGCGACGCGGGGAACACGACGCGCTGCAGGATCTGAAAGTCGCTGAGGCCGAAATTGCTCGCGGCGCGCAGGTACATCGACGGGACGGAGTGCACCGCGGCGCTGGTCGAGATCACGATCGGCAGGAAGGCCGCGACGAAGATCAGGAAGATCGAGCGCAGGTCGTCGCCGCGGAAAATCATGATCGCGATCGGAATCCAGGCGATCGGCGAGATCGGTCGCAGCATCTGCACGAGCCAGTCGAGCGATGCGTGGGCGCGGGCGGACCAGCCGAGGTAGAGCCCGAACGGGATTCCGAGACCGACGGCGGCCAGGAAGCCGAAACTCGTGCGGAACACGCTGGAAACGATGTGTTTCAGGATCAGCGGGCCGTGCTCGCCATGCGCGGGCCGCAGCAGGTGGCCATAGCCGCGCCAGACTTCCAGCGGCGTCGGAAAGTCCGTGGCGCCCCCGCTGCCGCCGCTCGCCCAGACACTCCAGACAGCGATGATCAGCGCCGCGACGAAGAGCGGCAGGAGGACCCGCTCGAGTCGATTCACTTCGCGGCCTTCGCCGTCTCAGGCCCCTTGCCGTCATCGGGCGGCATCGCTTTCGGGAGCTTGCTCGCGCTCAGCGAGAAGCTCGCGTCGGTGAAGCTCTCGAACTCGAGCACCTTCGGGAACATCCCGATCTCGACGGCGAGTCCCATGATCTCCTCGAAGTCGGGCTTCAGCGGCGTCAAGTGGTCGTAGCGCACGCGATCGACCGGCTTGGACAGCACGAACTGCAAGAGCTTGGGATCCTGGTTGTAGTAGTACTTGCCGACGACTTCCGCGGCGCTCGCGCGGTTCTCGAGGCCCTGCTCGAGCCACAGGCCGGAGCCATGGATGCCGTCGACGAGCTCCTGGATCAGCTCGCGGTCCTGGTCGATGCGATCCTGGCGCACGACGAGCCCGCAGGAGATGAAACCAGGCCAGGAGTCCTTGACCTGCAGGAGGACGCGGCCGGTTCCCGCCAGCTCCGCGAGAGCGCAGAAGGGCTCGCCGACCACGTACGCAGCGCACTTGCCAGTCTCGAGCATCGCCGGCATGTCGGGCGGTGGGCAGACGATCGTTTCGAAATCGGTGAGCTTCAATCCGTTCTGCTTGCACAGCCGCGCCATCCACAGCTGTTGATTGGAGAACTTCGAAGGGATCAGGATCTTCTTGCCCACCAGATCCTTGAATTCCTTCGCCTCGGATTTCGCCGGCACGACGATCGCGGAGCCGTCGCGGTGGCCGAGCGAGACCAGCTTGACGTTGACGTTCTTCGATACGAGCGAGATCGCCAGCGGAGCATTCAGGAACGCGGCGCCGAGCTTGCCCTCGGTGAGGTCCTCGCACATCGTCGGGAACTCGGAGTACTTCTTGCTCTGGAACAGCGAGCCGGAGTCCGAGTGCCGCGTCGTCCAATCGACGACTGGGCAGGTCAGGTGGCAGGTCACGGGCAGGAAGCCGACGATCATCTGCTCGCGCGCGCCGCCGCCGAAGGTGCGCTTCACGTCCTCGACCCAAGGCCCCCAGCCCGTGCTGGTCGTGATGTGCAGGGCGTAGAGAGCAAGGGCGCCGCCGACGACCGCGCCGAGGAGTTTCCACTTCATGGGGCCATCTTGCGGGAGAAGAGCCGCTCGGTCCACCCGCCAGGGCAGCTTCAGCGGAGATGAACTTCACGCCGGACGGCGCTTCAGCGCGATCATCGCGGCGAGCGCGGCATCCTTCTGATCCTTTCCCCAGGGCGCTCCGACGGATTTCCCGAAAGCCCCGAGCAGCTTGGACAGCGTTTTCACCGACATTCCAAGCCCCGCCTCGGCCTGCGCAGCGAGCTCCTTCTCGGGGATGGCGACGAGCGAGACTCCGCACTCCCCAGCTGCCCGAGCCAGCGCGTCGCGGAACATCGCTCCCTCCGCCTTGTGCATGCGGAAGTGCACGGCGCGGATCTCGTCGACGCTCCACGGCGGCATCGGAGCTCCGGCGAGCAGGGCGAGGGCGCTCGGAGCGTTTCCCCGCTCGCGCTCGCGCTCGACCATGGCGCGGAGCTCGCGCACGGCGATGCGATTCGCGGCCTCGACGCCGCGGCCGATCAGTTTGCGCGCGGCCTCCGGCTTCATCTCCTCAGCCGCGTGGTACGGCGCCTTGGCCCACTCGACGTCGACCAGCTCCACCCGCCGGCGGTCGACGATCTCGAACTCGCCGCCGCGCAGGCCGACGACGACCGCCGCTGCCCAACCGGAATGGGCTTTGAAGCCGATTGCCACTTTCATTCGTGAGGCACGTGCCGCGAACGCACGGAAAAAAGTCCTCTGGGTTCGAGCTGCCTGGTATGAGATGGGGCTCGATGCGCGGATTGATCTTAACTCTGGTCCTGGCGCTGGCCTCGTGCAATTCCGTCGAGCCTGGCGCAGGCGGCGCGGCGACTGCGCCGACTCACGGCGTGCTCGTCGGCGAGGTGCACGCGGATCGCGCGCGGGTCTGGGCGCGCAGCGATCATCCGTGCTGGATGCACGTCGAGATCACCGAGGGCGACGGCACGACTCGCGTCGCGCAGGCCTCGGAGCGCGTCGGACCACAGACGGATTTCGCGGCGAGCGTCGAGCTGCGCGGGCTGCACGCGGGAACGCACTACCGCACGAATGCATGGTTCAGCGCCGAGCGCTCGATGCCGGCCAATGGCAGTTCCGCGGCCGAAAGCGCGCTGTTCTCGACTGCTCCGGCGGCCGACGACGCGCGTCCCGTGCGCTTCGCCTGGAGCGGCGATCTCGCCGGACAGAACGCCTGCCGCGACGCGGCCCTGGGCTTCGCGATCATGCCGCAGATCCAGGAGCGCCAGCCGGAGTTCTTCATCGGTCTCGGCGACATGATCTACGCGGATTATCCCTGCGATCCGGTCGGCGCTTTCGGCAATGCGCAAGTGCCCGGCGACTTCGGGCCGTCCGCGACGCTCGAGGCTTATCGCGCTCACTGGCGCTACAACCGCGCCGACCCTGGCTTGCAGAAGCTGCTCGCGCACACGGCTTACTTCGGCGTGTGGGACGATCACGAGGTCGTCAACGACTTCAGTCCCACCGAAGATTCGCGAGGAGAAGCGCCTTACACGGCGCGCGAGCATTTGATGCCGCTCGGGTACCGCGCTTTTTGCGAGTACAACGCATTCGAGGACTCCGGCGACGGACGTCTATATCGATCCGTTCGCTGGGGAAAGCACCTCGAGCTGTTCTTTCTCGACAACCGCCGCTACCGCGACCCGGACCGCGCGCGCGACGACAGCCCGCAGCCGAAGACGCAGCTCGGGAAGGCGCAACTCGACTGGCTCGAGGCCGGCCTGGCCGCGAGCGACGCGACCTGGCGCATCGTGATCTCCAGCGTGCCGATCTCGATTCCGACCGGAAAAGTCGATGCGCGCGACGGCTGGGCCGACGCGGATTCGGCGACGGGCTACGAGCGCGAGCTTGCGCTTTTGTTCGCCACGATGCGCGTGCGCGGCATCGGCAACACGGTGTGGCTCACGACCGACGTGCACTTCGCGACGGGCTTCGAATACACGCCCTTCGGCGACGCGCCGCAGTTCCATGTGCGCGAATTCATCTGCGGGCCGCTGAGCGCGGGCATGTTTCCGACGCAGAATCTCGATCCGACGTTTCGGCCGCGCCGTCTTTTTTTCCACGCGCCGCCGCAGACTCCGACGAGCTACGACGAGGCCATGAACTGGTTCAATTTCGGCCTGGTCTCGGTCGACGCCGCCGGTCGGCTGACGGTCGAGATCGTCAACGCTCGCGGAGCCACGGTCGCGAGCACTTCTTTCGAGCGCTGAAACTCGGTTCGCCTTGCCGCCGGAGTGATCCGCGGCGATGCTGGTGGGGTCCATGAAAGTCCCCACCGGTCATCCCTCGCCCGATGCAGACGAAGTCGAGGAGATGATTTTCCTCTACCTCGAGGAGCGCGAGCAGGGCGTCGTCGCGACCTACGAGGAATTCGCGCGCCGGCACACCGGCAGCAGCGCGGTCGTTCGCGAGCGCATCGAGGCCCTCGAGCGGGCGGGGCTCGTCGGCGAAAGCGCGGGCGATGTGTTCCCAGAGCGCCTAGGCAGCTTTCGCTTGATCGAGCGGCTCGGGGGAGGCGGCATGGGTGTCGTCTACCTCGCCGAGGAAGCGAACCTCGGCCGCAAGGTGGCGTTGAAATTGATCCGGCCCGAGCAGATCTATTTCCCGCAGGCGAAGGAGCGCTTCCGACGCGAAGTCGAGGCGATCGCCAAGCTCTCGCACCCGGGCATCATCCAGATCTTTTCCTTCGCGGAAGAAAACGGCGTGCCGTTCTTCGCGATGGAGCACGTCGAGGGCGCGTCGCTCGGCGACGTGCTGCGCCAGTTCACCGGCCGAGATCCGACGTCACTGTCCGGTCGCGATCTCGCCAGCGCGGTCTCGGCGCATTGCGGAGTCGCCTGTCCGCCTTCGGTCATGTTCGACGGCAACTGGCTGCGCGCCTGCCTCGAGATCGGACGTCAAGTGGCGCTGGCCCTTGCTCACGCCCATGAGCGCGGAGTGGTGCACCGCGACATCAAGCCTTCCAACGTGATGATCACGCCCGACGGCCGCGCGCGCTTGCTCGACTTCGGTCTCGCAACACGCTCGGGCGCCTCGAAGCTGACGAAGACCGGCGCGCAGCTGGGCTCCTTGCCTTACATGCCGCCCGAGCTGGTCGGCGGCCAGAACGAGGATGCAGGCGCCCAGACCGACGTCTATTCGCTCGGCGCGACGCTGCACGAAGCCCTTGCACTGAGCCTGCCTTTCCGCGGCGATTCCGTCGCCGCCATGGTGCAGCGCATCGAGTCCGGCCAGCACGAGTCGCTTCGCCAGCGCAACCCGCAGGTGTCGATCGACGCGGAAACGATCTGCAACGTCGCGATGGACACCGATCCCAAGCGCCGTTACGCGACCGCGGCAGCGATGGCCGCCGACCTTGCCTGCGTGCTCGAGCGCCGTCCGATCGCCGCGCGCCGCACCGCCTGGCCGATTCGCGCGCAGCGCTGGATGCAGCGCAATCCCGCGAGTGCCGCGGCCTCGGTCCTCGCCGCGCTGGTGCTCGTCGGCGGACCGCTCGGCTATGCCAGCTTGCAGATGCGCGCCGCGGAGAAGGAACGCGGCCTGAATTCCGACCTGCGGCTCGCCAACGACACCGTCCATGAAACCAACAAGAGCCTGCAGGCAGCCAAGGGCGAGCTCGAGACGAAGAACGCCGACCTCGCGAATGCCTTGTCGCGCGAGAAAGAGGAGACCGCGCGGGCCGAGCGCAGCTTGAAGACCGCGCTCGACGCGATCAACAAGACGCTGGCGGCGGTGGGATCGGACAGTCTGCGCGAAGTTCCCAGCTTCGGGCCGGTGCGCCAGGATCTGCTCGACCGCGCGCGCAAGCTGTATCTGGGTCTTCTGAAAGACGATCCCGACAACATCGACGTCCAACGCGAGCTGGCGCGGATCAGCCGCGCGATCGCCGACGTGCTCGACGACCTGGGCAAGCCTCAGTTGGCCATGCCCGAATACGAGAAGGCAGTCGAGATGTCGAGGAGAATGATCGTTGCCGATCCCGACTCGGTGAACACGCGCCACATGCTCGCTTCCAACTTGATGCAACTCGCCAAGAAGCAGCATCAGATGGGCGACCTGGCCTCGGTGCGCGTTGTCTACGAGGAGGTCGTGCCAATCGCCGAGAGGCTGCTCAACGATGCTCCAGACAATCCCCGGTTCAACCACGACATGGCCTCGTGTCTCTTGAACCTGGGCGGCATCTACCTCGCCGAGGCGGACGTCCCGCGGGCCCTGGCGCAACGCGACCGGGCCGTGGAGGTGATGCGACCGGCGCTGGCCCGCGAGCCCGAGGGCGTCGACTTCATCGTCCAGATGGCGAGATGCCTCAACGGACTCTCGCTGTGCGAGGCCGCCCTGAAGCAGAAGGACAAGTGCCGAGGACACCTGCGCGAGGCCTGGACTCTGTGCATCGATGGCCTCGCGCTGCACCCCACGGCGCGCGAGATGCGGCTCGTGCTGATCGAAGTCGCGGTCAACTACGGCCTGGAGCTGACCACGTCGGATCCGGCGGAAGCGGAAGCGGTCATGACCAAGGGCCTGGAAGTCGGAAGGCTCCTGGTGGACGATTTTCCCGAGGACTTCCAGGCGCGCAACGGGCTGGCGTCGGTGGCGTCCAACCTCGGTTACCACCTGACCAACCAGTCGCGTTGGAGGGAAGCAGAAGAGGCTCTGGAAGAATCCGTCCTCCACGGCGAAGCCCTGGTCGAGCTCGATGGGGCGCGCATCGATTTTCGCCTGACCCTCGGCACGGCGGTCGGATCCCGCTCCATCGTGCAACTGGGACTGGGCCGGTTGGAAGAGGCTCGCGCCGACGCCGAGCGCGGGGTGGAAATCTTCAGACAGCTGCGCAGGTCCCTGGGAAGTCACCCGCTCGTCCTCGCGGGATGCGCGGCCTGCTTGATGGAACGCGCCGAGGTCGAGCGCGCCGAGGGCGATTGGCGCAAGGCAGTCGCGTCGACGGAGGAAGCCCTCGCGCTCGGCGCCGTGCGCAGCGACATCGCCTTCCAGGCCTTCGAGACCTACTGGCACATCGCGCGGGTCGCGGGAGCGAGCGCCGAGCTCGAGAGCGAGGAGCGCGCCAAGCTGGTCGAAGACCTGATCGACAATGCCATGGATCAATTGGAGAGCACGATCGAGCAGGGCTTCGACGACGTGAAGCGCCTGCAGACCCTCGCCGACTACGAAGGATTGCGTGAGAACCCGCGCTTCCAGGATCTGGTTTTCGAGCTCGCCGAGTCGTCGAAGTAAGCCCCACAGCGGGCTTCCCGGGGGGTTGGGCTCGAGCGACGCAACTCGAACGGAATCGGGTCTCTTGTGCGGCCTCGAAACAGTCGTATCTTGGGAGCGTGGAAGCCGGCTCGGCCGGCACCCAAGGAAAACCATGAAGCGCCTTCTTTTCGCCGCATCGACTCTCGGACTGGCCCTCGTGCTCGTGCTCGGAACCCGGGCCGCCCCGGCGACGCCGAACGCGTCCTTCGCCTACCACCACGGAGCCCTGCCCGCCGCCACGGACGATCCGGTGCCGGTCGACTGCCCCTTCTGCGGCGGTGACGCGACCCTGCACGTGCGGCGCATGAACGCGATCGCGCTGGAGACCTCGCGCGTCGCTTACCGCGTGCTCGGAGCTTCGCTCTTCTAAAGCGCGCCAACGTGAATCAGCGGGGATCCGCGGCGACGCCGCGGATCCCCGCTTTCGTTGAATCTGTCGGTACGGAGTCAGGTGAATTCGTCCGGAGTCGTGATGGCATCCCGCGCGCCGCGTGCGCGGCGCGCGGGATGCCATCACGACTCCGGACGAATTCACCTGACTCCGTACTTGCCGATTAGGATGAATCGATCGCCCATCAGCCAGGGCTGTCGCAGGCTCAATCCGATGTTGCACCGCATCCTCTGGATCCTCGGCGCGTTGAGCGCCGCCACTCCCGCCTTCGCTCAGGCACCCTGGCCGCTTTTCCCCGCGCAACGGCTCGTGTCGGACCTCTCCGAGCGCGCCCTGGCCCTCGCTGATCTCGACAACGACGGCAACCTCGACCTGGTGTCGAACAAGATGACCGCGGGCATCGGCGTGCGCTTCGGCAATGGGCTCGGCGGGTTCTCGCCGATGGTCAGCTACGACTTGGGGACCAGCTACACGCGCGCGATCCGCGCCGGCGACCTGGAGAACGACGGCGACGTCGACGTCGTGTACGCGCGGCCAGCCCTGTCGGATTTCTTCGTGCTGCACAACTCTGGGAGCGGCGTCCTCGTCGCCGGAACACCCGTCGCCCTCCCCTCGCCGCCGGTGGACATCCAGCTCGGCGAGCTCGACGGCCTGCCCGGCCTCGACGCGGCGGTGAGCTGCACCAACGGCGCCGTCTCCTTGCACTTCGGCGACGGCCTCGGAGGCTTCGCGGGCACGCTCGTGCTGACGCCGGGACCGAACTCGGGCGCGCTCGCGGTCGGCGACTTCAACGCGGACGGAATCGACGACATCGCGGTGGTCGCGGCCAGCAGTATCGTCCTCTACCTCGCCCAGGGCGGCGGCGCCTTCGTGCCCCTCGCTCCCTTGGTCGACACGGTCAGGGGCATCGTGATTGCCGATGTCTCCGGCGACGCGAAGCCCGACCTCGTCTGCAGCACCTTCTCGAGCTTCGCGCGCGTCTGGCTCGGCAATGGATTGGGAGGCTTCAATTCCGCCGTGCAGGTCCCGGTCGCCGGAGGCAACGGGATTGGCGTCGCCGTGCAGGACTTCGATCTCGACGGCCTGAACGATTTCGCCGTGGTCAGCTTCAACGACGAGTCGGTCTCCGTCCTCCGCGCGCTAGGAGCGGGAGCCTTCGCGCCTTTCGTGGCCTACCCCGCGGCCTACCGCGCCCAGGGCATCGTCGCCGGCAGGATCGACCGCGATGCGGGACCGGACCTGATCATCGGACAGGATTCTTCCGGCGGTCCGCTGCTGCTCCAAGGCAACGGCTCGGGAAGCTTCCTCTCCGGAATCGAGTTTCCCGGCGGAGGCGGTGCGCCCGGCGGGATCTTCCGCGGCGACTTCGACAACAACGGCATCGACGACATCGGCTTCCTCGGCTCGGGCACGGTCACCACACGCCTGGGAGACGGCGTCGGCGGGTTTTCGAATCCGATCACGAGTCTGCAAGCCTCGAACGCCTACGATCCGCATTCCGCCGACTTCAACACGGACGGATTCGACGATCTGGTCTTCGGCTCGCTCACCTTTCCGTTGCTGAATGGAAACGTCCGCGTCTGCTTCGGCGACGGCACGGGCAAGTTCAATTCGGGCCCCACGATCCCCGCGAGCTCCGGTGTCTACCAGGTCGCCACGGCGGACATCGACGGCGATGGGGACATCGATTTTGCCTATGTCGCCGGCAACGCCCTGCAGATTCAGCTCAACCAGGGAAATGGCGCGTTCAGCGCGGGGCCGACCACGCCTGGAATCAGTACGAGCGCAGTCGACCTCGAGCTGGCTTTTCTGAACGGCGATGCCGTGCTCGACGCGATCGTCTCGGTCACGGCCGGCGCACTGCGCTTCGACGGGCTGGGAGCTGGAGCCTTCGCACCGCCGGTGCAGGTCGCGTCCTCGCCGAACGGCGTGGCGCTCGCGCTCGCCGATTTCGATGGCGATCAGGACCTCGACCTGGCGACCTCGTACTACCAGTCCGGTCCAATGCGCTTGTGGACCAACGATGGCGTGGGGAACTACAGCCTTCTCGGCACGCTCCCTTTCGCCCCCACGCGCTTGCGCTTCGTCGACGTCGACCGCGACGGCAGGCCAGAGCTCGTCGGCCTCGACGGCAACCAGGACTTCATGCTGGTCTGGTCTGGCGGACCGAATGGCCCGCTCTCGCCCCCTCAAGGCTTCCGCACCGGCATGCGCCCCTTCGACCTGGTAGAGCTTCAGTCACGCGCCGGCACACCGCTCGATCTCGCGGTCCTCGGCGACACGCTTTTCGTGCTCGAAGGCATCTCGCCCGCGCCGGCGAGCGGACTGGTGTACTGCACCGCGAAGCTCAATTCCCTGGGCTGTCTGCCGCAGATCTCGGCGAGCGGCTCGGCGAGCGCGTCGGCGAGCAGCGGATTCGTCCTGAGCGCCGCGAACGTCCGCAACAACAAGCCGGGGCTTTGCCTCTACGGATTGACGGGCCGCGCCGCGACGCCCTTCTCCGGGGGTTTCCTCTGCCTGGTGCCGCCGGTCCGGCGCTCCGGTGCACTGTCGTCGGGCGGAAATCCCCTGCCGAGCCAGGACTGCAGCGGTGTCTACTCGATCGACATGAACGCGTTCGCGGCGAGCAGCGGCCCGCCGGTTCCCTCGCCGCTGCTCAGCGTGGCCGGCGTGACGGTGAATTGCCAGTTCTGGGGGCGCGACCCTGGCTTCCCCGCGCCGAGCGCGACCAGCTTGAGCGACGCGATCGAGTACACGGTCGCGCCGTAGCGTACGGAGTCAGGTGAATTCGTGCGGAGTCGTGGGCCTCGTCCACCCGGCACTGCGCGCCGGGTGGATGAGGCCCACGACTCCGCACGAATTCACCTGACTCCGCACCTCTGGACGAATTCACCTGACTCCCGAGCGCACCTCCCCCCGTACACTGCGCGGATGCAATACGGGTTCCTGATGGACCATCGGCGCTGCATCGGCTGCCACGCCTGCACCGTCGCCTGCAAGGCCGAGAACAACGTTCCGGTCGGCAGCTTCCGCACCTGGGTCAAGTACACGGAGAAGGGCCGCTTCCCGAGCGTCAAGCGCCACTTCGCGATCCTGCGCTGCAACCACTGCAGCAAGGCCCCCTGCGTGACGATCTGCCCCGTCAACGCGCTGGAAAAGCGCGTGGACGGCATCGTCGACATCGACCGCGACGCCTGCATCGGCTGCCGAGCGTGCATGCAGGCCTGTCCTTACGACGCGATCTATCTCAACGAGGACTCCGGGGTGGTCGAGAAGTGCCACTTCTGCGCGCACCGCATCGAGCAGAACCTCGAGCCGGCCTGCGTCATCGTCTGCCCGGAGCAGGCGATCGTCGTCGGAGATCTGCACGACCCGATGTCGCGGATCGCGATGATGGTGGCCGAGAACGAGACGCTGGTGCGGCGGCCCGAGCAGAAGACGGGGCCGAATGTGCACTACCTGGGCGTCGAGCCCCTGTCGCTCGAGCCTGGGGCGGCCGAGCGGCCGTCCACCTATATATGGAGCGAGCGGCCGGATGCGGGCGTCGAGGCCTGGCCGGAGGAGAAGGCGCCCACGACGCCGGATCTTCGAACGGTGCTCGACGTCGGGCACAAGGTCGAATGGGGCTGGCCGGTGGCGCTGTACCTGGTGACCAAGGCGATCGCGGCGGGAGCGGCAATGATCGCGCCCTTCCTGGTCGACTTCGGCGTGCCGGTGGGATCTTTCGCGGAGCGTTGGCTGCCGGAGATCCTTGCGCTGGTGTTCACGACGATCACGACCGCGTTGCTCGTCGAGGACCTGCACCGGCCCTTGAAGTTCTTGACGCTGCTGACGAGGCCGAACAAGAAGAGCTGGCTGGTGCGCGGCGCCTGGGTGCTGATCGCTTTCAGCACGCTGACCTGCTTGATCCTGGCCGCGCACTGGTTCGGTCAGGACGAGGCAGCGAAGTACATGCGCTCGTTCAACGTGGTGCTCGGCGCCGCAGCCGCGGGATACACGGCATTCTTGTTCCGCCAGTGCGAGGGACGCGACATGTGGCAAAGCCGCAGATTGCTCCCCCACTTGCTGATTCAAGCGCTCTTGTGCGCTGCGGTCATATTCTGGTTCTTCACCGATTCGAAGACCGAGTTCCGCTTGTGGCTGGGGGTCGTGCTGGCGCTCCACGGAGCGTTCATGTCGCTCGAGTTGCGAGGGAAGCACGAAACAGCGAACGCGCGCCAGGCCGCGGGCTTCCTGCCGATCGTCCGCATGGGCTGGATCGGCGCGCCCTATCGGATGGGAGTCGTGCTCAGCGTGCTCGTGCCAGGCGTGCTGCTCGCGCTGACCAACCCGCACCGGATGGCGCCGGCGGTTCCGTACTTCTGCTGGATCACAGCCGCTTGCGTGCTGGCCGGGCTGTTCCTGTTCAAGTACGCGTACGTGCGCGCGGCGCAGCTTCCCCCGTTGTCCTGAATGCCGCTGCGGGATCGTTCCTGAGTCCCGTCCAAGCCAGGGCAAAGATGATGGCCTGATGCCCTTTCGCCGTCGAACGCAATGATGTAAACATGATGGAGTGAGCCTGACCCGTCCCGAAGGTCCACCGCCCTCTCCCTCCATGAAAGACAACGAACGAGCGGAAGAACTCCCCTCCTGGCTGTGGCTGTGGTTCCCGCCGCTGATCATCGTCGCGCAGATGCTCGCGCGAGCCAGATCCGAGGAGTTCTACGTGCGCTGGATGCGCAGCGAATTCGGGATCGTCGAGCAGGGGACCGTGCTCTTCCTCGTGATCGCGCTCGCCAGCGCGATCCTTCTGCTCGTCCGCAAGCCCTTGGCGCGTCCCCCGGGCTACGCGGTCTGGATGTTCCTCATGGCTCTGGGCTGCCTGTATTTCGGCGGCGAAGAAGCGAGCTGGGGCCAGCATTACTTCGGCTGGAAGACCCCCGAAGTGTGGGCCGCGGTCAACGAGCAGCAGGAGACCAACCTGCACAACCTGGGCGGCATCGGAGACCAGGCGCCGCGGTTGGTTTTGACCCTCGGCGTGCTCTTCGGAGGCGTCCTGCTGCCCCTGTGGTTCCGCGGCCGCGGTCGCGACAGCGCGTTGTTGCGCCACCCCCTTGCCTGGACGATCCCGACGATCGTCGTGCTGCCGAGCGCGCTGATTGCGACTCTCGTGACGCTCCCCAAGGGCATCTTCCGCACGTTTCACCAACCGGTGCCCTACCTGGTCGACTTCCAGGCTGGGGAGACCAAGGAGTACGCGTTCGGGCTGTTCTTGATGCTCTACATGCTGTCGATGTGGCGACGCCGCGAGCGCTTGCAGGACATGGGTTCGTCGCACGCCAGCGCCGTAGCCGTCGATGGCAGTGTGCGCGCGACCAACTGAACGCGGCGCTGCGCGGTGAACTGCCGCGCATCGCTGTTGGACACTTCTGACGAGACTTGCCAACTCCCGGCAGTCGCTTCATGCTTCAGGTGATGTGGCAGGAAAGCGATCTGACGAACCTGAACATCTCCCTGCCCCGCCAGCAACGGGATTTCGTCGAGGCCGAGGCGGCACGATGCGGCTGCACGACGACGAGCGAGTACATGCGTCGACTGATTCACGAGGCGCAGAGGCGAGTGGCGCAAGAGGATCTCGAGAAGAAGCTGCTCCAGGGACTCGACAGCGGAGAGCCGATCGAAATCACACCGGAATTCTGGGAGAAGAAGCGCCGCGCGCTGGTCGAGAGAGATGCGCGAAAGAAGAAGGCGTGAGGCGCTGAAGGAGCGCCATGAGGACGGTCGGTCGCTTATCCGCGGGTTTTCTGTTGAAACCAACCGTTCTCTCTCCTGACTCACTCATCCTGATGACTTGTGGGAGCGAGCAGGGCCCCCGACGTTGCTCGTAGCTGGAAGCCGGTCAGCCATCGATTTTGGTTTTTCCCGTGACTCTCCCGGAGGACCGACGGGTTATAGCCCAGGGTCGATAGGCGCGAATTGATCAGCGCGCTCGCGGAAGACGTTTTGGAAACGACGAAACAGGTGCTCGTCATCCGGGACCAGCTCGGAGTACCTGCGGTCGGCAGCGACCTCGGTTTCATCCGTACATTCAGCCAGCATCGGGGACGCGCTCCGGAAGAATGAGCCCACACTCTCGAATCCGAAGTACGAGAACCCGTCTGATGCCGCACAAAGTTCTGCCGGATTGAGCACCTCCATTGCGTGGTGCACCCCGCCATTCATCACGAGGCCGTGTAATCGCAGAAGGGCTGTCAAGGCTCGATCGCCAGGGCCAGGCGTGTCGCCACCCGACTCCATGGCGGCACGGTTCCAAACGAGATCCTCGAGATCGTGGTTCATGGTCTGGCGGCTGCGCGGGGAAGTCTTGGCTGCATCGGCTGTTGCGAAGCACCGCTAGCCTTGGCGCCGACCCTAGCGTACTTCTCCGTCGCAAGCCCTGCGGAGCAATGGTTGAGGATCCCAGAAAGCATCGACGCGCAAGGTCACGGTTGGGTCGCCCGTATACTCGCCCACCATGCCCCCCCGCGATCCGCTGCCGATGACGGTCACTCCCCTCGCGTCCTTTCCGCCGATGGCGCAGTGGGACGACTGGATGGAGTACGACTCGGCGGCCTGGCCGAAGAAAGTCGAGCGGCGCTACACCCTCGTTCCGACGACCTGCTTCAACTGCGAAGCGGCTTGCGGCCTGGTCGCCTACGTCGACAAGACCACCTGGAAGATCCAGAAGCTCGAAGGCAACCCCCACCACCCCGGCTCGCGAGGGCGCAATTGCGCCAAGGGACCGGCGACCAAGAATCAGATCGAGGATCCGCAGCGAATCCTCTATCCGCTCAAGCGCTCCGGCCCGCGCGGCTCAGGCAAGTACGAGCGCACGACCTGGGACGAGGTGCTCGACGTCTTCGCCGCGAAGATCCGCAAGGCACTGATCGAGGACCGGCGCACCGAGATCATGTACCACGTCGGCCGCCCCGGACATGACGGCTACATGGACCGCGTGCTCCAGAGCTGGGGCGTCGACGGCCACAACAGCCACACCAACGTCTGCTCCGGCGCCGCGCGACTCGGCTACGCGCTGTGGACCGGAGCGGATCGTCCTTCGCCGGATCACGAGAACTCGCGGATGATGCTGCTGCTCTCCTCGCACCTGGAGACTGGGCATTATTTCAATCCGCACGCGCAGCGGATCATCGACGCCAAAATGAAGGGCGCGAAGCTCGCGGTGGTCGACGTGCGCTTGTCGAACACGGCTTCGATGGCGGACTGGTGGCTCGCGCCCTATCCGGGGACCGAGGCGCTCATGCTGCTCGCCTTTGCGCACGTGATCCTCGAGGAGAAGCTCTTCGATCGCGCTTTCGTCGAGCAGTGGGTCAACTGGCGCGAGTTCCTGACCCATGTGGCGCCGCAAGCTCCGTCGAGCTTCGAGGAATTCCTCGCGGCGCTGCGGCGCCAGTACGCGCATGCAACGCCGGAAGCCGCTGCGCTCGAGTGCGGACTGGATGCGACCGTGATCCGCGAGGTCGCGCGCGCGATCGGCGCGGCGGGGAGCGCTTTTGCTTCGCACGTGTGGCGCAATGCGGCTTCGGGCAACGAGGGCGGGTGGCAGGTGGCGCGGTGTCTGGAATTCCTGTGCGTGCTCGTCGGCTCGGTCGCGTCGAAGGGCGGGACGAACTTGAACACGTCGGACAAGTTCGTGCCGCCGCCGTTCCTCAAGCCGCCGCCGCAGAACGTCTGGAACGAGCTGCTCTACCCGAAGGAGTGGCCACTTTCGCATCACGAGCTGTCCTTCCTGCTGCCGCACTTCCTCAAGGAAGGCCGCGGGAAGATCGCGGCGTATTTCACACGCGTCTACAACCCGGTCTGGACCAATCCAGACGGGATGATGTGGGAGGAGGTGCTGCGCGATGAATCGAAGATCGAGCTGCATGCGGCGCTGACGCCGACCTGGAGCGAGACGGCGCAGTACGCGGATTACGTGCTGCCGATGGGCCTGGGGGCGGAGCGACACGACTTGATGAGCCAGGAGACGCACGCGGCGAAGTGGATCTCTTTCCGTCAGCCGGTGTTGCGCGTGGCGAAGGAGCGCGCGGGCGAGAAGCAGGAGTTGACGCGCGATTCCAATCCGGGCGAGGTCTGGGAAGAGGACGAGTTCTGGATCGCGCTTTCGTGGCGCATCGATCCCGACGGCTCGCTCGGTGTGCGCAAGTACTACGAATCGCCGTATCGGCCCGGGCAGCGCATCACGGTCGACGAGTATTACGCGTGGATCTTCGAGAACTCGGTGCCCGGCTTGCCGGCGGAGGCGAAGAAGCATGGGCTCACGCCGCTCGAGTACATGCGCCGCTACGGAGCCTTCCTGGTCGAGAAGGACACGTACCAGAGTTACTTGAAGACGCTTTCGTCGAAGGATCTCGAAGGCGCGACGACGAATTCCGAGGGCACGGTGCTCAAGGCTGGCGCGGCGATCGGAGTCGTGGCCCAGGGCGCGGCTCGCACGGGGTTCGCGACGCCTTCGCGCAAGCTCGAGCTGTGGTCGCAGACCATGGCGGATTGGGGCTGGAGCGAATATGCGCTGCCCGGGTACATCGAGAGCCACGTGCACCGCAAGCACATGGACGTCGACAAGGGCGAGTATCCGCTGGTGCCGACGTTCCGGCTGCCGACTTTGATCCACACGCGCTCGGGGAATTCGAAGTGGCTCTACGAGCTGTCGAACACCAACCCGGTCTGGATCCATCCGACGGATGCGGCGCGCATCGGTGTCGATACGGGCGATCTGGTGCGCGTGGCGACGCGGATCGGGCACTACGTCAACAAGGTCTGGGTGACCGAGGGAATGCGGCCGGGAGTGGTCGCGTGCTCGCACCACTTGGGGCGCTGGCGCTTGTTCGACTCGATGGGCTCGGAGTGGGCGACGTTCAAAGCCGTGCGCGAGGATCAGGGCGGCGGGAAGTATCGCTTCCGCCGCATCGAGGACATCCGGCCGTTCGAGTCATCGGATCCGGATTCGAAGCGCGTGTGGTGGACGGATGGCGGCGTGCACCAGAATCTGACCTTCCCCGTGCAGCCCGATCCGGTCAGCGGGATGCACTGCTGGCACCAAAGAGTGAGCGTGACGCGCGCGCTCGCGGAAGATCAGTACGGGGATGTGTGCGTCGACACGAAGAAGTCGATGGAGGTCTATCGCGAGTGGCTTGCGAAGGCGCGGCCTGCGGTGGGACCGCTGCGGAGGCCGCTGCACTTCGCGCGAGCCGTCCGACCGACGGCGGCGGCGTATCGGATGACGACGTAGTTGTCGTGACAGGCCCGACGTCGGACGTTCCAGTACGGAGTCAGGTGAATTCGTCCGGAGTCGTGCGGCCTCGGTTGC
>DATHET010000224.1:0-6512 GCA_035490315.1 Planctomycetota bacterium
CGTGACGACCGCGAGACTTGCCCAGGAACTCACTGGAGTTCCTCGAAGAGCGAGCTCACCGACTCGGCACGGTGGATGTTGAGGATCGCGCGCCCGAAGAGCGCGGCGACGGAGATGATCTCGATCTGCCGCGGCATCCTGGCGCCGCGCGGAATTGTATCCGTGACCAGCACTTTGTCGGCGGGACAGGCGTCCAGGCGCTCCACGGCGGGCCCGCAGAGCACGGCGTGGGTCACGGCGATCACGATTTTCTGCGCGCCCTCGCGGCGCACGATGCGCGCCGCCTCGCAGATCGAGCCGCCGGTGGAAATCATGTCGTCGACGATGATCACGTTGCGACCCTTGACATCGCCGATCACGTGCTCGACCGCGATCTCGGAGCCCGAGATGCGCCGCTTGTCGACGATCGCGAGGTCGGCGTGCAGGGCCTTGGCCCAGGCTCGCGCCATCTTGATGCCGCCGACGTCGGGCGTGACCACCACGGGGTTGGTGACGTCCAGGTTCTTGACGGCGCGCATGAGCACCGGCTTCGCATAGAGGTGGTCGACCGGGATGTCGAAGAAGCCCTGGATCTGCGCCGCGTGCATGTCCATCGAGAGGAGGCGCTCGGCTCCGCAAGCGGTGATCGTGTTGGCGACGACCTTGGCGCTGATCGGCACGCGGCCTTCGTCCTTGCGATCCTTGCGCGCATAGCCGTAGTAGGGCATCACCACCGTGATGCGGCCGGCGGAAGCGCGGCGCAGCGTGTCGAGCAGGAGCAGCAGCTCGACCCAGTTCTCGTTGACGTTGGGGCACAGCGGCTGGATCAGGAACACGTCCGCGCCGCGGATGTCGTCGTAGACCTTGATGTCGATCTCGCCGTCGGGGAAGCGACCGATGTGCGCGTTGGCGAGCGGGATGTCGACCGAGCGCGAGATGGCCTGAGCCAGCTCGGGATGGGCGGTGCCGGAGATCAGCACGATGCGGTCGCCGTTGTACATCAGTGGTCCTGAGGCGCTTTCGGGGGACGATCCAGGGCGCGAGCGGGGACGCCGACCCAGACTTCGCCGGGGCCGACCTTGGTGTGGTGCACGACGACGGCGCCGGCTCCGAGGGTGGCGCCCGCGCCGACTTCGACCGGGGCGACCAGGATCGTACCGGAACCGATGAAGGCTCCGTCGCCGACCTTGCAGGGCGACTTCAGTTTCCCGTCGTAGTTCGCGAAGATCGTCCCCGCGCCGACATTGACGCGCTCGCCGAGCGTCGCGTCGCCGAGGTAGGCCAGGTGCTTGGCCTTGGACTTCTTGCCCAGGCGCGAGCGGTTGACCTCGACGAAATTGCCGACGACAGAGCCCTCGGCGAGCTCCGAGCCGCCGCGCAGCATCGCGAAAGGCCCGATCTCGCAATGGGCGCCGATCTTCACGCCGGATTGGATCACGGTGCAGGGATGGATCTTCGTGCCCACGCCGATCTCGACGTCGTGGTCGATGAACGTGGTTCGCGGATCCTCGATGGACACGCCCGCGAGCAGGTGGCGCTCGAGGATGCGCATCTGGAGCACGCCGCGCGCCTCGGCGAGCTGCGCAAGCGTGTTCACGCCGATCGCTTCCGCTTCGTCCTCCAGGACCAGCGCGCGGACCTTGCGGCCCGATCCGACCAGTCGCTCGACGACATCGGTCAGGTAGTACTCCTTCTGAGCGTTCGCGTTCGAAAGGGTCGGCAGGATGCGCGCGAGCTCCGCGCCGGGGAAGCAGTACACGCCGAGGTTGACCTCCCGCAGGGCCTTGATCTGTGGGCTCGCGTCCTTCTCCTCGACGATGCGCGCGACCTCGCCCGTCGCATTGCGAACGATGCGACCGAAGCCGCGCGGGTTGGCGGGCTCGCAGGTGAGGATCGCCGCGCCGCCGCCCGAGGCAGCTTGCGCTTCGCACAGCCGCTCCAGACTGGCCTTGGCGAGCAGCGGCATGTCGCCGTAGAGCACGACCACGCGACCCGGATCGGCGCCGAGCTTCGGCGCGCAGACCTGCAGGGCGTGGCCGGTCCCCTGCTGCGGCTCCTGGAGCACCGCTTCAATCTTCGCCCGAGCAGGGTGCGCGGTGATCGCGGCCCGCACTTCTTCCGCCTGGTGGCCGACGACCACGATCACGCGCTCGGGCCCGAGCTCGATCGCCTGATCGATCACCCAGGCGAGCATCGGTCGCCCGCACAGGGGTGCGAGCACCTTGGCCGCCGGGCTTTTCATCCGCGTGCCCTGGCCTGCAGCCAGGATCACGACGGTATCAGGCCTGGAATTCATGGGCGGCGTGGAAATCGCGGGGCATACCCCGCGCGAGCGCGCCACGGGGCGCGGGGCGATGCGGTTTCGGCGAAGTCGGGGGCGAAGAGAATACGGGATGCCCCGCGCGGCCGTCAACGCGAGCGCGAGCGCTTCAGGAGCGTGCCGATGATCAGGATCGCTGGCAAAGCGATGATCATCCCCAGGAGCAGCACCTTGGCCCCGCTGAACCCGGCCAGGGGCAGATGGACCTCGTGCATCGCGTTCCAAGGCATCGAGGCATCGTGCCCGATCGGAGCGGGCATTGCGAGGCAAGTCCGCGCGCCGCGGGTCGCGACCTGTCGCGCCGGGACTCAGGCGCCGCGCTGGATCACGTCCCGCGCGATCACGATGCGCTGGATTTCGCTGGTGCCTTCGTAGATGCGCGTCACGCGGGCGTCGCGGTAGAGCTTCTCGATCACGAACTCCGCCGAGTAGCCCATGCCGCCGTGGATCTGGACCGCGCGGTCGACGATTCGGCCGAGGGCCTCGCTGCAGAACAGCTTGACCATCGCCGATTCGCGGCCGAAGGGTTGGCCGTGGTCGCACTGGAACGCGGTGCGGTAGACCATGCTTTCCATCGCGAAGAGCTCGGTCGCGTTGTCGGCGAGCATCCACTGGATCGCCTGCTGGCGCGCGAGGGGCTTGCCGAAGACCTCGCGCTGGTTGGCGTAGGAAACCGAGAGCATGTGGGCCTCGCGCGCGCAGCCGAGGCAATTGGCGCCGAGGGCCAGCCTGCCGCGCTCGAGCGTCGCCATCGCGATGCGGAAGCCGTCGCCGATCTCGCCCAGGCGGAATTCATCGCCGAGGCGCACCTCGTTGAACGAAAGGGTCACGGTCGACGAGCCGCGCTGGCCCATTTTCTCTTCGCGCTTGCCGATCTGGAAACCCTTCGAGTCGCTGGGCACGAGGAAGGCGGTGATGCCTCCATGGGAGCGCTTCTCGCGGTCGGTGACGGCGTAGACCGTGACCAGGTCGGCCATGTCGCCGTTGGTGATCCAGACTTTTTCGCCGTTGAGCACCCAGCCGTCGCCGTCGCGCACGGCGGTAGTCTGCATCGCGCCGGGATCGGAGCCGGCGTTGGCTTCGGACAGGGCGTAGGCGCCGAGGGCGCGGCCCTGAGCGAAATCGGGCAGCCAGCGCGACTTCTGCGCTTCGGTGCCGCCGATCAGGACGCTCATCGCTCCGATCGAGGCGTGGGCGCCGTAGGTCACGGCGACCGAGAAGTCGCCGCGCGTCAGCTCCTCCATGACCAGGCAAAGACCGAGCTCGCCGAGACCCGCGCCGCCGTACTCCTCCGGAATCGCGACTCCGAGCAAGCCGGTGTCGGCCAGCTCCTCCATCAAGGCGCGCGGCACGCGGTGCTCGCGCTCGATCTGCGCCGAGATCGGGCGGATCGACCGGTCGGTGAAATCACGCGCGAGGTCGCGGACCATGCGCAACTCCTCGCTCAGGCTGAAGTCCATGAGAGGACTTGAGCACAGTTCCGGGTTCCGATACAGGCTGCTCGTCGGACTCCAGCGGGCCAGGCCGAGCCTCCGGCGGGCCTGGAAACCCGTTGCAGGAGGGCGCCACCGTGATCCGACCCCAAGGATTTCCTACAGAGTCTTTCCGAACCGTGGGCCAGGGCTCAGGGTTATGGAGCCAGTTCCCTCTGTACCTCGTGGCCAGCCGGTTCAGCCGTTATCCTCCGATCGTCTTCGAACTCAAGGGTCAGAACCCAATGCGTCCCATCCATCTGCTGCTCGGTCTCGTGCTCGTCCTCGCCTGCGCCGCCTCGGCCTACGTCGCCACGCGCATGGCCATGACGCCGGAGCCGGCGCACACCGATGTCCAGGCCACACAGACTTCGGCGAGCCCGGTCGTGGAGGCCTCGAACCTCGAGCTGCGCAAGACGCAGGACCGGCTCGCGATGCTGGCCGCGGACTTCGATCGTCTCTCGAGCGAGCTGGAGACCCTGCGCACCGCGGCCAACCGCGCGCCGGTGGCGACCAACTCCGTGCAGCCGCCGCAAGCCGAGCAGCTCGGGACCGTGGCCGTGACCGACATCCAGCGCCAGGCCGTGCTCGCCGTGCTCGCCGAGGATCGCGCTCGCCAGGCCGCGGAAGCAGAAGCCGCGCGCGTCAAGGCCGAGCAGGAAGTCGCCCAGCGGCGCGCCGCGCGGATCGCCAAGGACCTGAATCTCTCCCCCGGCGATGAAACACGGCTCGCCGACCTGATGGTCGAGAGCGGCAAGAAGCGCCAGGAAATGTTCGACTCGATGCGCAACGGCAACTTCGACCGGGACACGATGCGCACCCAGTTCGAGTCGATGAAGACGGCGTACAACGGCCAGCTGACCCAGGCCTTCGGCGCCTCGATCGCCGAGCAGATCATGCAGGCGGAAGGCGATCGCATGTTCGCCGGCGGACCCGGCGGCGGTCCCGGTGGTGCATTCGGCGGCGGCGGTGGCAACGGCGGCCAGACCCGCGGAGCTCGCCGGCAGAACGGCCAAGGCGGCATCGGTGGAACTGGCGCCCCGGGCGGCGGCCAGCAGCAGAACTGAATGGCGACGCCCCTCGCGCGGACATCCTCCCGTCTGTTCGGGTGGCTCGCTGATCTGAGACTGCCGACCTTTCTGCGAGCGCCGGTCTATCGCGCCTACGCGCGCCTGACCGGCGCCGATCTTTCGGAGCTCAGGCTCGCTCTCGCCGATCATCCCTCGCTCGGCGCCTTCTTCATCCGCCGGCTCAAGGACGGCGCGCGGGTCTTCCCGAGCGACCCGCTGGTCCTGCCCTCGCCTGTCGACGGTCGCGTCCAGTCCCTCTGCCCGATCGAGAGCGGCTGTGTGCTGCAGGCCAAGGGCCGGTCATACGCCGTCGAGGAGCTGCTCGGCGACGCGCGCCTGGCGGCCGAGGTCCAGGGCGGCCACGCCTGGACGATCTACCTTTCCCCGCGCGACTACCACCGCATCCACGCGCCGCTCGATTGCACTTTGAGCGAGCTTACCTGGATCAGCGGCTCGCTCTATTCAGTCGCGCCCAAGGTCCTCGCCAGGCGCCCGAAAGTCCTCTCGATCAACGAGCGCGCCGTGCTGCGCCTGCAGACGGACCGCGGCCCGTTTTTCCTGGTCGCCGTCGGCGCGCTCAACGTCGGCCGCATCCGCGTGGTCGGCGTCGAGCCCCAAGCTCCCGCGCCGAAGCCGCCGCTGCATTTTTCGCGCGGCGCCGAGCTGGCGCGCTTCGAGATGGGCTCGACGGTCGTCCTGCTTTCTGGTCCCGGCGGTTACGCGCCCCTGCCAAGCCTCGGAGTCGGCGACGCGCTGAAAATGGGCGAACCGATCGGCCGCCTCGGGGCCTGACTCGTCGATGGGTCTTTCCGCAGGCGAACGGCGGCTCGCGCGGTTGTTCACCGAGGTCGTGCTCGGCGATTGGGAGAAGCTGCGGCGCGAGCGACAGGCGGCACCCGCGGGCGAGCCCGATCGCGGCTGGCGCGAGTGCGTGCTGCAGGCCCACATTTTCGCGGGCTTCCCGCGCGTGGTCGAAGCCTATGGCGTGCTCGCGAGCTGCGGCGGTTTGGGAACCATCGAGCCCGAGGAAGTCCTGGCCGAGAGCGATCAACCCGAGCGCGGCCGCGCCTTGTTCGAGCGCATCTACGAGAAGGAGGCTGTGCGCGTGCGCGAGATGCTGCGCGCCGGCCATCCCGACTTCGAGCGCTGGATCGAGGGCCACGCCTACGGCCGGATCCTCTCGCGTCCCGGTCTCGAGCCGCGCACGCGCGAGCTGCTCGCTGTGGCGGGCCTCGCCGCGCTTGGACAGGATCGGCAGATGGCCAGCCACGCTCGCGGGGCTCTGCGCTGCGGCGCGCGGCCTCAGGAAGTCGGAGAGGTCATCGAAGCCGTGGCTGACTTGATCGATCTCGACCGCCTGGAGCGCGCGCGAACCGTCTGCGCGCACTTCGGCGGCGGCGCGTAGTCGCTACTTGCGCACGCCGGCGTCGATCTTCACGGACTTGACCAGGATCGGCTCGAGCGAGCGCAGCACGATGCTAGTGCTGCCGCCACGGCCTTGGGGCCGCAGGGAATCCTGCACCTGCAGGGATTCGCCGTTGAGAAACACCTCCCATTGGCCGCGACCCTGGAAGAGCTCGACGCGCAATTTGTAGCGCTTGCCTCGCTCCAATCCCGCCGTCTCCTTGCCTTTGCGCTGGTCGAGCTGATCGAGCAGGTCCTTCATGGCAT
>DATHET010000225.1:0-3236 GCA_035490315.1 Planctomycetota bacterium
TCACGTTCCCGAGGGCGGGCATTTCAAGTTGATCAGCGCCGCGGGCGGCACGCTCAACGGCACGACCAGCCTGGATCGCACGGTCTACTTCGAAACCCTGCCGAAAAATCACCTCGAGCTCGCCCTGTGGCTCGAGTCCGATCGCATGGGCTTCCTCCTGCCGGCGATGACCCAGGCCAAGCTCGACAACCAGCGCGACGTGGTCATGAACGAGCGCCGGCAGAATTACGACAACCGTCCTTACGGGCGAGTCACGGAGACCATCGCGGCGCAGCTGTTCCCCGAGGACCATCCCTACCACTGGTTGCCGATCGGCTCGATGGAGGACATCGCGGCAGCGACGCTCGACGACGTCAGCGCCTTCTTCCGCCGCTGGTACGGACCGAACAACGCGACCCTGTGCATCGCGGGCGACGTCGATGCGGAGCGCGCTTTCGAGCTGGCTGCGAAGTGGTTCGCGGGGATCGAGCGCGGGCCAAGTGTCGAGCGCGCGCCGCCGCGGGTCGCGAAGCTCGACTCCGAGCGCCGAGCGGTGCTCGAGGACCGCGTCGCCTTGCCGCAGGTATCGCTGACCTGGGCCGCTGCGCCGCAATTCACGCAGGACGCGGCCGCGCTCACCCTGCTCTCGATGATCCTCTCGCAGAACAAGGCCTCGGTGCTCGACCGTGCCTTGACCGTCGAGTCGTCGCGCGCGCGCTCGGTCAGCGCCGGCCACTGGGCCGCCGAGCTCGCCGGGCGTTTCGACGTCACGGTGCGCGCGGCCCCCGGCGTCGGATTGAGCGAGCTCGAAGACCGTGTGCGCGAGTTGCTCTTCGAGCTGCGCGCGCGCGGCATCGACGCGGGTCAGCTCGAGCGGATGAAAACGCGCTGCGAAGCCGACGTGGTGCGCTCGCTGCAGACCGTCGTCGGCCGCGCGGGATCCCTGGCCGAATACAACCTGTTCAGCGGCGATCCCGGCCACCAGCGGGTCGAGCTCGAGCTGCTGCGCCGGGTCAGTCCCGATGTGGTGAGCGAGGCCTTGCAACGCTTCCTGCTGACGCAACCCGCGGTCGTGCTCGAGTGTGTTCCGCTGACCGGCGTCCGCGCCGCAGCGGCCGCGACCTCCGCCGCGCGAGCCGCCGTGAAATCGGTGCCCGCATCCGCGCCCGTCGAAGCCGCGGCACCTCCGGAAGCGGAAAGCGAGCGCTCCCACGCGCCCAGGTCCGACCCCAGCCCGAAACCGGCCATCCCCGCCGGCTGGATCCGCACCTTCCCCTCTGGCGCCCGCGCGGGCGCTGCGAGTTTCTCGCGTTCACCCTGGTGCACGGTCTCGCTCGCCCTGCCGATGGGCCGGCGCGCCGAGACGGCGGACCTAACCGGGATCTCCTCGCTCGCGGCTAATCTGTTTTCCGAAGGCACGCGACGGCACTCGACGCTCGAGTTCGCCGACGCCCTCGACGAGCACGGCGCGAGCCTCTCGATCGGAGCTGGCGACGACGAGATCCTTTATTCGCTCTCGGTGCTCGACCGCGCGCTGCAGCCTGCCATCGATCTGTTGTTCGAGGCGGCGCTCGAGCCGCGGCTCGATCCCAAGGACCACGAGCGCATGGTCACCCAGCGCCGCACCGCGATCGCGACGCGCGGCGAGAATCCAACCGCGATCGCCGGACGCGTCTGGGCGCGCTTGATGCACGGCGACACGCCGCTGGGCCGCAGCGCCCTCGCGGCGGAAGCGAATCTCGAAGCCCTGAGCCTCGAGGCCATCGCGGAGTTCCATCACGGCGGAGCCCACGCTCGCGGCGCGCGCCTCTCGATCGCGAGCCCGCGCCATGGGCCGGCGACGGACGAGATCGCGGAGCGCGCCCTGGCGCGACTGCCCAAGCCCGATGCGCGGGCTCACCAGCTCTCGAATGTCGCGAGCGATGCGCGCTCCCTCGCTCGCGTGTTCATCGTCGACCGCCCCGGCGCGGCCCAGACCGAATTGCGCGTGGGACAGATGTCGGTGGCGAGCACGCACCCCGATTACTTCCCCCTGGCCGTGCTCAATTACGCACTCGGCGGCGCCTTCTCGAGCCGCATCAATTTGAACCTGCGCGAAGCGAAGGGCTTCACCTACGGCGCGCGCTCGCACTTCGCGGGCGGCGTGCTGCCCGGCCCGTTCACGGTCTCCGCCGCGGTCGAGACCTCCGTCACGGCCGCGGCCGCGCGCGAAGTGCTGCGCGAGCTGGCCTTGATCCGCGAAGGCGTGCGCGCGGACGAGCTCGCCTTTGCCCAGGACGCTCTGCGCCAATCGCTGATCACGCAGTACGAGAGCTGCGACGCCCGCCGCGCCCTGGTCGACAACGCGCTGAAATACGACTGGCCGAGGGACTATCCCTTGGCGCGCGCGCGCGTCCTCGAGCGCTTGACCCTCGCCGATCTCGACCGTTTGGCCCGCGAATTCCTGGATCCTTCGGCCTGGATCGTGCTCGCCGTCGGCGATGCGAAAGCGATCGGGAATTCGCTGGAGGAGCTCGGTCTCGGGCCAGCACAGGCGCTGGACATCGACGGCCTGTCGGCCTGACCGACTACGGAAGGATCGTGTAGTCCAGCCCGCCGCTCAACGTGGAATTGTTGGGCGCGGTGAAACCTGGATCGCGGCCCCACCACTGGCAATCGACCTTGGTCCCGATCACGAGCAGGGCTGGCAGCGGCGATCCGCCGTAGATGCCCCTCCCGAAGGCGTTCATGTCGATCTCGTAGCGCCCGCTGCAGTCATTCGCCGGCAAGGGGTTGCCGCCCGAGCCGCGCGGAATCGAGCGCTTGACCGGCGCCGCCACGCACAGGAAGCCGCCCTGGAAGGGAGTCGCGGCGAAGCCCGTCACGCTGTACAGCAGGAGCCCGGCCTTGTTGTTGCGCACGTTGCTCGAGCTGACCACGAAGCCGTAGAAGGCCGACACCTGTGGCACTCCGGTTCCGGCGATCACCGGCGTGCAGCCCAGCGAGTTGATCTTCGAGACGCAGTACGGGGTGATCACCGGGCCCTGACCGACGGCCCGCACGCGGAAGACGCTGTTCAGGTTGCCGCCGCTCACCGTGTCCATGGAAAAGATCTGCGTGTGCCCGACGCTCAACAGATTCGCGGGATCGAAAGCTCCGGCGAACGTCGTCGTGCCCAGGAAGAAGGCGCGGCCCAAGGAGGACGTGCCCGTGTCGCGCGATGCGGGGAACCTGCCGATGGGGTGTTGGAGGAAGGCGCCGACGAAAAAGAATCCGCG
>DATHET010000226.1:0-11989 GCA_035490315.1 Planctomycetota bacterium
ACTCTTCGTCGATGTCGAGATCGTCGGCCCACCAGGACGGAGGTCGGGCTCCGAGCGCGAGCGCCTGGTGCAGGGCGGGATCGATCACGTAGATCGGCAGCATCGTTTCGCCCCAGGCGACGAGGTCGATCGCTCGCTCGCCGGCGCTCTTCGCCTCCTCGAGTCCGGTCATCGTCAGTCTCGCGCCCTCGACGAACAGCTCCTCGGATGTCTTCTGCTGCATTTTCCGCCACTGCGGAATCCCTGGCTGGACGAGCAGCACGCGCGGACCCTGCTCGGTCTTCGGCGGCGAAGTGCACAGCGAGAGCAGTGCGGCGAGCAGCAGCGGTCCCCCACCGGCGAAAAGCGCGGTGCGGCGTCGAGCTCGCGCCAGCACAGGCTCGAGCCGGCCAGCGACGAAGAGATCGGCGAGGCCGCCACCGAGTGCCGCCAGGACAAAGGAGACTCCCCAGACACCCCAGACCCGCGCGCTGCCCGCGAGCCAGCTCACTTCGTGCCCATGGATGCCCAGACGCATCCAGTTCAGGCCAAAGGGCGGCTCCGGGACCGACCGAACAGCCTCGATGAACATCCAGGCCGCCGGCGCGGCGATGGAGAGCGGCCAGTCGCGCGCCAGCTTGCGCAGCAGCAACCCCGCGCAGGCGTAGTAGATGCCGAAGCCCGGCCCGATGAAGAGCAACGAGGTCCAGTGCACCAGCGCCGCCCAGGAGCAGATGCCGCACCAGGCCGCGCAGGCGACCAGCCACTCGATCCCGAAGGCCCAGCGGCCGGGTCGTGACGCGAAGATGGCCCAGAGCGCGATTGCCACGGGCGCACCGATCGCCCAACCGTCCTTGACGACGATCCCCGGCCCCGAGACATAAAGGAGCAACCAGCCTGCTCCGACGCCGAGCAGTCGAGCCAGAGGACCGCAGTCCGGGGCCGGCGCGGTCTCCGGGGCATTCATGCGAAGGGCCGGAACTGGACCAGCTCCCCGCGCGCCACCGCCGTGTCGATCGGAATCACCGCGAAGGCTTCCGCGCGCGCGATCCCCGCGACGTCGGCCGATCCATTCCAGCGCACGGGCTCGAGACCCTCGACGCCGTCGGCTCCGGGATCGAGCCGAACCGGGAGGTACTGCTCGCGCGGATTGGCGGCGAGTTCCTTGCCGAGCCAGCGGCCTCGGCGCAGCGCGGCAGCAGGCTCCGTCTCGCCACCCAAGCGCTGCAAGGCCGGCCGCACGAAGACTTCGTGGTTGACCAGACAGGACACGGGGTTGCCCGGCAGGGCGAACACGGGAACTCTCCCCGCCATGCCGAACCACAGGGGCTTCCCCGGCTTGATCGCGACCTTGTGCAGCACCGGCTCGACGCCGAGGGCCGCGAAGGCGGCGCCGACCAGGTCGTAGCGGCCCATGCTCACGCCGCCGGTGGTGATCAGCACGTCGCAGGCGGCGAGCGCACTGCCCAGGGCTGCTTCCAGGACTTCCGGCTCGTCGCGCACCACGCCTCGGTTCTCCACCGCCGCGCCGGCCAGGCTGCACAGGGCCGCGAGGTGTTGCGTGTTGCTCTCGCGGATCTGGCCGACGCCCGGGCGCGTTCCGGGAGCGACGAGCTCGTCACCGGTGGTCATGACGATCACGCGCGGCCGGACCAGAACGGGGACCGGCTCGCAGCCGACCGAGGCGAGCAGCGACAGATCGCTGGCGCGGATGCGCCGGCCGCGCGCCATGACGCTCGCGCCGAGCGCCAGGTCCTGACCTCGCGGACAGACGTGCGCGCCCGCCGCGGGACGATCGCGCAGCAGAGCCTCACCGCCGCGGCGCGTCGATTGCTCGACCATGACGATCGCGTCGGCGCCCACGGGGACCTCGGCGCCGGTGTAGATCTCGACACAGGCCCCGCGCGTCAGTGTCCCAGTCCACGGCGCTCCTGCGCGGGATTCGCCCACGACGGGCAGGCTTCGCTCCCCCTCTGGGGCCGATTCCGGGCTGAAATCCGCGGCGTGGACCGCAAAACCGTCGACCGCGCTCTTGTTGAAGGGAGGTAAATCCAGATCGGAAACCAACTCGCGAGCGAGCACTCGCCCCATCGCTTGCGACAATGGCACGGACTCGAGGCTCTCGAGCGGCACGACGCGCCCGAGGATCTCGGAAAGGACTTCGCGAGGCGTGCGCATGGCGCGGAGTCTAGCCTTCTCCGCGACCATGAATGAATTGGCTGAGACTCGTACGATTGCGCGACTGAGCTCCCCGCGGTCCGTCGATTGCTGAACCGCCGTCCCACGCACCGCCCCCCGCCCATGATTCACGTCCCGCGTCTGGCAACCTGTGCGTTGCTCCTTTGCCTCGCGTCCGCCTGCAACCAATCGGCGAGCGCGCCGGGATCCGGCGGGCTCGAGGCCGCGACCATCAAGAAGCGCGATCCCGCGCGGGTGCGCGTCGAGCCGGCGGTCACGCGCGAGATGCTGCGCGTGCTCGAGACCACGACCCGAGTCGAGTCCGAGCACCAGATCGAAGTCGTGGCGCGCTCCAGCGGCATCGTGACCGAAGTGCTCTGCGAGGAGGGCGACACGGTGACCGAGGGTCAGGTCCTGGCGCGCCTCGATGCGCGCGAGCTCGCGATCGCCGCGTCCGATGCCGAAGTGGCCCTCGAAGACGCCAAGGCCTCCGAGCCGCGGCTCGCCCTGGCCATCCGCGAAGCGGACGCCAAGCTGGCGACGGCCAAGCGCAGCTACGACCAGGTGCTGCGCGACTACGCGCGCAACGAGGCTATTTCCTTGCCCGGCACCAACCGGCCGGCGCTGCTCTCGCCCAAGGATCTCGACGCCTCGCGACTGGCGCGCGACAACGCTCTCGCCGACACGCAGAACGCCGAGCTGGTCCTCGAGCGCGCGAAATTGGAGCACGAGAACGGCAAGACCGCGGCGCGGCGCGCCCAGCTGACCCTCGACCGCGCGAAGTTGAACCTCGCGAACATGAGCCTGACCGCGCCCTTCGCGGGCATCCTCTCCGCCCGGAGCATCAAAGCCGGGGACACGATCACCGGATCGACCAGCGCCTTCACGCTGACCGACCCGAAGAATCTGCGCGCGATCTTCTATCGGCCGCAGCGCGAGCTCGCGCTGTTCACGAAGAAGCTGCCCAATTCGGACGCGCTGACGTCCAAGGACAACGACGGAGCGCGCAGCGCCGAGATCGAGATCTTCGCCAGCGCCGAGGCCCTGCCGGGCAAGCGCTTCCGCGGAACGATCGAGCGTGTCGCGCCGACCATCGATCCGCAATCGGGCAACTTCCGCATCACCGCGAGATTGACCGGCCAGGCCGAGGGCGAAACCGCCACGACCCTGCTTCCGGGCATGCTCGTGCGCCTGGAGATCATCACCGAGCGGCGGCCGACGGCGCTGGTGATCCCCAAGCGCGCCCTGCGCCGCGAGGGCGACGTCAACATGGTCTTCGTCGTGCGCGGCGACCACGCGCACCGCGTAGCGGTCAGCGAGGGGCTCGCCGACGGAGAATCGCTGGAAGTGGTGCCGCTCGCGGGCGGAGAGCTGCGGGCGGGCGAGCTGGTGGTCGTGGTCGGCAACCGCGACCTCGAGGACGGCAGCGAAGTCTCGATTGCCACCGGCGGCGAGCTCGGAAACTCCACGCAGTCCGCTGCGGTCGCCGAATCCACCGCGCGCAGCGACGGCAAGTCGAACGAGGTGAAGCCGGACGACCAACCTGCCGCGGAACCGGAAAAACCCGCGACGCCCGAGCCGGCGCCGACCGAGACAGAAAACGCTCCCCCGCCCAAGTCCGGGAACGACGGCGGTCGCTAGGAGCGCTGCTTGGAACACGACGAGCGAGCTGCGCCCGCCGCCGAACCGCGACAGCCGGACGGCGCGCAAGGCGAAGCAGTCGGCGGCAAGCTGAGCGGATCGCTCGCCTTCGTCGTCGAGCGGCCGGTGGCGATCACGATGTTCATCATCGCGATCGCGGTGTTCGGCTTCGTTTCGTTCAGCAAGCTGCGCGTCGATCTGCTTCCGGAGATCAGCTATCCGACGGTCACGGTGCGCACGACCTACAAGGGCGCGGCGCCGGAGGACATCGAGGACCGCATCTCGGAACGCATCCAGGAGGCCCTCTCGACCCTGCCGCACCTGGTGCGCTCGACCTCGATTTCGCGCGCCGAGACTTCGGACATCGTGCTCGACTTCGACTGGGGCACGGCGATGACCTTCGCGGTGCAGGACGTGCGCGACAAGCTCGACGGCGTGTTCCTGCCCGACGGCGCCGAGCGGCCGCTGATCCTGCGCTACGACCCCAACCTCGATCCGATCCTGCGCATCGGGCTCTCGCTGCCCGAGAGCAAGGCGGCGCAGATGGGCGGCGACAACGCGCTGATCCAGCTGCGCTGGATCGCGGAGAATCGCATCCAGCGCGAGCTCGAAGGCATGAAGGGCGTCGCGGCGGTGCAGATCCGCGGCGGATTGATCGAGGAGATCCGCGTCCGCAACGATCCGTTCAAGATGGCGGCCCAGGGACTCGATCCCGCCCAGCTCGCCTCGCGGCTAGCCCAGGAAAACATCAATGCGTCCGGCGGCCTGATCCGCGAGGGCTCGACCGAGTACCTCGTGCGCACGCTGAACGAGTTCAAGAGCGTCAAGGAAATCGAAGAGCTCGCGTTGGAGCGGCGCGGCGACGCGACCATCCGCGTGCGCGACGTCGCGACGGTCGAGCGCACCCACGCCGAGCGCGAAGTGGTCACGACCCTGTCGGGCGCGGAAGCGGTCGAGATCGCGATCTACCGCGAAGCCGGCTCGAACATCGTCGAGCTGGCGGAGGAGGTCAAGCGCAAGCTCTTCGGCGACGAGAATCAGCGCAGAGCGGCCGAGGAATGGAAGAAGCAGGGCAAGGCCAGCGGTCAGCTGACGATCGAGGAGCGCGGCAGGACTGATTTCCTGGCCTTCCGGATGCGCGACGAAGCGCGGCTGGAGCTGCTCAGTGACCAGTCGACCTTCATCAAGGCCGCGGTCGACGACGTCAAGAGCTCGGCGTTGATCGGCGCGGTCCTCGCCATCGCCGTGCTCTGGGTGTTCCTGCGCAATCTCGCGAGCACCTTCATCATCGGCATCACGATTCCGATCTCGGTGATCGTGACCTTCGCCGCCATGTACATGATGGACGTGACGCTCAACATCATGTCGCTGGGCGGCCTGGCCCTCGGCGCGGGAATGCTGGTCGACAATTCGATCGTCGTCCTGGAATCGATCGCGCGTTGCCGCAGCGATGGAGACTCGATCCTGCGCGCCGGGATGCGCGGCGTCTCCGAGGTCGCGGGGGCCGTCACGGCGTCGACGCTGACCACGGTGGCGGTGTTCGCGCCGATCGTCTTCGTGCACGGCATCGCCGGTCAGATCTTCGGCGACCAGGCGGTGACCGTGGTCTGGTCGCAGATCATCTCGCTGGTCGTGGGGATCACCTTCATCCCGATGCTGGCTTCGCGCGTGTGGCTCTCGAAGGGCGGGCTTCGCAACCTGGGCAAGCAACCCGGTCCGGTGATCGCCGATATGCGCTGGTCCTGGTCGACACTGCTGCCGAATCTGCTGCTCGCCACGGGCCGACTCTGCCTGTGGATCCTGGGCTGCGTGACCTTCGTGCTGGTCAACCTGTTCAAGGCCCTCGGCTGGCTGCTCGGATGGATCCTCAAGCCCTTCCACTGGCTCTTCGAATTCTTGTGGGGCAGCGTCGAGCGCGCCTATCCGGGAGCGATTCGGGCGGCGCTGCACGCTCCCTGGGCGGTGGTCGCGGTCACGGTGGTTCTTTCGATCCTGGCCGCGTGGCGCATCCCCCACCTCGACGTCGAGCTGCTGCCGGAAATGCACCAGGGAGAGTTCACCCTCTACACCACCCTGGGAGTCGGCACGCCGCTCGAGACCACCGAGGCGGTCATGTCGAGGCTGGACGAGCGCGTGCGCGCCCTGCCCGGCGTGCAGACCACGGCTTTGACCGTAGGTGTCGAGAAGGAGACTTTGACGCGCGACATCGAGGGCAAGCACACCGCGCGCCTCACCGTGCGACTGGATCCCAAGGCGGCGTTGCGCGGCGGCGAAGAGCGCCTGCTCGCCGAGTCGCGCGCGATCGTCGCGGGAGATCCGGCCGTGCGCTCGATCGACGTGCGCAGGCCGACGCCTTTCGCGCTCGACGCTCCGATCACGATCGAAGTCCTCGGCCACGACCTCGAGAAGATGGAAACCGTCGCAGCCCAGGTGTTCGAGCGGGTCTCGACGATCCCGGGCATCGAGGACGTGCGCTCGACGGTCCGCCCCGGCCACCCCGAAGCGCGCGTCACCTTCGATCGCGAGAAGACGCTGCAATACGGGCTGGATCTCGACCTGGTCTCGAAGCTCGTGCGCGATCAGGTGCTCGGGAACGTCTCCACGCGCTTCGACGAGGGCGAGGAAAAAATCGACGTCCGGGTGCAAGGCGACGAGGTGATGCTGGCGAGCCTGGAGCAGGTGCTCGACCTGGTCGTCAACCCCGGCGCCGCGACCCCGGTGGAGCTGCGCTCCGTCGCGTCGATCGAGCGCGTCCAAGGGCCGGCGGAGATCCGCCGCATCGGCAACACCCGCGCGATCCTGATCACGGCCGCCGGCAGCGGCTTGAGCATCGCGGGGATCACCAAGGAGGTCGAGAAGCGACTCGCCACCATGACTCCGCCCGAGGACGTGACCGTGCAGGTCGGCGGCCAGAAGCGCGAGCTCGACGAGGCGCAGTCGAGCCTGCGTTTCGCGTTGTATCTCGCGATCTTCCTCGTCTACGTCGTGATGGCCTGCCAGTTCGAATCCCTGGTGCAACCCTTGATCGTGCTGGTCACGGTGCCCCTGGCGCTGGTCGGCGTGGTCTTCACGCTCGAAGCCCTGGCCGTGCCGATCTCGGTGACCGTCTTCCTCGGCGTGATCCTGCTCGCGGGGATCGTCGTCAACAATGCGATCGTGCTGATCGACCGCGTCAACCAGCAGCGCGCCGCCGGCCTGGGCGTGGCCGACGCGCTGATCGAAGCGGGCGGCACGCGACTGCGCCCGATCATGATGACGATGGCGACCTCCGTCCTCGGCCTCTTGCCGATGACCGGCTGGCTCGAGCACCTGCCTTTCATGGCCGCGCTCTCCGGCGGCGAGGGCGCCGAGATCCGCGCACCGATGGCGATCACCGTGATCGCGGGCTTGTCGGTTTCGACCTTGCTCACCCTGATCGTGATCCCGGCCGTCTACTATCTCGTCTACCGCAAGACCGCGCGGGTCGCCGTCTGACCATGCAGCACGAGCTCCACGAACCGAACCGACCGGAGACCGGCTTCTTCGCCGGCCTGGTGCGCCATCCGGTGACGCTGTTCGTGCTGTTCATCACTTTGATGGTGATCGGCGTGATCGCCTACGTGCGCATTCCGCTGCAGATGATGCCCGACGGAATCGTCGAGCCCGGGTTGCAGGTCTACGCGATCCACCCCGGCTCGAGCGCCGAGGAAAACGAAGAGCAGGTGGCGCGCATCCTCGAGGAGGAGCTGCGCACCATCGCCGGGATCGGCCACATCTCCTCGAACTCGTCCGACGACCAGGTCGGCATCTCGGTGCAGTTCGACGCGGACACGGACATGGACCTGGCCAAGGCGGAAGTCCGCGACCGCATCGAGCGCGCGCGGCCGAAGCTGCCGAAGACCGTGCGCGAGATCGGCATCTGGTCGTGGTCGAACGCGGACATGCCGGTCATGTTCTTCGCGATCCTGCACCCGGGGGATTCCGCGCGCACCGATTTCCTGATCGACACGGTGATCAAGCGCCGCCTCGAGGCCGTCGACGGGATCGGCCGGTTGGAATTGTGGGGCGTGCTCGACGACTCGGTGCGCATCGAGCTCGACGAGGACCGCGTGCGCGCCGCCGGGCTCGACCTCGGTGCGCTGATCGCGCGCCTGTCGGCGGACAACTTCGCCATGCCGATGGGCGAGGTCACCGACGGCGGACGCCGCGTGCTGCTGCGCAGCGACATGCGCTTCACGACCAAGCAGCAGATCGAGGCCTATCCGATCGAGAGAGGGCTCGTGCTCTCCGACATCGGCCGGGTCATCGACGCGAAGAGCGTGCGCAACCGCCTGTTCCGCATGGACCAGACCTACGCCTACTTCGGCGAGGTCCAGAAGGAAGCTCAGGCCAACGTCGTCGAGGTTTGCCATCGCGTCAAGGCGGTGCTCGACGAGCTGCAGGCCGATCCACGGCTCAAGGGCGAGTTCAAGTTCCTGGTGTTCTTCAACCAGGGCGAGTTCATCGAGGGCTCGGTCGCGCAGCTCGCGGACTCGGCCTACACCGGCGGTCTGCTCTCGATCCTGATCCTGTTCCTGTTCCTGCCGCGCGTGCGCTTGACGCTGTGCATGGCGATGGCGATTCCGGTCTCGGTCTTGATCGCGATCGCCTGGGTGTTCTTCACCGGCGGAACGTTCAACGTGCTCACCATGGCGGGCATCACCCTGGCGATGGGCATGCTGGTCGACAACGCCGTGGTGGTGGTCGAGAACATCACACGGCTGCGCGACACTGGCCTGGGGCCCATGGAGGCGGCGGCGCGCGGCACCCGCGAAGTCGCGCTGGCAGTGTTCCTCTCGACCATGACCACGGTCGTGGTGTTCCTGCCGATGATCTTCATGGGCGAGAACCCCACGCTGCGCATCATGTTCGGCGCGCTGGGGCTTCCGCTGTGCGTCTCGCTGGTCGCAAGCCTCCTGGCGGCGCTGATCTTCCTGCCGGTGATCACCGCGCGCGTGATCGGACCGCGCCACGCCCTGACCGAGAAGATCGCGGGCTGGATCGCGCCGATCGCGGGCCTTCCCGCTCTCGGATTCAATTACCTGCTCGCCGGCCTGCGCATCGTCTTCTTCGGCATCGTGGCGCTGCTGCACGCGATCAACCAGGTGCTGCTCTTCGTCCTAGTTCGGCTGTGGCTGCGCTGGGTGCTCGCGGTCGGCGTGGTCGTCCTGGTCCTGTGGCGAGGGGCCTCGATCCTGCAAGGCGCGGATCTCGCCGAGCAGGTCACGAAACTCACCGGCAGCCCGCCGGGCGGCGGGCTCTGGACACTGCTGTCCTCGCCCAAGCTCATTGCGGCGGCGGCCCTGGTCGCCCTGGCCGTGCTCGTGATCGGTATGGGCCGCTGGGCCGCGCGGCCCCATGCAATCCCCGCCCGACCTGCGCATTGGCGGCCGGCGTTCCGCGGCCTGGTCGACGGCGGCATCGCGCTCAACCACTCGCTGCTCGAGTGGACTCTCGCCAATCGTTTCTGGGCGAGCCTGGTGTCGATGCTCGTGCTCGCTTCGGTGATCGTGCCACAGACGAACATGAAGATGGCGGCCTTCGGCGAGGACGAGAACACCGAGCGCGTGCGCGTCGAGGTCGACCTGGAGAACAATTTCACGCTCGAGCAGGCCGAGCACGAGATGGGCCACTACGAGCAGTACTTCGCCGCGCACAAAAAGCAGTACGGCTTCGAGCACATGGCCTGCCGCTTCGACAAGGACGGCGGCCGCATCGACGCCTACTGGGAAGGCCGGCGCACGCGCGAGGATCGCGACCTGGTGCTCAAGGATCTGCGCCTGAACCTGCATTCGCGCCCGGGCCACACCATGCGCATCGGCGGCGACGACAGCGCCGACGCGCGCAACCGCAACATGGTCACCTTCCGCCTGGTCGGTCCGGAATCGGAAGAGCTCTCGCGCCTGGGCCAGGAAGCGGTGCATCTGCTCGAAGCCGTTCCGGGCTTGACCGACGTCAAGTCGCCGCTCGCCGACGCTCCCGAGCAGGTGCGCGTGGTCTTCGACTCCGACCTGGCGCACTTGATGGGAGTCACTCCGCAGAACGCGCTGCAGAACGTCGCCTGGGCCCTGCGCGGATGGGAACTGCCGCGCTTCCAGGAGCCGGGCCGCGAAGTGCCGCTGATCATCGAGTACGACGAGGAGCAGGCCGCGGGGCTCTCGACCCTGCGCGATCTGGAGATCCGCGGCGGCAAGAGCGCCGTGCCCCTCTCGACCTTCTCGAGCATCGAGTACGCGCGCGCCAGCCGCTCGATCCAGCGCTTCGACGGCAAGACTTCGTTCGAGATCACGGCGCGCGTCGACGATCCGATGCGCCAGCGCGAGCTCTCCGACCTGGGCCTCGCGACTCTGGCCGGCATGGACTTCCCGCGCGGCTATTCCGTCGGCGAGGACGACCTGGTCAGCGCGCGCCAGGACTCGGAGATGAAGGAGATCTACGCCGCGCTGATGCTGTCGGTCGTGCTCGTCTTTCTCTTGATGGGCGTGCTGTTCGAATCCTTCCTGCTGCCGATCTCGGTGCTGTTCACGATCCCCTTCGCGATCGTCGGCGCCCTGTGGACCATGTACGTCACGCACACCGCGATGGACTCCGTCGGCTGGATCGGCGTGATCATCCTGGTCGGCGTGGTCGTCAACAACGGGATCGTGCTGATCGATCGCATCCACCAGCTGCGCAAGGAAGGCATGGAGCGCACCGCCGCGATCCTCGAGGGCAGCGCGAACCGCGTGCGCCCGGTCTTGATCACGGCGCTGACGACGGTCGTGGGCTTGCTGCCGATGGCCTTGACCGAGCCGCCGGGTGAAGGCATCGACTACCGCGCCCTCGCGACCTGCGTCGCCGGCGGCATGAGCATCTCGACGATCTTCACCTTGTGGGTCGTGCCCCTGGCCTACTCCCTGCTCGACGATCTGCGCATCGCCTTCGCCGCGCGGGTCGTGCATTGGCGTGCGCGTCGCGGTTCCGCCGCACCGGCCGAGGATTCGGCCGCCGCGACGATCTAGCCACCCGCTCCACAGACTCGCTGGAGCGCTCAGGCACCACGCGCCGCGCAGTCGAGCCGATGCAGTCGCGCGAAGAACCGCGCGGCGAGGAAGCCGCGCGGAATCCTTTGCGCCGATCCGTCGCGCGGCGCAAGCGCGCGACCGGACCCTCAGGGCAGGAAGTTGATCCGCACCGCGTTGGTGAGGTTCATGCCGCTCGAGCAGGGACCGAAGGGATCGCGGTACCAGCCCTGGAAGCCGAAACTGGATCCAGCGGTCACATGACCGAGGGGCGGGAAGTGCGTATTGGCGTATCCCGCGATGCCCGGGCCGAACGTCATCGAGCCCGTCGGCCCTGAATTCATTCCGAAGTAGCGGTACACCGGACTGCGCAGACAGAGCAGACCGTCGCCGAGCAGCACCGGCGTGTCCACGTTGGGCGACATGACCAGGATCCCCGGCTTGTTCAACGGGAGCTGCGTCAAGCGCAGCTTCATGTCGTCAGCGGCGACGCTGGTCGAGTTGAGCGCGGACAATCTCGCGCCCACTCCGGTGGAATTGCGGCAGCCCGCGGGGACTCCTGGATAGATCTCGCCATTGCCGCAGGGCGCGTAGTCGGCGAGACAGAAGCAGTACTCCATCTTGTCGTTCTCGCACTCGTCGGGAATGCCGTTGTTGTTGGCATCCATCGAGGAGCCGACCGCGATGTCGACCGAGTCCTCGACGCCGTTGTGGTTGCAGTCGTAGATCGGGCGCTTGCACAAATCGAGCGCGTCGAGATCGTCGCCCGCGTCGACTCCCATGCCGGAGCGCACGGTCGCCAGGCCGAGGTTCTCCGCCGCGATCCAGATGCCGGGCAAGGTGCTGCCGGGACGCGGCGGCACGAGGATGTCGCCGGGCTCGATCGGACGCCCGAAGTTGCTGTCCAGCTGGCCGATCACGGCCGATCCGCGGCGCACCGAGAACATCAGCATGTCCGTCGGAGTCGACTCGAGCAGCCAGTCGTAGTTGGCCACGCTCGGTTGAAAGATCCCGTCTCCGTTCTCGACCAGGATCAAGGCATCGAGGTCGTCGGTTCCGATCCCCTGCACATCCAGGCCGAGCTGTGTCGCGGTCGCGAACCTGACCGGCAAGGCACCTGGCGAGGGCGTGCGCAGCACGTCGCCGGGGCGGAACAACGACCCGTTCAATGC
>DATHET010000227.1:0-17178 GCA_035490315.1 Planctomycetota bacterium
CCGTGTACGGCGAGATCGTCCACGTGCCCCTGGTCGTCTTCCCCCCGCGCGACGCAACCCTCGCGCAGCCCAAGAGCCCCGCTTCCCAGGTCGACGTCGCCGCCACCATCGCGGCCATCGCGGGCGTGGATTACCACGGTCCAGGCCGCGACCTGCGCACGGAACCAGGCCAGTCCCTGGTGCAGATCCAGCACGGGGCCGCGCCTTTCCGCAGCGCCGGCTGCGGCGAAATCGCCGGCAAGGACGCGCGCGCGGTGGTGGACGGGCGCTGGAAACTGCTCGATATGGAGGGAACGCTCCAGCTTTTCGACCTCGAAGCCGATCCTGGGGAGACGCGCGATCTGGCGCCGGGCAACCCCGCCCTGGTCGAGCAGCTCAGCGCGAAACTCCCCGAGCGCATGCTCCACGCCACCCCTGTCGGCCGCGAAGCTCATCCCACTCCCAGCGACGAAAAACGCCTGCGCGCCCTGGGGTATTGACGCAGGCCCCGGATTCGCCTGGTGTGCGGATCCGCTATCCTGACGATACTCCCCATGCTGTCCCCGCTCGACGACGACCCCATCCTGAAGGACATCCCCCTGGTCGAGGGCTGGAAGGTCCTGCCGCCGGTGGTGCTCTACGCCAAGATCGGCCAGGGCGGGATGGGCGCCGTCTACCGCGGTCGGCACCTCGATTTCGACATCGACGTCGCGGTCAAGTGCCTCAAGGCCTCGCTAGCGTCCGAGGACGAGCAGTTCATCGCGCGCTTCAAGCGCGAGGCCCGGCTCGCAGCCTCGCTCAGCCACGAGAACCTGATCCGGGTCTACGACTCGCGCCGCGCCCACGGGCTGCACTACCTGGTGATGGAGTTCGTCGACGGCGAGAACCTGCGCGCGCGCGTGACGCGCAAGGGTCCGCTGGAGGACTTCGAGGCCGCGACGATCCTGCTCGGCGCCGCGCGCGGGCTGGCCAAGGCCCACCACCACGCCGAGACCGTGGTCCACCGCGACGTCAAGCCGGACAATATTCTCATCTCGCGCCGCGGCGAGGTGAAGCTCGCGGACTTGGGGATAGCCAAAGCGCTCGATCAATCCGACGCCGCGACCTTCAATACGCAGGGAGTGATCGGGACGCCGCAGTACATGGCGCCGGAGCAATGGGACCGCGACCAGGACCTCGGGCCGCAAGCCGACATCTGGTCCTTCGGCGCGACGCTCTACTACATGTTGACGGCCGAGAGCGGGATCCGCTCCGGGACGCAGAAACAGATCTACGTCGACGTCTGCCAGAAGCCCTTCCCCGACGTGCGCAGGAAGCGGCCGGACATCCATCCCGAGCTGGTCGCGATCCTCGACAAATGTCTGCAGAAGGACATGAACGATCGCTACGCGGATGCGGGCGAGCTGGCCAAGGCGCTCGAGGCCTTCATTGGCCATCGGCCGACGACGCTCGACGATCCGGACACGGGCAGCCAGGGCACGATCGCGCTCGTCTCGCCGCCGCCGATGCCGACGATGAAGCGCATCCGCACGCACGTCGAGCTGGGCACGGGCGAAGCGGCGACGCCGGCGCCGCAGATGACCACGATCCTCCGGCGGCCGCGCAAGAAATGGCCGATCGTCGCGGGGGTTGCGGGGGTCGTGATCGTCGGGGCGATCGTGGCCTTCAAGGTCTTTGGAACCAAGGGCGGGGGCCTGCCGGAAGGGCCGGTGGCGGATGCGACGCCGCCGAAGCTGCGCGAAGCAAGCCCGAAGGACCGTGAGATCCTCGAAGCGGGAACGCCTCAACAGGTCAAGCTCTTCTTCGACGAGGAGCTTGGTTCCGCGAAGCTCTCGAATCAAGGCGGCGACTTCAAGGCGGCCGGCAGTCGCGACAAGCAGACGGCCAGCTTCGATCTCAACGTGCCGAACGCCGCGGGCGAGTGGAATCTCCAATACGAGGTCACGGACGTCGCCGGGAATACCACCACCGGCAGGCTCCTCTACATGAGCGCCGCCAAGGCTCCGCCCAAGGTGCCGCGAATCCTGTTGAATCCGCCGGTCTCGAGCCAGGACTCGATCTACCTCAAGGAAACGCTCTTCGCCCTGCGCGGCGAGATCGAGAATCCCACCGAGCTCGACAAGGTCACGCTGAAAGTTGGAGCCGAGTCCGTCGCTTATCCGCTGACAGACCGCCAATTCCGGATCGACTACGATCAGATCCCGCGCGACAGGACCACCAAGGTCCGGCTCGAGTACGGGAACGAGAGCACGCCCTTCGAGATCGTGCAGGATTCGCAGCCGCCGAAAATTGCCTTCGTCAAACCAGCGGGCGGAGTGCTGCGCACGAATGTCGACAAGGTGGACATCGAGGTCAAGGTGACCGATTCCAACCTGGCGCAGGTGGAGCTCGACCAGACCAAGATGGTCCGTGCCGACGGGGACAACTGGCGCATGCAGGGCGTCGAGCTCGAGCGCGAAGGCGACATCTACTTCGAGATCTCGGCCACGGACAAGGCCGGTAATTTCAAGAAGACCAGCGCCGTGATCACGCGCGATACGGCGAAGGCGAAGTTGCAGGACATCAGTCTCGCGGAGGGCAGCGAGGTGGAACCGGGGCAGAGAGTTCCGCTGACACTCAGCTTCAACGAAGAGCTCGAGACTGCCCGCGTCGATGGAAAGGACACGCCGACCTCGGGAAGTTCCCTGAAGACCTCGCTCACGGTTCCCGAAGGCGAAGGCTCTTGGAAGGTCGACTACGACGTCGCGGATCGCGCGGGCAATCACACCAGCGCTACCCTCAGTTACTCGCGCAAGAGCAAGCCAGCGGCCCTCGCTCCGCACTTGTCGATCGACTTGCCCCTAGAAAACAACGAGATCTACGTCTCCGGCGCGAACCTGGTGGTGCCAGGGACCGTCGAGAATCCCTCGGACGAGACGGCAAGCTTCATCGTCGACGGCAAACCCGTCGACGCCAAGCTCGAGAATGGCAAGTTGATCGGGGATCTCTCCCTCCCGCTGAACAAGCGCTCGAAGGTCGAGCTCAAGTATGGCAAGACCGTGGTCAAGACTTTCACCGTCATCCAGGACTCGAAGGAGCCGGTGATCACGCCCATGTTTCCGGCGACGGCGGACTTCCTCACCAAGGAGAAGTCAATCGACCTGCAGGTGCGCGTGGTCGAGGACAATCTGCGCAGCGTGCTGCTCGACTCGCGCGAGATGAAGCTGGACAGCAAGGGAATCTGGCGCGTCGACGGGCTGGCTCTCCCACGCGACGAAACTTTTCCCTTCGAGGTGGTCGCGACCGATAAGGCGGGCCACACCGCGAGGCAGACGCTCGCTATCACGCGCGACACCATCGCCCCGAGCTTGAGCGCCGACTCGCTGCCCAAGGAAGGCACGGAGTTCGCCGCGGGAGCTCCGGTCGAGGCCACGCTGGTCTTCGACGAAGCTATCGCCGCCGTGATCGTCGGCGGAAGCGAGACTCGAGCGACGGATCGCTCCGTGAAACTGACGCTGACCTTCCCCGACGGCGAGAGCTCCTGGCCTCTGCAGGGAACAGTCCGCGACCTCGCGGGCAACGACGGTGACTTCAGGCTCACGCTGCGTCGCTCGCCCGCTGCCGCGACGCCGCCGCTGAAAGTACCGGAGAACACGGGCCCGGCGATCGCCGTCAAGGACACTTCAGCGCCGCCGGGCTGGAAGATCCTGGAGGCGGCTGCCCCTGGAACTCGCTGGGCGAAAAAAGTGCAGGAGCCCAAGAGCGGAATCATCTTCGTCCTGATCGAGCCCGGCGAGTTCGACATGGGCTCGCCGACGAAGGAAACGGGCCGCGACAAGGACGAAATCCCCCACCACGTCAAGCTGACCCAGGCCTTCTATCTCGCCATCACCGAGACGACACAGAAGCAGTACAAGCAGGTCACGACCAGGAATCCCAGCAAGTTCAGCGGCGACGACAAGCCGGTGGAGAACGTGAGCTGGGCGGACGCGAATTCATTCTGCGGGTTGATCGGCTGCGAGCTGCCGACCGAAGCGCAATGGGAATACGCCTGCCGGGCCGGCAAGACCCAGCCTTTTTCGACCAGCGTGAACCTGACCAAGCTCCAGGCCAACTTCAACGGCGACGAGGCCTACGACTTCGCGCGCGACCAGGGCAAGTCGAAGCCGTTGAACGTCAAGAGCTTCCCGGCCAACGACTGGCAGCTCTTCGACATGTGCGGAAATGTCGCGGAGTGGTGCCGCGACAGCGAGGCGAGCTATCCGATCAAGTTGTCGATCGATCCCGCGGTCACGGGATCGAGCAAGCACATCATCCGCGGCGGCGGTTGGATGTCGCCGAAGAGCGATTGCCGATCGGCGAACCGCGACCGCGACGAAGCGACGGCCAAGGACGACAACACGGGGTTCCGCTGCTCGAAGACATTATGAGTACGGAGTCAGGTGAATTCGTCCGGAGTCGTGCGGCGCGTCTCGCCTGCGCTGCGCGCAGGCGAGACGCGCCGCACGACTCCGGACGAATTCACCTGACTCCGTATCGCGATCAGAATCCGTAGCCGATCGTGCCCGCGAACTGGACGTAGTCCGCGTCGCCAGCGCCGAAGGCGTCGATGTCCGTTCCGAAGAGTCCGCGCAGGTCCACGCCGAAGTTGAAGCGCGCGATCGTGTAGTAGACCCCGGCGTGGGCGTAGAAGCCGAGCGAGCTGTCGGTCTCGGCGACGATCGTTCCCGCCAACAGCGGATCGACCTGCGCGCCATCGACGCCGTTGGTAGCCCAGATGTAGCTCGCTCCCGCGCCGACGTAGGGATGCAGCCCCACCGGTCCGAGGGCGAAGGTCTTGCGCGCTCCGAGGAACATCTCCGTGTTCTGGCCGATGCCGCCACCGGAGTCGTCGTCGCTGTAGTGGAACCCGGCTTCGACGCCGACCCAATTGTCGGGACGATACGAATCGAACTCGAGCCCGAGGGTGAACTGGCTGTCGTTGGGATCCCAGCCGCTGTCGTCCAGCTCGCGTTGGCCGACCAGCAGGGTCAGCGACGCCACGTCCTGGTCCCGATACGTGTCCTTGTCCTTCGGGCTGTACGCGGCGGGCGGAAGGAAAAGCCCGTTGGGCTGGGCCGTTTCGCCGCCGGTGAGCGAGGAGGCGCCGAGAAGCGAGGCGAGGAGAAGCAGGGGCATGGAGATCACCTTGGGGTTGGAAGCTCTGGTTGGGATCCGGACCGGACTTTTCGAGCCGCGACTCGTCGCGCATCGACACTGTCCAGCGGCCTCGAAGCCTAGACATTGGGTCACCGGGAGATCAAGGGAGCGCGGAGCACATTCCGTGGTCGAAATCGATCGGCTTCCCGCATCGAAGGCGGAAACGTCCATGATTCCACTGAGTTTCCAGCGCACGAGAGCGACAGGGACCGCGCGCATGGGCCTTCGCGCAGAGTAATCTCTGCTCAGTGAACGCCAGGCCGAGATCCAGAGCACCCGTCCTGATCGGAGCTCTCCTGGTCGCCGGCCTGGCCGCCTTCGCCTACCGCAACGCGATCACCGGCGACTTCACCGGCGGCGACACGATCGCGCTGATCGAAGTCAGCCGGGTCCAGTCGCTCGGCGACCTGGTCAAGGTCTGGACGCAGCCGATGCTGCCGATCCTGACGCTGTTCTACCGGCCGGTCGCGAATTTCTCCTACACGCTCGACCATTGGATCTGGGGGATGGACGCGCGCGGATTCCACATCACGGACGTCGCGATCCACGCGATCACCGCGGCGCTGGTCGTGATGCTGGTCTGGCGCTGGTCGAAGCAAGCACTCGCTGCGACCCTGGCCGGGCTCACGTTCGCGTTGCATCCGATCCTGATGGAGACGGTGCCGAACCCGACGCGGCGCCAGGACATGCTCGGCGGGATGTTCATGGTGCTCGCGTTGTGCACCCTGCCCGATTTCCGCGAGGGCAAGCCGCGCTTCTTGCATTGGATTCCGTCGCTCACGGCCTGCGCCCTGGCGATGGGAGCGAAGGAAGGCAGCGTCGTCTTTCCCGCGCTGGTCTTCGCCTGGGCGATGCTCACCGTTGCGGGCGACGCGCCGGGAAAGCCGCGTTGGAAGTCGGCCTTGCGCATCGCGGCGCCCTTTGCGGCGCTCACGATCGCTTTCGTCGCGGTCCGCGCGGTGGTCCTCGGGGGAGCCGGCGGCAATGCGGCCTCGTGGAAGTGGACCGCGAGCTCGATGGCGGCCAATCTCGAGAACGTCGCCGACTATCTCGACGACCTGGTCTACCCGCTGCGCGCGATCTTCCATCCCTACCTGAGCGGCGCCGATCGGGCGATCGCGATCGCCGCCGCGATCGGATTCTGCTGCATGGTTCCCGCGCTGTTCCGCTGGTGGAAGTCCACGCGGTCAGGCGCCAAGGGATTGTTCGCGCTCGGCGTGCTCGCGCTGGGAGCCGTGCTGTTCTTTCCAGCCATCTCCTCCTGGCTGCGAAGCGTGATCGAGCAGGCCTACCGCAACGAAGCCTGGCCCAGGGTGGCGGCGATGATCGATTCGCCGCGCAAGCAACCGGTCGAGATGTACGTCTGGAAGGCCTTCAGTCTTGCGCGTCTGCTCGCGAGCGGCGTGCTCATCGTGCTCGGGGTGCTGCTCGGGGTCCTGTGGTTCCGCGCGCGAAAGCTGCGGCCCTCGAGCAGCGCGGAATCCGCCTGGATGGCTTTCTGTCTCTTGTGGATGGGCTTGCACCTGGGCCTGTTCCTCGCCGTGCAGCGCTACCACGCCTGGAACGCCTACGTTCCCGCGATCCCCTTCTGTTGTCTGCTCGGACTCGCCGTGGCTCGCAGCGGCGAGCACGAGCGCGTGAAAACTGCCGGCGCGATCCTCGTGATGCTGTTCCTCGCCGCCTTCTCGCCCTTGGTGCGCAGTCTGGACGTGTGGAAAGCCAACGGCAGATTCAACTCGATGCTGATGGCCGAGATCATGCGCATCGCGCGCGAGACTCCCCCGGGGACGACGCTCGAATTCCGCGACCTGCCCAACCACAATTTTTCCTGGCACACGAATGGCCCGGAGCCCGTGTCCGTCTACACGCTCAACGCGGCCTGCACGATCTCGCTGGTGAAAATCGAAGCGCCCGAAAAGGATCTGCGCGTCGTGGTCGTGTCGCAGAAACCGGTGCGCGAGCCTTTCTCGTCGATCCAACTGGTCGCCGAGCCGAGCGCGAGTCAGCGCGCGATCGTCCGCGCGAAGATCACTTCCGCGGACTGAGACGGACGCGGACGTCGCTACGGACAGACCGAGTACTGGATCGCATTCGACAGGAAGCTGCCGGCCACGACGTTGTCGCGGCCCCACCATTGCACGTTGACGCCCTGGCCGAGCGTGTGCAGGAAGGGCGCCGGATTGCCTCCCGCGTTCCCGGAAGCAAAGGCGTTCATGTCGAGCTTGAACACCGCGTCGCAGAAAGCCCCAGGAGTTCCGCCGATCGACAGGCCTGGCGGACCACGGCGAATGCCGGCGGACTTGACGCACAGGATCCCGCCGTCGAAGGGCGTGCTCGCCGGCCCGTTGGGTCCATAGAGCAGGAGCCCGGGTCGCGCCGCGCGCGCTCCGGTCGCCTGGATCAGGAATCCGCTTGTCGCGGAGTCGCTCGGAGCTCCGCTGAACGAGATCACGGGCAGGCCACCGCAGGAATTCTGCTTGGCTGTGCAGTACACGATCGGCCCGCCGTCGCAAGGCGTCGCGGTGAAGCCGCGCAGGGCCGAAACACCGGTGTTTCCGTACGGATCGCTCGAGCTCACGCGGTATTGGATCGCGCCGACCAGCAGGCCAGGAATCTCGCCGCGGAAGATCTGCGCGCCCGACCAGCGCATGGGCACGGAGACGAAAGCTCCGCCGTTGAGCGAGTACTCGAGCGAGGTCGCGTTGAAGGCGGTCAGGTAATCCTCGGCGTTGTCGTAGACCTGGGCTCGCACCACGGTCGGGTGTGTGCTCGCGCTGCGATTCAGAGCTTGCTCGAGGTGCGGGATGCGCGGCGCTCGGTTGTCGGCAAACCCGGAGCCGTTGTCGAGCAGAGCGTTGGCCTCGCCGTGGTCGTTGGCGACCATCACGTCGTAATCGCCGTCCGCGTCGACGTCGCACGCGTCCGAGCCCCAGGAGCGCGAGGTGTCGGCCGGTACCACGCCGCTCGCCAGGAAATAGACATAGCCTCCGCCCGCGCCGCTGTTCGCCTGGATGCGCTCCTGGCCGGTGAGGCGCGTCATGAACACGTCGAGGTCGCCGTCGTTGTCGTAGTCGATCAGGTCCGACTCGCTCTCGCGGCCGCAGGAATTGGCGACGGGAGCGCTGGTGAACACGCCGCCGCCGTTGTTCGTGAGCACGACGTCGCAGAAGTCGACCCAGTTCATGCCGTAGATGTCGAGGTCGCCGTCGTTGTCGAGGTCGCCGAAGACCTGCTGGTACTTGCCCGAGCCGCTCGACCAGTTGGGCGGGTACACGGCGTTGGAGATGTCGCGCAGGGCCAGAGCGCCGTTCTGCTCCACCGAGAGATTGCGGAACATGCGCGGCAACTCGTATTTTTCGCCGTGCAGGATGTCGACGTCGAAATCCGCGTCGATGTCGCCGAGCGAGACCGACATCGAAACCGTCGCGATGTCCGCGAATGCGCCGCTGGTGTCGGTCGTCTGGTGCTGCTGGATTCCCTGGGCCCACAGGGCGGGATCGCCGTCGGCGATCGCGGTGCCGCTGAGCTGGAAGTCGCTCGGGTTGAATTCCTCGAAGAATCCCAAACCGTCGTTGAGGAAGATGCGCGAGGGAATGTCCCCGCCGGAGAGCAACCCATACGTGCCCTGGAACAGATCGCGGAATCCGTCGTTGTCGAGATCCGCGAAGGCGGAGTCGCAGGACCAGTCGATGTATCCGCCGGCCGCGAGGACCACGCTCGGCGCGATCGAGGAAGACGTCGAGGCGTTGTTCACGCCCAGATTGACGTAGCGCGCCGCGGTCTGATCGCTGAAGAAGCCCGGCGTGCCGCCCTGGGCTCCGCCCATGTTGATCCACCAGCGATTCGTCTGGTTGGAGATCTGCGAGGTGTTCGACGCGAACACGTCGACGTCGCCGTCCTCGTCGACGTCGACGAAATCCACGTCGCGGCTGGCGTCCGCCACGACAGGGCATTGAGTCGCGGTGCGATCCTCGAAGAAGCCCAGCGTGCCGCCTTGTGCTCCGCCCATGTTGATCCACAGGCGATTCTGGTCGTTGCCAAGATCTCCGCCGTCCGCGAAGACCGCGTCCCAGTCGCCGTCCTGGTCGACGTCGGCGAAGTCCACGTTCTCCGTGTAGGAGTTGTTGAACGGAGCTCCCTGGGGAATCCGCTGCGGAGCGAACTGAAACGTCTGCGCCGAGGCGAGACTCGCGCTCGAGCAGAATCCCAGGACCAGGGCGGCGGATCGGAAAAGCGGCACGCGATGGAGATGGATCTTCATGGCCTCTTCGATCCTATAGCAAGGCCGAGGGATCGAGGGACGCCACTTTCGGCCTGCGAAAAAGTTCCCTCAGGCCAGCAATTCGTGCACCACTTTCCCGGCGACGTCGGTCAGTCGGAACTGGCGCCCCTGGAACTTGTAGGTCAGGCGCAGGTGGTCCAGGCCGAGGAGGTGGAGCAGGGTGGCCTGGAAGTCGTGGACGTGCACGGGGTTCTTGACCACGCTCATGCCCAGGTCGTCGGTCTCGCCGTAGCTGAATCCCCGCTTCACTCCCCCGCCGGCCATCCAGATCGTGAAGGCCGTGCGCAGGTGGTCGCGGCCCAGGTCGTCCTTGTTGAACTTGCCCTGGAGCATCGGCGTGCGCCCGAATTCTCCACCCCAGATCACCAGCACGTCGTCAAGCATCCCGCGCTGCTTCAAGTCGGCGATGAGGGCCATCGATCCCCGGTCGACTTCCTTGCACAGGCGCGGCATGCCGGTGACCAGGTTCTGATCGCCGCCGCCGTGGTGGTCCCAGCCGCCGTGGTAGAGCTCGACGAAGCGCACGCCGCGCTCGACCAGCCGCCGCGCCAGGAGGCAGTTGTTCGAAAAGGAAGTCACGCCGGGCTCGGTGCCGTACAGCTCGTGGGTCGCCGCCGACTCCGACGAGATGTCCATCAGCTCGGGCACGGAGGTCTGCATCTTGAACGCCATCTCATAGGCCGCGATGCGCGTCTCGATCTCCGGATCGCCCGTGCGCGCCAGCTCGGCCTGGTTGATCGCGCGGATCGTGTCGAGCGAGTCGCGGCGCAGCGCGGGATCCATGCCACGCGGGTTCGACAGGTAGAGGACCGGATCGCCCTGCGAGCGGAACTGCACGCCCTGGTACAGCGACGGCAGGAAGCCGCTGCCCCAGCAGGTCGTGCCGCAGCGGCCGGCCTTGCCGCTGGCGAGGACCACGAAGCCCGGCAGGTCGGCGCACTCGCTGCCCAGGCCGTAAGTGACCCAGGAGCCGATGCAGGGACGGCCCATGCGCGGCGAGCCGGACTCGAGGAACAGTTGAGCAGGCACGTGGTTGATCTCGTCGGTGTGCATGCCGCGCACGAAACACAGCTCGTCGACGACGCTGGCGAGGTTCGGCAGGAGCTCGCTGACCCACGAGCCGGTCTCGCCGTGCTGCGACATCTTCCACAGGGAGTCGAGGACGTTGGGCTGCTCGCCATCCTTGATGAAGGCGAAGCGCTGGCCGGCCATGTACTCCTTCGGAACGGGCTTGCCGTCGAGTCGCGCGAGCAGGGGCTTCTTCTCGAAGGTGTCGAACTGCGAGGGCGCGCCGGTCTGGTTCAAGTAGATCACGGACTTCGCGCGCGGCTTGAAGTGCGGCGGCTTCGGAGCGAGCGGATCGCTGCGCACCTGGGGCGAGGTGCCGCCAAGACCCTGGCGCTGGAGCAGCGAGCCGAGCGCGATCGCGCCCAGGCCCATGCCGGCGCGAGCGAAGAGCTGCCTGCGCGTGATCGCGCGCAGGAGTTCGCGTTGGAGCGCGGGATCGGGCGAGTGGCTCATCCCTTGGTGATCGTCTCGTCGAGGTTGAGCAGCACGTTGGCTACCACGATCCAAGCGGCGAGCTCGATCGGATCGAAACCGGCGACGTCGACCATTCCTTGCTGCGTGAATTCCTTCGCCGCTCCACCGTCCTTCGCGAAGCCCGCGCGCGATCGCTGGTACAGACCGCCGAGCTGCTCGAGCTCCCACGCCGTCGGCGCGCGAGCCAGGCACAGCCGGACTCCATGGCGGATCCTCGCTGCTGCGTCGCCATCCACTTCGCGCACCATGCGCGCGCCGAGCGCGATCGCGGCTTCGACGAACACAGGATCGTTGAGCGTGATCAAGGACTGCAGCGGCGTGTTCGAGCGCGAGCGCTTGACCACGCACACGTCGCGGCGAGACGCATCGAAGGTCAAGGCGCTCGGATAGGCGGCGCTGCGGCGCAGGTACGTGTACAACCCGCGGCGCCAGCGATCCTCGCCCATGGCATCGACCCATTTTTCATCGGGCGTGTCGAAGGTCGCGAAACTATCGGCCCAGACTCCGCGAGGCTGGGGCGGCATCACGCTCGGGCCTCCGATCTTCGCCGAGAGCAGCCCCGCGATCGCCAGGGCATTGTCGCGCACCATCTCGGCTTCGAGTCGCACGCGCGGCGCGCGTGAAAGCCATTGGTTCGCGGAATCCTTTTCGAGCACCGCGAGCGTGACGCGCGAAGCTTGACGGTAGGTCGACGACATCACGATCAGCTTGTGCATCGCCTTCTGGCTCCAGCCCCGCTCGGCGAACTCGACCGCCAGCCAGTCGAGCAGCTCCGGATGGGTCGGAGCGTCGCCCTGGGTGCCGAAATCCTCCGCGGTCGCGACCAGGCCGTTGCCGAAGAAGGTCTCCCAGGCGCGGTTCATCGTCACCCGACCGACCAGAGGATTGGCGGAGTCCACCAGCCAGCGCGCGAGGCCCAGGCGGTTGCGCGGCAGGGAGTCCGGGAAGGCGTGCAGCGCGGCCGGAACGTCCGCGATTACTTCCGCGCCCGGATCGCGGAAATTGCCGCGCCGCAGCAGGTTCGTGGGGCGCGGTGTCGCGAGCTCCTGCAGGACCATCGTGGTCGGAATCCGCAGGCCCGCGAGATCGGCGCGCAACTTCGCGAGCTCGGTCTGCTGCGCGGCGAGCTCCGGAGTCTCTGCGATGAACGCCGCGCGCAATTCGGCGAGCTGCTCCTCGCTGCGAGCCGGCGCGTCGCGTTCGAGGATGACCTTTAGACTCTCGCGGAACACGCGGCGCACGTCCTCGTGCCCCAGCTCGCGGCTGTAGATGCGCGCTTCGTCGAGCGCTCCATCGAAGGCGCCCGAAGCTTCGCGCGAAGCGATCTTGAGCGCGACGTCGTTCTGGATCGTGCCGGTCAACGTGTCGTTGACCACCTCGAGCTCCTGCGCGACGCCGTCGAGGTAGATCCGGATGCCCGCCGCCTTGCTCGAGCCGTCGTAGCTGACGAACACGTGCCGCCAAAAACCCGCGCCGAAAACCTCGCGCGTCTGGACCTTGATGCCGTCGCTCGGCCACTCGTGGACGATGTGGACTTCGAAGCGCCCGTTGTTCGCGAAGAGATCGAAGCCGCGGTAAGCATGCAGATCGTCGATTTTCGCCAGCACGCAGCCGCCCTTGCCGAGCTTGACCAGGGCGCCGTAGGAAAAACCCTGGTCGCGCTCGAAGGCGAGCTCGCGGCCGCCGTCGAGGAAGCCGACTCGCGCCTGCAACTCCTCGAAGCCGAAGCGCCTGGCCAGCCCGGCGACCGGTTCGGCAGCGCCGAGCTCCGCGCGAATCTGCTGCTGCCAGGCCGTGAAGGGCGCGGCATCGGGCGGGAAATCGAGAGCGCTCGCCAGGCTCGCGATGCGCGCGGACAGATCCTGCTGCACGCGCCGCTGCTCCGGCGTCGGCACCGCCATCTCCGGCCCATTGCCCGCCCCGACGTCCTCGGTCTGGTTGAAAAACGCGAAGAGCTGGTAGTACTCGGACTGCGTGAACGGATCGAACTTGTGGTCGTGGCACTGGCAGCAAGCCATGGTCGTGCCGAGCCACACGCTCGCCGTGGTATTGACGCGGTCGACGACGGCGACCACGCGAAACTCTTCCTTGTCGATGCCGCCTTCGTCGTTGAGCATCGTGTTGCGCTGGAATCCGGTGGCGATGCGATCGTCGTCGCTCGCATCGGGCAGGAGATCTCCCGCGAGCTGCTTCCGCGTGAACTCGTCGAAAGGCATGTCCGCGTTGAGCGCGCGGATCACCCAGTCGCGCCAGGGCCACAGCGAGCGCGGAAGATCCTTCTCGTAACCGTTGGTGTCAGCGTAGCGCGCGAGGTCGAGCCAGGGCCGCGCCCAGCGCTCGCCATAGCGCGGCGAAGCGAGCAGGCGATCGACGAGGTCTTCATAGGCGCGCGGACTTTTGTCGCGCTCGAAGACATCGATCTCGGCGAGCGTCGGAGGCAGGCCGATCAGGTCGAGACTCGCGCGCCGGATCAACGTGGCGCGGTCAGCCTCGGGCGAGTGAGCGAGGCCCTCGCGCTCGAGCCTCGCCTCGATGAAACGGTCGATCGGATTCGCGCACCACGCAACATCCTTCACCACGGGCAAGACCGGCCGCAGCGGCCGCGCATAGGCCCAGTGCTGCGTCTCGCGATCGTCGCTCGCGGCATCAGGCCAGCCCGCGCCCTGCTCGATCCAGGCGCGCAGCGTCGCGATCTCGCCCGGCTCGAGCGGATCGGCGTCGAGCGGCATGGCCTGCTTGCCGCCCTGGCCGAGCACGCGCCGCAGGAGATTGCTCTCGTCCGGCTTGCCCGCGACGATTTCCGGGCCCGACTTCCCGCCCTGGAACACCGAGCGCTTGCTGTCGAGCCGCAAGCCTCCGCGCCGCTTCGCTCCGTCGTGGCACTCGACGCAGGCCGAGCGGAAAATCGGCTGGACGTCGCGCACGAAGTCGACCGCGGCCGCCGGCTCCTGGAACGAAGCCGCCGCGGGCAGCGCGCCCAGCGACAACAGCAGTCCAAAGATCACCACGAGCCGATCTTACCGCGCTCGATCCGTGTCGACCGCCCAAGCCGCGGCGGACGCTAGAACTTTCCGGCGGACCATGCTTGTGGCCCCTTGCCCGCGGCCGCATCCTTCACGAGAGTTGGATCCCGTGCTCCGAAGACTTCCCTTCGCCTTCCTGCTGCTCGCTTCCACGCTCGCTCTCGCGCTGGGAACGTCCCTGGCACAGGACAAGCCTGCCGCGAAAGCTCCGCTGTTCCAGCACGAGAACCACGTCTCGGCGCGCTGGTCGAGCGAAGCGGTCAAGGGCAAGCTCACCGGCCGCGACGGCGAGGTCGCGCGCGATTGCCGCGGCTGCCACGACTACCGGCCGGAAGTGCCCGCGGAGAAGCTCGACAAGCCGACCGATCGCTGCTCGCGCTGCCACGACCCCGACGGCTATTGGAAGGAGACCCAGGCGCAGACGATCGACACGTCGAAAGCCCGCGTCGACCCGGCGCGCGAGGCCGACAAGCTGTTCAAGCATTCGCAGCACCTGAAGAACGACTGCGCCGAATGCCATTACGAGGACGCGGGCAATGCGAAGCCGCCGTGGAGGATCAAGCTCCCGGCCGAGAACCTCGAGAACAAGGCCTACTGCGTCAAGTGCCACAACGACGACTCCAAGCCCGAGGTCCGCAAGAGCTTCAACAAGGGCCTGACCGAGGAGGCGAAAAAGCGCGCCCATGCGAGCGGCGCGAAGCAGCCGCTGGTCTTCAGCCACGCCTCGCACGTCAGCGACGCGGACATCCAGAGCGGCAGCCTGGAAACCTGCAAGCAATGCCACGCCTCGATCGAGAGCTCCAAGCCCGATTCGCTCGCCGAGACGCAGTTCGACACTGGCGCCTGCACGAAGTGCCACATCGGGATGTCCTTCGACACGTCGAGCAAGCGCGAGGACGGCGAGCTCTACCGAGTCGACAGCCCGACCGCCGGAGTTTTCTCGCACTCGCAGCACCTGGGAAAAGGCACGGGCAAGGCCGGAGTCAAGCCGATCGGCGCCGAGGGCTGCCTGCGCTGCCACGAATTCGAGACCTCGCCGAAGCGCAAGGCCGATGAAGGCGTGCGCAGCTTCACGCTCAAGCCCTTCCTCCAGCCGGCGAACGGCAAGGGCGGATTCCACGGCTGCATCGAGTGCCACGCCGAGTTCAACATCCCCGACCACGGCAACGTCGACGCCTGCGCGCAATGCCACACGGTCGAGGCGGGCTCGCTCACCACGCGCAGCGCGATGGCCGAGAATCGGCCGCAGGAAGTGGTCAAGCGCGCGGACCCCGCGAGCTTCAGCTTCGAGCGCCAGAGCCACAAGTTCATCGCCAAGGGCTTGACGGCGGACGCGCCCGAGAGCTGCGCGGATTGCCACAAAGCCAAGCTCGAAGCCCAGCCCTCGCGCATCAGCAACAAGGCCTTCAGCCACGCGACGCACCTGCCTCTGAATTTCGCCGACCCCGCGACGCCCAAGCCGAGCAGCGCGTGCACGAAGTGCCACGAATCGGTGGCGATCTCCAAGTCCCTCGGAAAAATCGAGATCCACTACGACTCGAAGGCCTGCGTCGAATGCCACGGCAAGACCGAGCCGACGCCGACTCTCGAGAAGAATCCGGTCACGAAGCTCTACCGTTTCGACCACCAGCAACACGTCGGCAAGAACAACCGCGATGGCAAGCCGGTCGCCTGCGCCGACTGTCACCTCGTGAGCGCCGCGGGAGGGCAGCCGAAGATCGCGCTGGTCGAAAAAATCGCCGAGTGCACCCTGTGCCACAGCCATCCGGCGAAGCCCGAGGGCAAGGTCAATCGCTTCAGCCTCTCGACCGTGCAATCCTGCGCGACCTGCCACGCCGCGGGAGTCCCGACCAAGGGCGAGATCGTGCAGGTCGGCCGCGCGCGTCTGGTCTCCGACGGCGGATCCCAGGTCCACGAGGGCGACGCGCGCTGCACCTCCTGCCACAAGCTGATCGACAAGCCTTTTGACGCGAACTCGAGCTTGCGCACCGCGCGCAACCCGATCGTGATCTCAGTGAAGAACACCACGGGCCAGATGGAGACGCCGCACGAGGCGCGCATCGCGCTGCGCAAGCAGGCCTCCGCGAGCCCCGCCGACCAGAAGCCGATCCAGTACTTCTGGAACGACGTCGCCTGCATCGACTGCCACTTCAACTCCGCCCGCGCCGACCTCGTCAACGAGGCCTACGTCAAAGCCGCCGCCAAGGAGACCAGGCTCGAGCGCGTGAAAGCCCTGCTCTCCGACCGCAACTGGCGCGAAACCTACCGCTCCAAAGTCGGCGACGAACTCGGCGGCCCCGGCACCGACTACCCGACCGGCTTCCCCGGCATCTCCGGTACCCGGTAAAATACCGCCATTTTTTGCATGCCGTTACGACGCGGTCGCCTACCGGGCGCCGCTCGGATCCGGCAATGTCCAGTGGAACCAGCCGCGGTTGTTGGCGTGGCAGTCGATGCAGAGCGAGCCGCGGGCTCCGGGGATCGCGACGGCTTTGACGTCGGTCGCCTGCTTCAGGTTCTCGAGGTCGTGGCATTTGCCGCAGCCTTGGGCTGACGAGACGCCGGCGGCGGTGACGAAGGAGCGGTGACCGCGCTCGGCGCTGCCGCCGAAGTGCTTGAACTGGATCGCGGCGGGCCAGTCCATGCGCGATGGTTTTTCGCCGCGGAACTGCAGGGCGCTGTCGCTGCCGGCGGAATTCGCGGGGTGGCAGAAGGTGCAGGCGCCGCCGGCGATTTGCTGGTGGTCGGAGTGGCACTTGGTGCAGTTCAGCACGTTCTCGGGCACGAAGGGCCGAGCGCGCGGATCGCTGTCGTCGGCGCCCTGGAAGGCGTGGCAGGCGAAGCAACCGCCTTCGACCTTGCCCTGGTGGAAGGCATGGGAGAACTGTGTCGCGGTCTTCTTATCGGTGTCGACGACGCGCTCGCTGACCAGCTCCTTGGTCTCGGGCCGCGCGGGATCGGCGTGGCAGGTCTTGCAGGCTTCCGCGAGGACCATCTTCGTGGACTGAGCGAGGGAATCGCTCTGCCACTGCGCGCTGTGGCAAGCGACGCAGCTCTCGCTCGTGACCCGTGCCTGGTCGGCCGCGCTCGCGGGCCACAGAGTCTCGACGTGGCTGCCGTGCAGGAACTCCCTGCCTTCGGACTTCGCTCCGCCCGCGAGGGTCTTCATGTCGC
>DATHET010000228.1:0-2125 GCA_035490315.1 Planctomycetota bacterium
GAGGGTTGCGCTGCTGCCTTGCTCTGGGCCGACGATCCGGATTTCTACGCCGCGCGCGGCTATCGCGCGATCGGCTGGGAAATCGATTTCGTGCTGCCGCTCGAGAGCCTTGCCAGCGTCGTGAGCGACGCCACGCTGCGCGCCTTGGCTCCTGACGACGTCGCGGCGGTTCATCGCTTGTATTCGCGCCACTCCGCGCGAGCCGATCGTTCAGAAGTGGAGACCGCGGCGCTGCTCGAATGCCCGGGCATGACGACCCTGGTGCTGCAACGCGAGCGCGACGTCGCTGCCTACGCCTGCCTCGGTCGCGGCGGCGACTTCGCGAACACGGTCCACGAATGGGGTGGTGGCGAGGACGACGTGATGGCCTTGATCGCGGAGCACGCGCGTCGACTGCAACCGCTGGATCCGGAAGGCTCGATCGCCGTGATCGCGCCTCCCGGCGCGAGTCGGATGCGCGAGCGCATGCGCGGCCTGGGCGCGCAGATCAACGACGGAATCCTCGCCATGGCCAAGGTGCTCGACAGCGAAGCCCTGTGCGAGCTGGTCGATCGCTTCGGCGGAAGCCTGCGCGTCGAGCGCGACAGCCACTCGAAAGTCGGCGCGAGCGTCGTCGCTCGCGGACCACGCGGCTCGCGTTCGCTCAGCAACGAGGATCTCCTCGCACTCTTGTTCTCACCGCGCGGCAATCGAGACGCGGTCGCAGACCTCGAGCGCGAGCTGGGCGTCGAAGCGCCCGGATTGCCGTTGCAACCTTTCCTCTGGGGCCTCGACTCGATCTGAGGCCGCTTGACGCGTTCAGCTGGTCGCGGAGTAGTTCGCCGGAAACAGGCGTCGCTCCACCGCCTCGATGACGATGTGCAGCACTTTGATGTGCACTTCCTGGATGCGATCGGAAGTCTGCGCGACCGGCACGACGATCGGGATGTCGACCATCGACTTGAGCTTGCCCCCGCCCTTGCCGAGCAGGCCGACCGTGCGCACGCCGCGCGCTCGGGCGACCTCGCAGGCGCGCAGGATGTTCGGTGAATTGCCGCTGGTGGAGATCGCGACGAGCAGGTCGCCTGACTTTCCCAGGGCCTCGACCTGGCGCGCGAAGACTTCGTCGAATCCGAAGTCGTTGGCGATGCAGGTGAGCTGACTCGGATCCGCGAAGGCGACCGCCGCGAGGGCTTTCCGGTTGCCCCGGAAGCGCCCGGTCCACTCCTCCGCGAAGTGCATGGCGTCGCACATGGAGCCGCCGTTGCCGCAGGACATCAGCAGGCCGCCCTTCTCCAGGGTCTGGGCGGCGGCGTCGGCGAAGCGTTGGACGCCCGGGATGCCGTCGGGGGCGTCGAGGAAGGAGCGAAGCGTCTGGGCCGCCTCCTCGAACGAGGATCGGATGGGGTCGGTGGCGGTCATCGCCGGATTCTCAGGGCGCGGCCTGCCGCTCACAAGGCCGGCGATCCTGGGTCGGGGAACGTGGCGGACTGTTCACTTTCGCAACAATGGCGATTGACGGGGCGCCAGGGTGACGGCACCGTGGCTGTTTCAGCAATGAAACATCTCCTGGGGGTCTATTTGCGCGAGTTGCGGGGAGGGCAGAGCCGGCTGGCATTCGCCAAGTCGCTCGGACTTTCCTACACCTTCGTGCGCGAGATGGAGCTCGGGAATCGACTGCCGTCCGACGAAGTCCTGATGGCCCTGGGTGACGTGTTGCAGGCCGATCAGCGCCGACTCCTGCTCTTCGCTTATTGCGATCGGTCTGCGGCCCTGCGTCGAGTGCTGCAGGAGAGCGACGTCTCGGATCTGATCGCGAGCGTTCGCAGCCTGGCCGAGGCCGATCCGGAGTAGCGGGACTGGGAGGGAAACTGCCCCGCATGATTGTGCAAAGCGCCCGCGCAAGCTCCGCGGGGTCTCCAGAAGGCCGTTGCACAATCATGCGGGGCAGTTTCATCGGGAGGATTCCCGCGTGGAATGCACGCGGGTGGGGATGGCCCATGCGGAGCCCCCTTTTGCTCTCATGTTCGGGAATGACCTAACTTTACGGAACATTCAGGATGACCGTTTCGTTCTAATGTCCAGTCTCTGCCCGTTGCGCTCAGCATCTCAGCTCTGCTGTCGACTGCGCCCAGACTTCGACCCT
>DATHET010000229.1:0-2363 GCA_035490315.1 Planctomycetota bacterium
TCCGGATCGGTCATCACGCGCCGAGCCAGAGGCCCGTCCACGCGCTCGCCTCGGATCTCCTCGGCGTCGAGGCCGAGCTCGCGCTCGCCGACAGCGAGCAGCGCGTGCTCGCCGGTGTGCGTCAAATTGAAATGCAAATCAACGCCCGCGAGCCGCGGCTTGCCGTTCGGTCCCAGCTCGAAAGCGAAGGCCCGCGCATCGCCGCCGGTCTCGCGCGCGAAGACCTCGCGCACGAATCCGTGGGCAGCGATGAAGCGCCGGCGGTGCTTGTCGAACACGAAGCGGGCGGCGCGCGCGGATTCCGCGGGATCCAGGAGGCTCGCGAAGTGGGCCTGGCGCTCGGCGCTGAACTCGAGCGCATGGGAGGCGTAGACCCGCACGGAACTTTGAGGCCCTGGCAGCGAAGTCACCGCGGGAGTGTCGCCTCGCGGCTGGCTCGTGTCAGCGGGATTCCGCGTCCTATGATGCGGCCGATGTCGGAAGAACCGCGCTGGAGCCTCGACGGCGTGCCCGAGAAGCCGGGCGTCTACCTGTTCCGCGACGCGGCGGGGGACGTGCTCTACGTCGGCAAGGCCCTCTCGCTGCGGGCGCGTCTGCGCAGCTACCGCCGGCCCGGCGGCGACGGCCGGCTGATGATCCGCTTCCTGGTTTCGGACGCCAGCGCGGTCGAGACCATCGTGACGCGCACCGAGCAGGAGGCCCTGCTGCTCGAGGACGCGCTGATCAAGCAGCACAAGCCGCTGCACAACATCCGGCTCAAGGACGACAAGTCCTTCCTGATGCTGCGCCTGGATTCGGGCGAGGAATTCCCGCGCTTCCGTTTCGTGCGCGCCCACAATCCCGAGCGCTCGCGCGAAGGCGAATCCAGCGGCCGCTCGCGTCTGTTCGGGCCCTTCGCGAACTCGCGCTCGCTGCGGCGCACGCTTTCGGATCTGCACCGCGTCGTGCCGCTGCGCGATTGCCCCGACTCGGTGTTCGCGAATCGCTCGCGGCCGTGCATGAAGCACCAGATCGGCTTGTGCGCGGCGCCCTGCGTCGGCTTGATCACGCGCGAGGATTACGGCGAGCTGGTTGCGCGGGCCGAGCGCATCCTCTCCGGCGACATCGCCGAATTGGAAGAGGAGCTCGACGGCCGGATGCTCGCGGCCAGTTCCGTGCAGGATTACGAGCGCGCGGGGCAGTGGCGCGACCGCCTCGCGGCCCTGCGCCGCACCGTCGAGCGCCAGGGCGTGCGGCCCGCGGACAACGTCGAGCGCGACGTGCTGGCGCTGGTGCGCTCGGGCCGCGACGCCCTGCTGCACCGGCTCGCGTTTCGCGGCGGCCGCCTTCAAGAAAGTCGCTCGCACTGGTTCCGCTCCGAGCTGCCCGACGACGAGTTGTGGAACAACGTGATCACCGCGCTGTACGGCGCGGGCAAGCGCGCGGCGCCGAGCGAGATCGTGCTCGACTGCGAGCCCGCCGATCTCGAGCTCTTCCAACATCTGTTCGGTGCGGGCACGCGCTGGATCGTGCCGCAGTCGGGCGAGCGGCGGCGCATGCTCGATCTCGCTCGCGAGAACGCGCGCTCGGCCCTCGATTTCCACAAGCATTCGAAAGCGGTCGAGGAGGAGGCGCTCGAGGCCCTGGCCGAGCTGCTCGACCTGCCCGGCTCGCCCGAGGTGATCGATTGCTTCGACATCTCGACCCTGCAGGGCCGCCACACGGTCGCGAGCCGCGTGCGCATGCGCGGCGGCCACGCCGACAAGTCGGGTTACCGCCGTTTCAAGCTGCGCACGGTCGTGGGCCAGGACGATTTCGCTTCGCTGAAGGAAGTCGTCGGCCGCTCCCTGCGCCGCGGAGCCCAGGAGAACGAACTGCCCGACCTGATCGTGATCGACGGCGGCGCGCAGCAGCTCGCCAGCGCCCTCGAAGCGCGCGCCGAAGCAGGTCTCCCCGAAGTGCGCATGATCGGTCTCGCCAAGGCGCGCTCCGAGCGGCGCGTCAAGGGCCGTACCAAGGAGGCCAGCGAGGAGCGCGTGTACCTGCCGGGCGTCGACGAGCCGCTGGAGCTCGGCCGCAATTCACCCGCGCGTCTCCTGCTCGAGCGCATCCGCGACGAGGCCCACCGCTTCGCGATCGCCTACCACCGCAAGGAGCGCGGCCGCATCCGCTCGCAGCTGGATTCGATCGACGGCCTGGGCCCGGTCAAGAAACGCGCACTGCTCGCGCGCTTCGGATCGGTCGCGGGGATCCGCGAGGAATCCCACGAGTCGCTCGCCGCCGTGCCCGGTATCGGTCCGCGTCTGGCCTCCGCGATCCTCGAAGGGTTGGCGCGCAAGGATCCGCCGGCCTGAAGCGCAAGCAATCACCATCCGGAACGGCAG
>DATHET010000230.1:0-3265 GCA_035490315.1 Planctomycetota bacterium
GGGGTCCGCCCCCTCGATCCACGGGATGTGTTACCCATGTGCCCAGGCTGCACAGGAGAATCCCGGATCTCTGTCGTGCCGGGCTGGAGATCTTCGTCTCTCTCGCGAATGGCGCGCAAAGTGCCCGCCCAGCCTCCCCCCATCAAGCAAGGAACCCCGATGACCAAGTACCTCCTGATCCTGCGCGGCGACGTGACCGCGGACTACAGCAAGTTCACCCCCGCCGACTTCGAGCAGGTCCTGTCCGAGTACGCGAACTGGGCCGGCAAGCTCGCCAAGGAAGGCCGGCTCGAGTTCGGCCACAAGCTCACCGACGAGGGGGGCAAGGTGATGCACCCGCAAGGCGCCAAGGTCACCGTCAAGGACGGGCCGTACGTCGAGAGCAAGGAGGTCGTCGGCGGCATCTACTTGATCAAGGCGGACAGCTACGATCACGCGGTGAAGCTTTGCCAGGGCCACCCCAACTTCCGCTTCGGCTCGATCGAGGTGCGCGAGATCGACTTCATGGGCCAGCCCGAGAGCTGAGCTTGGACGTCCGCGCGCCGCACGAGCTCGTCGAGGACCTGTTTCGGCACCGCTACGGCCGGCTGGTCGCGGGGCTCGTGCGGCGGCTCGGGCCGGCGCGCATCGACCTGGCGGAGGACGTCGTCGCGGAGGCGTTCCTGCGTGCGTTGCGCGCGTGGCCGGCTGAGGGTGTGCCCGAGCGGCCGGACGCGTGGGTGTTTCGCGTCGCGAAGAACCTCGCGCTCGACACGCTGCGCCGTCGCGCGGAGCAGGGCGGCGCGGACCTGGGGGACGGCGAGCACGCCGCTCAGTCGGACGCGGCGCGCGCCGAGCCTGGCGACGGGCCGGCCGACGACACGCTGCGGATGATGTTCATCTGCTGCCACCCGGCGCTGCCGCCGGACACGCGCGTGCCGCTGATCCTGAAGATCGTGTGCGGGTTCGGCGTGGGTGAGATCGCCGCGGCGCTGCTCACGAAGGAGGCCGCGATCGCGCAGCGGTTGACGCGCGGCAAGGCGCGGCTGCAGGGCCTCGGCGCGCGCTTCGAGGTGCCGCCACCGCGCGAGCTCGCCCTGCGCCTGCCGCCGGTGCTCGACGCTTTGTACCTGATGTTCAACGAGGGCTACCGCGCGCACCGCGGCGAGGACCTGGTGCGGCCGGATATCGTCGAGGAAGCGGTGCGGCTCGCTTCGTTGCTCGCCATGGACGAGCACACGGCGCGGCCCGAGGTGCACGCGCTGCTCGCGCTGATGTTCCTCTCGGGCGCGCGACTCCCGGCGCGCGTCGACGCGCTGGGAGACGTGCTCACGCTTGCCGAGCAGGACCGCTCACGCTGGGACCGGCGCTGGATGGCGCACGGTTTCGAGCAGTTCCGGCGCTCGATCGACGGCGAGCGGCTGACGCCCTGGCACGTCGAAGCGCGCATCGCCTCGCTGCACGCCGTGGCAATCGACTACGCGTCCACGGATTGGCGCGCGATCCTCGCGGCCTATGACCAGCTCGTCGCGATCGCCGACACGCCCGTCGTGCGCCTGAACCGCGCGGTGGCGCTGGCGAAGGTCGCCGGACCGCGCGCGGGGCTCGCCGAGCTCGCCGCGCTCGACAGCGCGCCCGAGCTCGGCCGCTACGGGCTGGTCGCGGCGGTCGCGGCGCACCTGCACTGGCAGCTCGGCGAGCACGGCGCGGCGCTCGAGCGATTCCAGCGCGCGCTGACGCTCACATGCACCGGTCCAGAAGCGCGCCTGCTCGCGCGCCGTCGCGATGCGTGCCGGGAGCGTGCTCCCGCACCGGCGTGGTGAGCGGAACAAGCGCTCCGCGCGCACTTCGAACGGTTTCGCAGCGACCTTTGCATTCACGCCGGCGCAACGGCCGGTCCACGGGTTCTTGTCAACGAAATCCTTACATCCCGCGCCGACGGTTGCGGACGTTCGTCATCATCGGCAACCTCGGGAACCAGATGGCCGCGCGCGCGACGGCTTGTCTGCGGAGCAGAGCGTGCGGCCCGTCGCAGGAATCATCTCCGAAGTGTCGAGCCTGAAGTCATGGACCAAGCCGCATTCGACCGGTTGCGCCTCGAACTTTCCGTCAGAGCAAAGAACGGCATCGACTTCATCACGTCAGCGGCCATCGTCTGGCTGATCCTCGCCTGGATCTGGACGCTCCCGCACTCGGCCTACAACCGAAGCATCTATACGTTTGTCGCCGGGAGCATCACGATCCCGCTGGCCTTTGCCCTGTCGAAGGTTTTCAAGACCAGTTGGAAGACGCCCGGCAACCCGCTCGAACCCCTCGGACTGTGGCTCAACTTCGCGCAGTTGTTCTACTTTCCTTTCCTCGTGTTCATCCTGCTGACGTACTCGGATTACTTCGTGATGAGCTACGCCATCATCACCGGTGCGCATCTCTTTCCCTACGCGTGGTACTACAAGTCGTCGCCTTATGCCGTGGCAGCAGGCGTCATCTCGATCGGAGCCATGCTGCTCGGCATGAGCCTGCCGCTGACAAGGATGTGGGCATTGCCTCTCTCGATGTCCGCCGCGCTGGCGGTGCTGGCCGTCTCTCTCCGGTTTGCGTACCAGAAGAACGCACGCGAACTGACGCGGGTGGGCAGTTCACCGACGTAGCACGACACGAACGGTCCACGTGCAAGCGCTGCGGAAGGCTGTCGCCGCGACTGGCTCGAGCTGGCGTGGCCGCTTCAGCAGGCTGCCTGGACACCGACCCCCAAGCTGGCGGTGGGTGCAGGCTGTCCTACTTGCCCACGGGCCCAGCCTTCGGCCACGAGTCGACCAGCGCCGCCATGCGCTCCCGCGTCGCCTCGTCGGGCAGGCGGCCGATGCCGCCGCCGATGTTTTCGAGCATGTGCTTCGCCTGGCTCGTCCCCGCACGGACCACGGTGACGGCCGGGTGGCTGATGACGTACTTGAGGAAGAACTGCGCCCAGGTCTTGGCGTCGAGATCGGCGGCCCACTCCGGAAGGGGTGTGGTGCCCACGCGCTGGAAGAGGCTGCCCACGCCGAAGGGGAAGTACGCCACCACGCCGATCTTCCGCTCCTGAGCGAGCGGCAGGATCTTCTCCTCGACGACGGCACGGTTGTCGATGGCGTAGTCGACGCCGATGAAGTCGATCGGCTCGTTGCGCATGATGGCCTCGAGCGCGGGGTACCGATCATCGGAGATCACCGTCGCGCCGATGTACCGGATGCGCCCCTCCTTCTGCACCTCCTTCAGGACGGCGAACTGCGTCGGCTCGGCTTGGACC
>DATHET010000231.1:0-29232 GCA_035490315.1 Planctomycetota bacterium
GGTCGCCCGCGGCCACGTCGACGGGCAGGCGGCCGAGCGCCACCTCCAGGCGAGCCCCATGGGGCTGCACGACCCCTTCCTGCTGCCCGGCATGCACGCCGCCACGGCGCGCCTGAAGCGCGCCATAGCCGACGGCGAGACGATCCTCGTGCACGGCGACTACGACGTCGACGGCGTCACGGGCACGGCGCTGTTGATGCGCCTGTTCCGCCTGGTCGGCGCGCGCGCGGAGTGGTTCATCCCCAACAGATTCCAGCACGGCTATTCCTTCGGGCCGCATTCCGTCGAGGAGGCCCTCGCCCGCGAAGCGAAGGTGGTCGTCTCGGTCGACAACGGCACCTCGGCCGCCGTGACCATCGCGGCCCTGGCCGAGCACGGCATCGACACGATCGTCACCGACCACCACGAGCCGCCCCTCGGTCCCCTGCCGGCGGCGATCGCGATCGTCAATCCCAAGCTCGCCGGCTCGCGCTATCCCTTCCGCGAGCTGTGCGGCGCGGGCGTGGCGTTCAAGCTCGCCTGGGGCGTGTGCCAGGAAATTTCCGGCGCGCGGCGCGTGCGCGAGGACCTGCGCCTGTTCCTCGCCGACGCGATGAGCTACGTCGCGATCGCCACGGTCTGCGACGTGGTGCCCTTGATCGACGAGAACCGCGTGCTCGCGCGCCGCGGCCTCGCCGCGCTCGAGCAGACGACCAACCCCGGCCTGCGCGCCCTGCTCGAAGTGGCCGAGCTCGAGGGGCGCACGCTGGTCGCGGAGGACGTCGGCTTCAAGCTCGGCCCGCGCCTGAATGCCTCGGGGCGTCTGGGCAGCGCGGAGACGGCGGTGAAGCTCCTGCTCGCCACGACCCAGAGCGAAGCCCGCGCCCTGGCGCGCGAGCTCGATGCGATGAACGACGAGCGGCGCGAGATCGAAGCCAAGCTGCTCGAAGCAGCCCTGCGCGAGGCAGCGCGCTTCCCCGATCCGCGCGAGCATCCCGTGCTGGTCATCTCCGGTCAGGGCTGGCACCAGGGCGTGGTCGGCGTGATCGCGGCGCGGCTCGTCGATCGCCTGCACCGCCCCGCGCTGGTGATCGGGCTCGACGGCGAATCCGGTCGCGGCAGCGCGCGCTCGGTGCTCGGATTCTCGATCCTCGAAGCGATGCACGGCGGCGCGGCCCACATGCAGAAGTACGGCGGCCACGCGGCCGCGGCGGGCTGCGAAGTGCGCGCCGATGCGATCGATCTGCTGCGCGAAGCGATCAACGTCCGCGCGCGCGAGCTGCTCGCGGGCGCCGCCCACGCCCATCTGCCCTTGTGGATCGACGGCGAGGTGCCGCTGACCGCGATGTCGGCGGAGCTGATGCGCGCCCTCGATCGACTCGAGCCCTTCGGCGCGCAGAACGAGAAGCCGGTGCTCTACGCTCCCGACGTGCGCCTCGCGCAACCCGCGCGCACCTGCGGCGCGGACGGATCGCATCTGATGCTGCACGTGCGCCAGAACGCGAGCGTGTTCAAGGCCATGGCCTTTGGCATGGGATCGCGCGCCGGTGAGCTCGAGTTCGGCAAGCCCCTGCACCTGGCCTACACGCCGCGCTGGAACACCTTCCGCGGACAGACGAACCTGGAACTGTTCGTGCGCGACTTCCGCACGAACGAGCGGCCGATGCTCGTCTAAAAGGCACAGCCAACGGAAATCATGGGTAACGAGCTCGATTTCCACCGGCTGCAGTTCGCCTTCACGATCACGTTCCACTATCTGTTCCCGCAACTGACGCTGGGACTGGCGCTCGTGATCCTGATCCTGAAGATCGGCGCGGCGCGCACGCGAGCCCAGCACTGGAGCGACGCCGCGCGCTTCTGGATCCGGATCTTCGGCATCAACTTCGCCGTCGGCGTGGTCACGGGCATCCCGATGGAGTTCCAGTTCGCCACGAACTGGGCGCGCTTCACCGAGTACAGCGGTGGAGTCATCGGCCAGACCCTGGCGATGGAAGGCTTGTTCGCCTTTTTCCTCGAGTCCAGCTTCCTGGCCCTGCTGGTCTTCGGCGAGAAGCGCTTCGGCGAGCGCGTGCACATGGGAGCAGCCATCGCGCTCTTCGTGGGCTCGTGGCTCTCGGGCTACTTCATCGTGGCTTCCAACGCCTTCATGCAGCATCCGACCGGTTACGAGATCGACGCCGCGGGCAATCTGCAGCTCGCCGATTTCGCCGCCTTCGTGTTCAGCCGCTGGGCGATGGTCCAGTACGCGCACACGATCCTGGGCGCGGTGGTCACGGGCTCGTTCGTGGTGGCGGCGGTCGGCGCGTATTGGATGCTGCGCGGCGAGCACCGCGAAGTGGCGAGCCTGCAGCTTCGAATTGGAACGATCGTCGGCCTGATCTCCAGTGTCCTGGTCGCCTTCCCCACTGGCGACATGCAGGGCAAGCTCGTCGCGCGCCATCAGCCGGTTTCGCTCGCGGCGATGGAAGGCCGTTTCGAGAGCGGAACCGAGGCCGAGATCGTCCTGATCGGTCAGCCCAACGTCGAAAAGCGTCGGCTCGACAATCCCGTGGCCATCCCGGGCATTCTGAGCTTCATCGCCTACGGCAGTTTCTCGTCGAACGTGCGCGGGCTCTCCGAGTTCCCCGAGGCCGACTGGCCGACGAACATCGAGCTGCTCTACTACTCGTTCCACATCATGGCGGGGCTGGGCACGCTGTTCATCCTGCTGATGCTGCTCGCGAATCTGCAGCGCCTGCGCGGCCGGTTGGAAACTTCGCGCGGCCTCCTGTGGTGCCTGATGCTCGCGTTCCCCTTTCCGTACATCGCGAACACGGTCGGCTGGCTGACGACCGAGCTGGGCCGGCAGCCGTGGCTGGTCTACGGGATGATGCGCACCAGCGAGGGCTCGTCGCCGACCGTCCACGCGGGATCGACGCTGTTCACCCTGCTGGGATTCGCGGGCATCTACCTGGTGCTCGGCGTGCTCTACCTGTTTCTCGTGTCGCGCGAATTGATCCACGGGCCTGGAGCGCGCCACGCGCCGGCCCAAGCGGAGCCGCTCCATGGCTGAGCTGTGGTTCTGGCTGTGCGCCTTGATGATCGCGGTCTACGTCGCGACCGACGGATTCGATTTCGGCGCGGGGATGCTGCACCTCTTCGCGACGCGCAGCGATTCGGAGCGCCGTCAGGTGCTCGCGGCGATCGGTCCGTACTGGGACGGCAACGAGGTCTGGCTGCTCGCCTCCGGCGGCGCGCTGTTCCTCGCCTTCCCCAAGGTCCTCGCCGCGGGATTCTCGGGCTTCTACATGGCGGTGTTCCTGATCGTCTGGATGCTGATCCTGCGCGGCATCGCGATCGAGTTCCGCTCGCACGTGCAGGAGACTCTGTGGCGGCGTTTCTGGGACGTCGGATTCTGCTGCGCGAGCTTCGGCCTGCCGCTGCTGCTCGGCGCGGCGCTGGGGAACGTGTTGCGCGGCGTGCCTCTCGACGAGCGCGGCTGGTTCGCCCTGCCGCTCTTCGAGAGTTTTTCGCCGCGCGGAGCCCTTGGATTGCTCGACTGGTACACCCTGGCCATCGGAGGCTTCGCCGTGGTCGTGATCGCGCTCCACGGCGCGAATTACCTGGTGTGGAAGACCGACGGGCCAGTCGCGGAGCGCGCGCGCCGCGCCGCGGGTCCCTTGTGGATCGCTTCGACCCTGGGCTGGATCGGCGCGACCGAGCTGACTTTCGTCGTCAACTCCACGATCTCCGAGCACCTCGCCGAGCGCGGCTTGCCCAAGCTGCTGCTGGGCGTGGCGGCGGCGGCCTGGCTCTTGATCGGCTTCGCGATCCTGCGGCGCAAGGAGCTTCTGGCCTTCGTCGGCTCGAGCCTGTGGATCCTCGCCATGCTGGCGACCACCGCCTCCTGCGTGTTCCCGGTGCTCTTGCGCACCAGCGGCTCGCAGCACGAATCGCTCTCGATCCTCAATGCGGCTTCGAGCGAGGACGGACTGCGCACCGCCCTGCGCTGGTGGTCGATCGGCATTCCGATCGCGCTGGCCTACTTCGCGCTGCTTTTCCGCCTGCACCGCGGCAAGGCGAGCGCCGCGGCGGAAGGCGAGGGCTACTGATCCGGCTCGCGACCCTGGCCGCTGGCGCGCGGTGAGAGAAAAGCGCGAGCGGGACCGTAGAATCCGCCGACCATGCCGCGAATTTTCCTGCTCGACGGTACCGCCCTCGCTTACCGCGCGCACTTCGCGATGGCGCGCTCCGGCTTGTCGACGCCGGAGGGCCAGCCCAGCGGAGCGACCTACGGGTTCGCGCTGACCCTGCGCAAGCTGCTCGAGGACGAGAAGCCCGACCACATCGCGGTGGCCTTCGATCCGCCGGGCCCGACGTTCCGGCACAAGAAGTACAAGGAGTACAAGGCGACCCGCGAGAAGATCCCCGACGAGCTGGTCAGCCAGTTGCCCTGGCTGCGCGACCTGGTGCGCGCCCACGGGATCGCGATCTTCGAGGTGCCGGGCTTCGAGGCCGACGACGTGATCGGCACCCTCGCGAGACAAGCCGAAGCGCGCGGCTACGAGGTGCGCATCGTGACCGGCGACAAGGACTTCATGCAGCTGATCTCGCCGGCGATCAAGCTCTACAACGTGTTCAAGCAGGACGCGATGGTCGTCATCGAGGACGAGCAGAGCGTGCTGGACAAATTCGGGACCGACCCCAGCCGCGTGATCGACGTGCTCGCGATCATGGGCGACAGCTCCGACAACGTCCCCGGGGTGCACGGCATCGGCGAGAAGGGCGCGTCGAAGCTCATCCAGCAGTTCGGCAGCGTCGCGAATCTTCTCGAGCGCCTGGGCGAAGTCAAAGGCAAGGCGCGTGAGTACATCGAGCGCGACCGCGAGATGATGATCCTCTCGCGCGAGCTGGTGACGATCTCCACCGACGTTCCGCTGGCGCCGGGGCTCGAAGGCGTCGGACCGGCAGCGCCGGATGCCAAGGGTCTGCGCGCCTTCTTCGGCAGGCTCGGGTTCCAGAGCCTGATGAAAAAAGTCGAATCCTCCGCGCCCGACGAAGCCGCTTTGCGCGATTATCGCCTGGTGCGCAGTGAGGCGGAGCTTCTGGCGATGGAAGCCGAGCTTCTGGCCGCCGGCCGCTTCGCGATCGACACCGAGACCACCAGTCTGTTCCCGCTGGAAGCGGAACTCGTCGGAGTTTCCTTCTCCTGCGAGTCGATGCGCGCCTGGTACGTGCCTTTCAATCTCGATCCCCCGCTCCTTCCCGGCGGTAGGCCAGAGCTGCTCGAGCGTCTGCGTCCCTTCGTCGAGGATCCGCGCTTCCTGCGCACGGGACAGAATTCCAAGTACGACATGCTCGTGTTCATCGGCCAGGGTCTCTCACCCGCAGCGCCTGAGTTCGACACGATGGTCGCGAGCTACTGCATCGCCGGCGCGACGCGGCGGCACAACCTCGACGATCTTGCGCTGACCTACCTCGATCTCAAGAAGATCCCGACTTCCGAGCTGATCGGCCGCGGCGCCAAGCAGATCACGATGAAGGAGGTGCCGATCGAGAAAGTCGCGGAGTACTCCTGCGAGGACGCGGACGTCACCTGGCGGCTGCGCCAGCTCCTGGAGAAGGAGCTCGACGAGACCGCCAACACGGCGCTGTTCCGCGATCTCGAGATGCCGCTGGTGCCCGTGCTCACGGCGATGGAAGCGCGCGGCATCAAGCTCGACGTCGGGCTGATCGAGATCTTCGGGCGCGAGCTCGACCTCGACATCGCAGCCGCCGAGAAGGCCGTGCACGCCGCCGCCGGCCGCGAGTTCAACCTGGGCAGCCCGAAAGTGCTTGGCGAGGTGCTCTTCGAGCAGCTGCGCATCCAGGACGCCGCGGGAGTCAAGCGGCCCAAGCGCACGCAAACCGGCTGGTCGACCGACGCGGAGACCCTCGAGTCGAACTACGGCGAGGTCGAGATCGTCAAGCGCCTGCTCGACTGGCGCGAGGTGACCAAGCTCAAGAACACCTACGTCGACGCCCTGCCGCGCTTCGTCAATCCGCGCACGGGCCGCGTGCACTGCTCCTTCAGCCAGGTCACCGCCGCGACCGGCCGGCTGGCTTCCAGCGATCCCAATCTTCAGAACATCCCGGTGCGCACCGAGCGCGGCCAGCGTTTGCGAGCGGCCTTCGTCGCGCGCGAGCCGGACGAGCGCGGCGAATGGGTGCTTTTCACCGCCGATTACAGCCAGGTCGAGCTGCGCATCATGGCCCACTTCGCCGGCGAGGACCTGATGAAAGCCGCCTTCGCCGAGGGCCGCGACATCCACGCCTCGACCGCGAGCGTGGTCTTCGACGTCGACGAGCGGCTGGTGACGCGCGAGATGCGCAGCCGCGCGAAAGCGGTCAACTTCGGCCTCCTGTACGGCATGGGAGCGGCGCGGCTCGCCAGCGAGACCGGCCTCTCGATCGTCGAGGCCAAGCGCTTCATGCTGCGCTACTTCGAGTCCTTCCCGAAGCTGCGCATCTGGCGCGAAGCCCTGCTCGAGCATGCGCGCACCGTCGGCTACGTCGAGACGATTTTCGGCCGGCGCCGGCCGATGCCGGAATTGAACTCGGAGAACGGAAGGCTGCGCGCCTTCGCCGAGAACATGGCCGTCAACACGCCGATCCAGGGCTCGGCCGCCGACATCATCAAGAAGGCGATGATCGATCTGGAAGTGCGCCTGGCGAAGAGCGATCTTTCGGCGCAGCTCCTGCTGCAGGTGCACGACGAGCTGGTGCTCGAGGTGCCGCGCTCCGAGCTCGATCGCCTGCGGCCGATGGTCGTCGAGTGCATGCAGGACGCCGCCGTGCTCGACGTGCCGCTCGCGGTCGAGACCGGCTTCGGGAAGAACTGGCTCGAAGCGCACTGAGCGGCCTCGCGCGCGCGACGCGGACATCCGCGCCTGCCAGCGATCGCGCGAGGCTTTGGTGTATCTTGACCGACGCGAGATTCGCCCATGCAGGAGGTCCCCGGAGAGCGTCAGCGTGGCTCGTCGAGCTGGATCCGGATCGCGCTGATCCTGCTCTTGGGGACAGCCTATTGGCTCTCGCGCACGTCGCCGCCGGACCCCGCGGTCACCCTCGCCCTCGATCCTTCCTACCAGCAGTCCCTGGGCGTCGCTCTCGCGCAGGGGATGCGCTTCGGTCGCGAGATCGTCTTCACCAGCGGGCCGCTCGCCTACTTCACCTATTCACCCTACGTGCCGGAGCTGTTCTGGGCGAAGTGCTGGCTGTGGGAAGGTCTGCTCGGCGCGGCGATCGGGCTGTTGCTCTTCTCGCGCCTGGTGCGCCGAGGTACCTGGCTCGACCTGTCCGTGGGTGTCCTGGTCCTGATCGTCCTGCCCAAGCGGCTCGACGAGGTGCTGTTCTTCCAGGCACTGCTGGCGGCCGATCTCGTCTTGGAAGCCATGGAGGCGAGACCTCTCGGCGCTCCCCGTTGGCCTGCCAGGCTGCAAGCAGGCATGGGACTGCTCCTGCTTTCGATCCTCTGCCTGATCAAGGTCACCTCGCTGACCATGGCGATGGTCGTTCTGGCGATTCTGCTCTGGCGCGCCGCGTCGAGCGGCGAATTGCGCGGCGCTCTGCGCTGGCTCGCCGCCGCGGCGGCGACCCTGAGCCTGGTCTGGATCTGCATCGGGCAGAAGCTGCAGGACCTGCCGAGCTACCTCTACGGATCGATCGAGCTGGCGGGTGGATTCAGCTCGGCGATGAGCCTGGCTCCAGGGCCGAGAGCCTTGGAGCAGGCTCTGGGCTGTCTCGCCCTGGGAGCGGGGCTGTGCGCCGTGCACCTCTACCAGAGCAGAAAGTCCGGCAGCTGGAGACGGCTCGATTCGGCCCGCACTCAAGCGCTGCTGGTGCTCGCCGCGCTGCTGCTCGCCTACAAATCGGGTTTCACGCGCGCCGATCACTGCGCAACTCTGTTCGGCACGGCGATGATCGCGCCGCTGTTCCTGATTCCGATCCGTCGCGCGCCGAGCACGCGATCCGCGTGGATGCAATCGGGACTGCGCTGCAGCGTGATCCTGCTGGCCATGCTCCCTACCTTGACGACCTGGCACAAGCCGGTCGGATCCCCCGGCGCGATCGCGCGCGACCTCGTGACCAGGATCCAGTCCTCGATCGACTGGATGAGCTCGCCTTCCAAGCTTCGCCTGGACCTGGTCCACGACCGGGAAAGGCTCCTGGAAGACTGGTCCTTGCCGCGGATCAAAGCTGTCGTCGGCGACCGCGGCGTGTGCGTGCTCACGATCGGGCACGGCGTGCTGTTCCTCAACGACCTGCGTTGGAAACCTCGGCCGGTCTTCCAATCGTTTTCCGTTTTCACGCAGCGATCCGCGCGCGCGAACGCGGAGTTCCTGGCCAGCGATCAGGGACCCGACTTCGTGCTGCTGCGCGCGGGCACGATCGACAGGCGCCTGCCCCCGAGCGAGGATCCGCTCTCGGTCCAGGTCCTGTTGCGAGATTTCAAGCTCCGCGTGAACGAGGGCGGGTTCTTGTTGCTGGAGCGAGCCAGCCCTCGCCCGCTCGAAGCGCGCACCACGGAGGCGCGCGGCGAGCTCGCCTGGAACGAGCGTCTGGCGCTGCCCGCGGGCGACGAGCCCCTGGTCCTCAGGGCGCGCATCCGTCCTTCGCTGCTGGGACGACTTCGCAGCGCCTTGTACCAGACTCCCGCGGTGACCGCCGAAGTGGAATTCGAGAGCGGAATCGTGAGCCCGCACCGGATCATGCCCTTCGCTCTCGAAGCGGGTGTCGTGGTGCGGCCGTGTCTGCCCTTGAACGGGGAGTGGATCTCCTACGCCTGCGGAGGTGCCCAGGACCGGATCGTGGCGATGCGGTTCCATACGGCCGCCCAGTCCGCGTTCCAGCCGAGAATCGAGTACGAATTCCAGCGGGCGCCGGACTTGAGAAGGCCAATTCAGAACGCCTCGGAGTTGCGCGAACTCGTGCTGGGAGCGCTCAGGTCTCCGCCGCTGCGTCTGGAATCGCCGAGCGAACCGACGCTCATGGGCTGGGTCCGCATGCCCGCGACGGTGTACATCCAGTCGCCCGCGAGCCTGGTCTACGCGGCGGGGCCGGGCAAGCTGCAGCTCACCGCGAAGCTGAGCTTGAATCCCAAGCTGGCCAAGGCTGGGCAGGCGCGGCGCGTGCAAGTCGCTGTGCTCGCCCATGAACAGGGCGTGCAGCGCGAATGCGCGCGGTACGAGCTGGGGGTTCCCGGCAGCGAGCTCCAGACTGGCTTGGACCTCGACGTGGAGGTCGACATGGCCGTCGCGGGTGAATTGCGCCTGGTCATCCTCCAACCCGAGGACGGCGATCCGCGACCGGTCACCGTCGGCATCCGCGGAGCACAGCTGAAACGCTGAGGATTCTCAATCCGGCCGCGTCAGCGCGCGTTCGAGCGCCTCGACACGCGATTCCAGCTCGGCAACGCGCTGCTCGAGTCCCGGCTCGGCGCGGGTCGCGCGTGGCTCGGCGGATGGAGCGGCGCTCGGAGCGTTCAGCGGGTGCAGGCCCGCGGACAGCAGCTGCACCCAGCGCTCCGCGCGCGATCCGGGCCCCGGCTCGAGCCGCCGCACGAATCCGCTCTCCGCGAGGCTCGCGAGGTCGCTCTGGACCGCGTCAATCGCCCCGAGCTCGCTCATGCGGCTGGCGCGCGTCCGAAGCTCGCCCATCGTCTGCGGCCCGCGCATCAGGAGCTCCGCGAGGATCGCGAGCTTGCGCTCGTCGAGACCGAGGGTCTCGCGCGCGTTGTGGCGGAACTTCTCGACGCGGCTGCCGGCAGGAAAAACCTTGCCGGCCAGGCCCTTCTGCATCAGTCCAGTGACGCCGACGAAGACTTCCGCCTCGCTCCAATCGGTCATCGGATCGCGGTTGCTTTTCTGGTTGGCGCCCGCGGTCAGGGCGTGCAAGGACAGCGGATACTGATCGGGAGTGGTGCGCTCCTTCTCGTACAGGACGGCGAGCAGGCGCGCCTCGTGCGCATTGAGTTCGGGAAGCTTGGCCATCGTGAGAGCTTAGCCATTGCGGGTATCCTGCGCAGCGAGCCCACCGCATGAGCCACCCCGACGCCCCCGCTCGCCGCTCGCCGCCGTGGATGCGCACGAGCGTGCTGCTGGCGCTCGGACTCCTGTGCTTTCTTGCGCGCGTGTCGGCGCCGCGCGACAGCGCCGCCCTCGACCTCGATCAGACCTACCAGCAGGTGCTCGGCGTCGCCTTGAGCCAGGGGCTGCGCTTCGGCCGCGAGATCGTCTTCACCAGCGGGCCGCTGGCTTACTTCTCGTGGTCGCCCTTCGATCCAGAGCTCTACGCCGAAAAACTGTGGCTGTGGGAAGTGCTGTTCGGCAGTTGCGTCGCCTTCCTGCTTTTCCTGCGACTCGCGCGGCGCGGGACGTGGCTGGACATGGCCGTGGGAGCCCTGATCCTGATCGTGCTGCCGATGCCGGAGGACGCGTGGCTCTTCGCTGTCGGACTCGTCGCCTGCGAGCTGGAGCTCGGCGCGGGTCCGGAAGCGAACGCGCGTCTCGGGGGTTGGATGCGAGCTCTGCCGCGCCTGCTCGCCATGCTCGTGCTCTCGCTGTTGACGCTGGTCAAGGTCACTTCGCTGACCTTCGCCCTGGTCTGTGTCGCGATCCTGGTACTGCGCGCCGCATCGAGCTCTGGAATCCGCGGAGTGCTGCGCTGCCTCGGCGCATTCGTCCTGGTCCAGTGCCTGGTGTGGCTGTGCATCGGCCAGAAGCTGCAGGATCTGCCGGCCTATTTCTCGAGCTCGATCGAGCTGGCGTCAGGATTCGATTCCGCGATGAGCCAGCCGCCGACTTTGCTCGCCATCGTGCTGTGCTGCCTGTGCCTTTCGATCGGCGTGATCCTGTGCGCGGTCTATGCCCGCGATGCGCGGCTCGCGAGCGGAAGATGGAAGCTGGACGCGCCGCGAGCCCAGGCCCTGCTGGTCGCCGCCGCGCTGCTGCTCGCGTACAAGGCGGGATTCACGCGCGCCAGCGATCACATCGTGACTTTCTTCAGCGCGGCGATGATCGCCCCCTTGTTCCTCGTGCCTCTCGGGCCCGCTGCCGATCCGGTTGCGGCTTGGAACAATTCGCGTTTGCGCTGCGGCGTGGCGCTGCTCACCGCGGTCTGCGCCATGGCGACCACGACGATCGGCCTGCATTCGCCGAGCGAAACCCTCGAGGCCTGCGGGAAGCGGATGCGCAACGCGGTGACCTGGATCAGCCATCCCAAGGTCGTGCGCCAGGCCCTCGAGAATTCGCGCGCGAGGCTGGCCGCGAAGCATGCGCTGCCGCGAACGAAAGCGATCGTGGGCACGCGCAGCATCTCCGCCTTTGCCCAGGGGGACGGCGTGATTTTTTTGAACGGCCTGCGCTGGAAACCGCGGCCGGTGTTCCAGTCCTTCTCGGTTTTCACCCAGCGCACGGCGCGCGAGAACGCGGCCTTTCTCGCCAGCAGCGCGGGTCCCGACTTCGTGCTGTGGCGCGCCGGTTTCATCGACCTGCGCCTGGCGTCGAGCGAGGATCCCCTCTCGGTCCAGGTGCTGCTGCGCGATTTCCAGTTGCGCGCGAACGAAAGCGAATTCCTGCTGCTCGAGCGGGCCGTGGCGCGCACCAGCGGCCCGCGCACGCTCGCGGCGCGCGGCGAGGTCGCCTGGGGCGAGCGCTTCGAGTTGCCCGCGGACGACGCGCCGCTGGTGCTCGAGGCCAGCATCCGCCCGTCGCTGCGCGGAAAGCTGCGCGGCGCGCTGTACCAGACGCCCGAGGTCTTCGTCGATCTCGAATTCGCATCGGGCGAGGCCGGCACGCGCCGCATCGCTCCCTTCGCCCTGGAGGCCGGCGTGGTGCTGCAACCCTGGCTGCCGACCAAGGAAGATTGGATCGCCTTCGCGCGCGGCAAGCCGAACACGCACGTCGTCGCCATGCGGTTTCGGACGCGGGTCGCGGGCGCCTTCGCTCCGCGGATCCCCTGGGAAATCCAGCGAGCACCGGAGCTCGCCGCGCGCGATCTGGATCCGGCGCGCGCGTTCGAGCTGGTGCTGGGAGCCGCCGGCGATCTGCCGCTGCGCTACGAATCGGAAGTGGCTCCTGAGTTCGCAGCCTGGGGCGTGGAGCCGGTCATGGCCTTCGCCCAGACACCCGCGCGCCTGGTGTTCGCCGCAGGTCCCGGGAGCGTGCGGCTGAAGGCGCGCTTCACCGTGCCGCCCTGGATCACCAAGGCGCCGGGATTCGCGGGAGTGAGCGCGGTCGTGCTCGCGAAGGAAGCCGACTCCGAGAAAGAGTGCGCGCGCTTCGAGCTGGGCTCCGGCGTCGGCGACCATCCATCGTCCACATCGCGGATCGATCTCGAGGTGAGCTTCGAGAGCGCGGGAGAATTGATCCTCGATTTCCAGCCGGCGCCAGGCGGCGATCCCGCCACGGCGCGAGTCGGCTTCTGCGACTTGCGCGTCGTGCGTTAGTGTCGTGATCGAGCCCGGCTCCGTACCGACAACACTAGCGCATGCGTGAGGAGGCGAGCAGGCTGGCGGGGACGACCGTGCGGGCGCCGTACTTCTTGCGCAGCTTGTCGATGCTCGCCGTCGCGCGCTCGAGGCGTTCGGTTCCCGGCTCGCCCTGGGTATTGGTCAGCGCGGAGCCGAAGAGATCGCCTTGGATCGGAGTGCGCACGTCCTCGAGGGAACTGACCTGGACACCGAGCAGGCGCAGCGCGCCGGGCGGCGTGCGCGCGAAGAGCCCGCGCGCCGCCGAGTAGATCCGGGGCCCCAGATTCGTCGCGAAATCCAGGGTGAAACTGCGCGTGACGGTCTTGAAGTTCCCGTAGCGCGCCTTGATCGAGATCGTGCGGCCGCGCAGGCCTCGGTCGCGCAGGCGCTCGCCCAGCTCCTCGCAGAATTGCAACAGCGCGAGCAGGAGCTTCTCGCGGTCGGACACGTCCTGCTCGAAGGTCCGCTCGACGGAATAGGACTTCTCCTCGCGGCGCGGATTGACGCGGCGAGAATCGATTCCGTGGGCGAGCTCGTGGATCCACGCGCCGCTGGCGCCGAAGCGAGCCAGGACCTCGTCGCGCGGTCGCGCCGCGAGCTCGCCGATGGTGCGCACGCCGAGCGCTTCGAGGCGCTTGGCCGTGCGCGGACCGACTCCGAAGATGGCGCTGACCGGCAGCGGGTCGAGCAGCGTACGCACCTCTTCCGGTCGGATCACGCGGAAGCCGTCGGGCTTGTCCATGTCGCTGGCGAGCTTGGCCAGGAACTTGGTCGGCGCCACGCCGACCGATGCGACCAGTCCGGTGTTGCGCAGGATGTCGCGCTTGATCGCGCGCCCGATCTCGATCGCGTCGCCGAACAGGCGCTCGCATCCCGCGACGTCGAGGAAGGCCTCGTCCAAGGACAGGGGCTCGACCAGCGGCGTGTACGAGCGGAACACTTCCATGATGCGCCGACTCTCGCGCGTGTAGCGCTCGAAGTCGGGCGGCACCAGCACCAGCTGCGGGCACAGGGACAGGGCCTGGCCGGTCGGCATCGCGGAGCGCACGCCGAATTTGCGAGCGGCGTAGCTCGCGCTCGCGATCACGCCGCGCTGGTGCGCGCCGCCTCCCACGCACACCGGCAAGTCCGCCAGACTTGGATTGTCGCGCACTTCGACGGCGGTGTAGAACGCGTCCATGTCGACGTGCAGGATCGTGATCGGCGCGGTCGTCATCGCCAACAGGGTGCACGGAGACGCGGTGATACGTCAACTGGAGTTCCCCTCCGCCGACCTCGCGCGCCATCGAACACGCGTTCTGGCGGCCTGGGAGCCGGTTGAGCTACCGTAGCGGGCTCATGCGTTTTCGCGACGTGGTCGTGGCCGGCATGGCCCATGTGCTGCCCGACGAGGTCGTGACCTCGACGGAGCTCGAGTCGCGCCTCCTGCCTTTGTACTCGCGACTCGGGCTGCGCGTCGGTCGCTTGGAGTTGATGACCGGCATCCGCGAGCGACGCTTCTTCGCGAAGGGAACTCTGCCTTCGAGCATCGCCTCGCGCGCCGGCGAAGTCGCGCTGCGCGAGAGCGCGCTCGCGCGCGAACGCATCGGCTTGATCGTGCACGCCTCGGTCTGTCGCGACGGCTTGGAGCCGTCGACCGCGTCCGTGGTGCACCGCGCGCTCGAGCTGCCGGCGACGGCCGTGGCCTTCGACCTGTCGAACGCCTGCCTCGGTTTCGCCAACGCGCTCACGCTCGCTGCCGCGCAGATCGAGAGCGGCACCCTGAGCGCGGCGGTGATCGTCGCAGCCGAGGATGGACGCGCGCTCGTCGACGCGACCGTCGAAGCTCTGCTCGCGCGCGGAACCAAACAGGATCTCAAGCGCGCCTTCGCGTCGCTGACCATCGGCGCCGGCGGCGCGGCCTGGGTGCTCGCGCACCGTTCGCTCGCGCCCGACTCGCCGCGCTTCACGAGCTCGACGGCGCTCGCCGACACGCACAGCGTCGACCTGTGCCACGGCGAGCGCGTCGACGGCGCGAGCGGTCCCTTGATGGAGACCGACTCGGAGGCGCTGCTGCACGCGGGCAACGCGCTCGCCGCGCGCACCTTCGAGGTCTACCTGGAGGAGCTCGGTTGGAAGCGTGAGGACATCCAGCGCGTGGTCACGCACCAGGTGGGCGTTGCTCACCGCAGGCTGCTCTTGTCGACTCTGGGGCTCGCCTGGGAGATCGACTTCCCCACCGTCGAGCGACTCGGCAACATGGGCTCGGTGTCGCTGCCCCTCTCGTTCCACCAGGCGCTGGATCAAGGCTTCATCACGCGAGGCCAGCGCGTCGCGCTGCTCGGCATCGGCAGCGGGCTGCACTGCATGATGCTGTCGATCGAGACCTGAGCGGCCGCTCTCGGGCAGGTCGGGGGAACCCGCCCGGCCTAGCAGGGGCAGAAAGAGGCCCCTCCAGGCCCAGGGAGGCCGATTTTGCACTCCGCGGTGGAATCCAGGGCCCCTGTCGCGCATAAGATGCGCTCACAGAGTTCAGATAAATCTGAAATCCGTGACCCCATGGGACTCAAACAACCGACGCCTGCCCACACCACCGACGACGACCACCCTGTCCAGGTTCCCTGGCCCGGACTCGACGATCAGCTCGCGGCCCAGCTCCCCGACTTCGAGCAGTTCTTCAAGACCTTCGGGTTCAAGCGCATCCACGGGCGCATCTGGGGCTTGCTCGTGCTCGCTGGCCAGCCGCTGTCGATGCGCGAGATCTCCGATTACTTGAAGCTCAGCCAGGGTGCGTCGAGCACCGCCCTGACCGAGCTGACCGAGTGGGGCACGATCACCTCCGAGTTCGATCCACAACGGCGCTGCCAGCTGCACGCGCCGGTCTCGAACACGCTTTCGATCGTGGCCACGGTGCTGCGCCGTCGCGAGCAGGTGGTGTTCCAGCACTTCAAGCTCTCGGCCACGCGCACCCTCGCCTACGTCACCGAGCGCTATGGCGACAAGGATCCGCGCGTGTTCACGCTGCGCTCGATCATCTCGACCTGCGAGATCGCCGAGAGCGTCATGCAGCTGGTCGTCGGAGCCGTGGCCAACGCGCTCGACGACTCCGAATCGATCCTGTCGAAAGCGATCCACACCGCGCTGCGCATCGGCGTGGTCGGACCGTCGAAGCTCCTGCTCGGACGTCCGCGCGTCAAGCGCGCCGCTCTCGACGCCGCGGCGAAAGACAGCGAGCGTCGCTCCGCACGCCAACCCGGGCCGCGGAAGGTCGGACGTGATTGACCTGCCCCGCGTGGTGATCACCGGCGTGGGATTGACGAGCCCGAACGGCGACAGTCTGCCGGAGTTCCGCAAGAACCTGCTCGAGGGCGTGTCCGGCGTCGAGGAGTATTCGATCCGACACGTCGGCCAGACGCTGGCGGGCGTGTGCCACTTCGACACGCTGCGCTACCAGAAGAAAAAGGAAGTCCGGCGCGGCACACGCGCGGGCGGGATCGCGATCTGGTGCGCGAACCAGGCGCTGGAGGATGCTGGCCTGGCGACGAGCGCGGAGGCTCCGAGCGCAGCACCTCGGTACTCTCCCGCGCGCACCGGCGTGTTCACGGGGATCACCGAGCACGGCAACGTCGAGACCGAGAACCAGATCCACGAAGTCGCGCAGTACGGCTTCGACTTGAGCTTCTGGTCGCACCACCACAATCCGCGCACGGTCGCGAACAACCCCGCGGGCGAGGTGACCTTGAACCTCGGCATCAGCGGGCCGGCCTACTCGCTCGGCGGCGCCTGCGCCGCGGGCAACCTGGGTCTCATCCACGGCGCGCAGATGCTGCAGCTCGGACTGGTCGATCTCTCGCTCGGCGGCGGAGTCAGCGAGTCGATCCACACCTTCGGCATTTTCGCGAGCTTTCGTGCCCAGGGCGCGCTGGCTCGCCACGCCGATCCGAAGCGGGCTTCGCGGCCCTTCGATCTCGCGCGCAATGGCATCGTCGTCGCCGAGGGAGGCTGTCTCTTTGCCATGGAGCGGCTCGACGACGCGCTGGCGCGCGGAGCGAAGATCTACGGCGAGCTGCTCGGCTACCACGTCAATTCCGACGCGACGGACTTCGTGCTGCCCGATGCCCGCGGCCAGGAGACCTGCATGCGCGGAGCCCTCGCCCACTCTGGGATCGACGCGCGCGACATCGACGTGGTCAACACCCACGCCACGTCGACGCCCTCGGGCGACATCATCGAGGCGGAAGCGATCCGACGCGTCTTCGACGAAGCGCCCGACACGTACATCAACAACACGAAGAGCTACATCGGCCACGCCATGGGCGCCGCCGGCGCGCTCGAGCTCGCGGGGAACCTGCCCGGCTTCGAGGACGGCCTGGTCCATCCGACGATCAACGTCGAAGCCCTCGATCCCGCCTGTGCTCTGCGCAACCTCGTGGTCAACGAACCCATCCGCACCCGGCGCGCGAAGACCGTGCTCAACATGTCTTTCGGCATGCTGGGCATCAATTCCGCCGTCGTGGTGAGCCGCTACGAAAGCTGAAACGTCCCCCAAGGCCAACACTCGAACCCATGACACAAGACGAAGTGATCATCGCCATCAAGGACATCATCGCGCAGATCGCGCCCGATGAGGACCTGAGCCAATTGCAGCCCGACCTGCGGCTGCGCGAACAGATCGAGCTCGATTCCATGGACTTCCTCGACATCGTGATGGAGCTGCGCAAGCTCTACGGCGTGCAGGTTCCCGAGAAGGACTACACCGAGCTCGCCACCCTGGCGGGCTGCGTGAAGTACCTGCACCCGCTGCTCGAGAAGAAGCAATTGCATTGCGCGCAGAGCGCCTGAGCGGGCGCGGCCTGACTCCGTGGGCTACGACACCCTGATCATCGGCGCGGGCATGAGCGGGCTCGCCGCGGGCATCCGGCTCGCGCAGTTCGATCGCCGCGTGTTGATCGTCGAGCGCCATTCGTTGTGGGGCGGGTTGAACTCGTTCTACAAGTTGAAGGGCCGCATTTTCGACAGCGGCCTGCACGCCCTGACCAATTACGTGCGCAAGGGCACGCCGGGCGTTCCGCTGACGCGCATCCTGCGCCAGCTGCGCATCGGCTACGACGAGCTCGAGCTCGGCGCCCAGGGACACTCGGAGATCCGCTTCGACGGACGCAGGCTCGAGTTCACCAACGACCCCGAAGTTTTCTTCGCCGAGATCGCGCGCGAGTTTCCGCGCGAGATCGATGGATTTCGGCGCCTGGTGGCCGAGCTGCCGGGCTACGACGCGGTGCTCGAGCGCGGGGAGGGCTCGGCGCGAGCGGAGCTGGCTCGCTACCTCGGCGATCCGGAGCTGATCGAGAGCCTGATGCTGCCCCTGTGCATCTACGGCAGCGCGCGCGAAGACGACCTCGACTGGGATCAGTTCGTGATCCTGTTCCGCGCGATCTTCCTCGAGGGATTCAGCCGTCCCGAAGGCGGCATCAAGGCCCTGCTCGAGCTGCTGCTGCGTCGCTACAAGAAAGTCGGCGGCGAGCTGCGGATGAATTGCGGCGTCGAGCGCATCCTCGTGCGCGACGGTGCCGCTGTCGGCGTGCGCCTCACTTCCGGAGAAGAGATCCTGGCCGAGCGCGTGTTCTCCTCGGCGGGCCATGCGGAGACGCTGCGCCTGGTCGACGGCGACGACGCCAGGCTTTCAGCGCACAGGCGCGCCGCGGAAGCGAACCTCGGCCAGCTGAGTTTCCTCGAATCGATCTCGGTGCTCGACGTTCAACCCGCCGACCTGGGCTTCGACGCGACCGTGAGCTTCTTCAACCACGGGAATAGCTTCCGCTACCGCCGCCCTGACGCGGGGATCGACGTGCAGAGCGGCGTGGTCTGCTCGCCGAACAATTTCGCGCGGAAAACGCCGCTGAGCGATGGTTTCGTGCGCATCACGGCCCTCGCCAACCACGCCGTGTGGACTTCGCTTCCCGAGCACGAGTACCGCGCGCGCAAGGAGAGCGCGGCCGATCGGATGCTCGAGTCCGCGGCCCTCGCGATCCCCGCGCTCGCGCGCGTGCGCGAGCACACCGTGTTCCGCGACACCTTCACGCCGCGCACGATCCAGCACTACACCGGCCATCTCGGCGGCGCGGTCTACGGCTCGCCCAGGAAGCAGCGCGACGGATCGAGCGGCATCGCGCGACTCTCGCTGGTCGGAACCGATCAGGGAATGCTCGGGATCGTCGGCGCGATGCTCTCGGGGATCACGATCGCCAACCACCAGGCCTTGATGGAGGTTTCACGGTGAGCCGCGAGCCGGGGAGGCCCAAGTATTTCCGCGGCTCGAGCGACGGCAAGCGACCGCTGCACCACGATCCCCTCGCGAAGGCCCGATCCGCCTACGACGTGATCGTGATCGGCTCCGGCCTCGCCGGCCTGACCGGGGCCAACGTGCTGGCGAAGCTCGGCCACAAGGTCGCGCTGCTCGAGCAGCACTACAACTTCGGCGGCATGGCGACCTGGTTCAAACGCCGCGGCGGCCACGTGTTCGACATCTCGCTGCACGGCTTCCCGGTCGGGATGATCAAGACCTGCCGGCGGCATTGGACGCCGGCGATCGCGGCGCGGATCGTGCGCCTGGATTCGATCCGCTTCGACAACCCTCAGTTCGGCTTCGAGACCACGTTCACGCGCGAGGATTTCACGCGCAAGCTGGTCGAGGTCTTCGCTCAGGATCGCAGCCACGTCGAGCTCTTCTTCGACTTCCTGCGCGCGATGAACTTCTACGACGATCCCGGCGACACGGTCCGCGACGTCTTCGAGCGCTTCTTCCCCGGCCGCAACGACATCCATCGCCTCTTGCTCGAGCCGATCGCCTACGCCAACGGCTCGACGCTCGACGACCCGGCGATCACCTACGGCATCGTGTTCTCCAATTTCATGTCGCAGGGTGTCTACACCTTCGCGGGTGGCACGGACCTCCTGGTCAGCGAGATGCGCGCGGAGCTGGAGCGCAATCGCGTCGACCTGTTCTCGAACGTGCAGGTCGAGAAGATCGTCGTCGAAGGCGGCCGCGTCGCCGGCGTGCTGGCCAACGGCCGAATGATCGCCGCGCGCTGTGTGCTCTCGAACGCGAACCTCAAGGCCACGGTGCTCGATCTGGTCGGCCGCGAGCACTTCGCGAGCGAGTTCGCCCAGGGCGTCGTCGACACGCGCCTCAACAACTCGAGCGCGCAGGTCTACATGGGCCTGCGCGACGGCGAGGAGATTCCCTTCGTCACCGACCTCTTGTTCTGCTCGACGCGGCCGCGCTTCGATTCGGAAGCTCTATGCGACTTCAAAGGCGAGAGCCGCACCTTCTCCTTCTACTATCCGAAGACCCGGCCGCAGTCGAAGCGCTTCTCGATCGTCAGCTCGACCAACGCGAATTACTCCGACTGGGCCAGGCTCTCGGATGCGGAGTACGAGCGCGAAAAAGCCGCGCTCGCCGAGGACACGCTGCGTTCGCTCGAGCGCTACCTGCCCGACATCCGCGCCAAGCTCGACCACGTCGAAGTCTCGACGCCGCGCACTTTCCGCTTCTACACGCAGCATCCCGGCGGCGCTTCCTTCGGCACCAAGTTCGAGGGTCTCAAGTACTCCATGGAGCTCAGCGCACAGGTTCGCGGCCTGTTCCACGCCGGTTCGGTGGGAATCATCATGTCCGGCTGGCTCGGCGCGGCCAACTACGGTGTGATCACGGCATCCAAGATCGATCCTTGCCTGGCCGAGATGGCTCAAGCCTGCGCCAGCTGACTTTTTCTCCCACGTTTTTTTCCTCACTCCGAACAACGAGCTGCTCATCCATGGATTCCATCCACGCCGCCATCCCCCACCGCGAGCCGTTCCTGTTCATCGATCGCATCCTCGATCGCACAGACAAGGAGATCCACGCGGAGTGGACCGTCAAGGCGGATGCGCCGTTCTTCGAAGGCCACTACCCGGCCCATCCGATCGTGCCGGGAGTGCTCCTGTGCGAGAGCGTGTTCCAGGCCGGCGCGATCCTGTGCGCCCACGACGCCAAGGACCGCGCGCCCAAGGGCTCGGTGCCGGTGTTGACCAAGATCGGCGACGCGCGCTTCAAGCACGTGGTGCGGCCCGGAGAGACCCTGTCGGTCCACGTCACGCTCGACGAGCGCGTGGGCGCGGCGCGCTTCATGACCGGCCGCGTCCAATCGGCGGGCCGCACGGTGCTGCGCGTGAGCTTCGTCGTCGCCCTCGCGCCGCTGGACGAGCACGATCGCTCCCACGACGGCCTCGACCTCGAGCCGGGCTCTGCCTCGGCGGTGAAGCTGGGATGACCTTCCTCGGTCTGGACAACAAGACCGTGCTCGTCTGCGGGCTGGCGAACAAGAAAAGCATCGCCTGGTTCGTGCACCAGGGGCTCGCGGAGGAATCCGCGCGCGTGGTGCACGTGGTCAAGACGCGCGAGATCGCGGATGAAGTGCGCGGCCTGGTCGGGGCCTCACCGGTCTTCGTCTGCGACGTCTCGAAGCCCGAGGAGATCGAGCGGCTCGCTCGCGACCTCACGGCGACGGGGCTAGCGCTCGACGGAATGGTGCACTCGCTGGCCTGGGCCAATTACGCGCGCGGCGTGCGAGCCTTCCACGAGACCGAGCGCGCGGATTTCCTCGAAGCGCTCGACGTCTCCTGCTTTTCGCTGGTCGCTCTGGCGCGCGCGCTCGAGCCCTTGTTCACGACGCGCGCATCCCTGGTCACCCTCTCGATCTCGCACACGCACCTGGCCGCCGAGAGCTACGGATACATGGCGCCGGTGAAAGCCGCGCTCGACGCGACGATCGTGTTCCTGGCCAAGAGTCTCTCCGCGCGCGGCGAGATCCGCGTGAATTCCGTCAAGGCCGGGCCGCTGAAGACCTCGTCGTCCGCGGGGATTCCGGGTTATCTCGACAACTATCTCTATGCGGAGATGGCGACGCTGCGCCACCGCGCTCTGGCGACGGCGGAAGTCGCGAACACCGTCCTGTTCCTGCTTTCGCAGCGCTCGTCGGGCATCAACGCCCAGGGCCTGGTCGTCGACGCGGGCATGGGCGTGAACTTTTTCGATCGCGCCATCGTCGAGCGCGCGACCCGTCCCTAGCGCGTGAGCCCCGTGGAAGATCTGGACCTTCAAGACGAGCATCTGGTCGTGGTCGTGCGCCGCGCGATCCTGGCTCCGGCCGGCGTGCGCGGAGAGGGTCGCGTGAATCTCCTGCGCACCCAGGCCCTGGCCGCCCTGGCTCTGGCCGCGCGCAGCATGGGCGCGGAGCTCCGCACGCTGAAAAAGGACGCGCGCGACGCGCCTCTGCCCAGCGGCGGCTGGCACTGGTCCTTGTCGCACACGAGCCTGGCCGACATCGGCCTGGTGGCCGCGAGCGTTTCCCGCTCGCCGGTCGGCGTCGACGCAGAGGCGATCCAGAGCCCGCGGCCGGAGATCGTCGAGACCACCCTCGACGCCGCCGAGCGCCGCCTGTTCGGTCGCGTCGACGAGGCTCTGGTCTTCACTCGAGCATGGACCGCCAAGGAAGCGGTGCTCAAGAAGCTCGGCCTGGGCTTGACCGCCCTTTCCGAAGTGCGCATCGAGGACGTCGACGGCGACTCGATCGTCGTGGTGCGCGATGGAACGCGTCATCCGGTCGAGTCGCGCAGCTTCGCGCAATTTCTCGTCGCGATCTCGGGCCGCGCGCGAGAAGGCGTGGTCTGGCGCAGCGACGAAGTTTCGCCGAGCGAGGTGTCGCGTGAAGCCTGAGCTCCACGAGCAGTCGCGCCGCGATCTCGTCGCGACGTTCGCCGGCGAATACCCCTTCGAGAGCCACGACCTCGATCTCGACGGAGTGCGCTACCACTACCTCGACGAGGGACCGCGCGACGGCGAGCCGATCCTCTTCGTGCACGGCAACCCGACCTGGTCCTTCCATTGGCGCCACGCGATCACGGCGCTTTCTGATCGCTACCGCTGCGTCGCCGCCGACCACATCGGCTGCGGCTTGTCGGACAAGCCGGGCCGCTATCCTTACCGGCTCGCGCAGCACATCGCGAACCTCGAGCGCCTCGTGCTCCACCTGGATCTGCAGCGCATCACGCTGGTCGTGCACGACTGGGGCGGCCCGATCGGCCTCGGCTTCGCGCAACGCCATCCCGAGCGCGTCGCTCGCCTGGTGGTGCTCAACACTTCGGTGTTCACCGGCTCGAAAGCGCCTTGGCGCATCCGCGTCTGCCGCACGCCAGGTTTCGGCGCTCTAGCCGTGCGCGGGCTCAACGCCTTCGCCGTGTCGGCGACCGTGATGGCCCTCGAGCGGCGCGAGCGCATCACGCCCGCGGTGCGCCGCGGCTACCTCGCGCCCTACGATTCCTTCGCCAATCGCATCGCGACGCTGCGCTTCGTGCAGGACATCCCGCTCTCGCCTTCGCATCCCTCCTACGCGGAACTGGCGCGGATCGAAGCGGGACTCTCGATCCTGCGCGCGAAGCCGGCCTGCCTGATCTGGGGCGGGCTCGACTGGTGCTTCACGCCGGCGCACCTCGCGCGTTTTCAGGCGGCCTGGCCCGAGGCGGAGGTCCATCTCGACGAGCGCGCGGGTCACTACGTCCTCGAGGATTCGCGCGAACGCGTGCTGCAATGGATCGAGCGCTTCCTGCTCCGCCATCCCCTGGCCAGCACCGCCCCTCGTGCATGACGCGCGCGCGATGCGCCATGACGACATCCGTGTCCGCGAGTGAGAACGCCAACGTCGCGCAGCATCTCGCGCTGCGGGCGCGCGCGGCGCCGGAGGGACTCGCGGCCGCGGCTCCTGGCGGGAATGGCTTCGAGACCTGGACCTGGCGCGAGCTCGACGCGAAGAGCAGCAACGTCGCCTGGGGATTGAAACGGCTCGGGCTCGCGCCCGCTGACCGCGTGTGCGTGTTCGTGCGACCGGGACTCGCCTGGCTCGCACTCGTGCACGGCCTCTTCAAGCTCGGCGCGGTCGTGGTCCTGATCGATCCGGGCATGGGACGGCGCGGAGTCCTGGCAGCGACGCTGCGCATCCAGCCGCGCGGATTGATCGCGGTGGCAGCCCTTCATGTTGTGCGTCGCTTGCAGCCGGGCGCGTTCCGAAGCGTCGAAATTGCGCTGACCGATCGCTCTTCGGTGCTCTGGGGCAAGACCTCGCTGGACGAGCTGCTCGCGAGCGAATCGCCGGATTTTCCGCCGATCGAGCGCTCGCCGCGCGACGAGGCCGCGATCCTGTTCACCTCGGGCTCGACCGGTCCCGCCAAGGGAGTCGTGTACGAGCACGGCATGTTCCAGGCCCAGGTCAAGATGTTGCGCGAGCTCTACGCGTTCGCTCCCGGCAGCGCGGACCTGGCCTGCTTTCCCTTGTTCGCCTTGTTCGGCGCGGCTCTCGGCCTCTCCAGCGTGTTCCCCGAGCTGGATTTCTCGCGGCCGGCGCGCTGCGATCCTGCGCGCATCGTCGCCGCGATCGATCGATTCCAGATCCGCTCGAGCTTCGGCTCGCCCGCGATCTGGCGGCGCGTGATTCCCTGGTGCGAGGTTCAGGGACGCCGGCTCGACTCGCTGCGGCAATTGATGATCGCCGGCGCACCCGTCGAAGCCGAACTGGTGCGGCGCGCACGCGCAGTGCTTGGATCAGGCGGCGAAGTCTTCACGCCCTATGGCGCGACGGAAGCCTTGCCGGTCGCTCATGTCGAGGGCGAGCTGCTCGCGGCGACGCTGGGCGAGCGCGCAGCTCGCGGCGAAGGCACTTGCGTCGGAGAGGCCGCGCCCTCGCTGGAGATCCGCTTGATCCAGGTCAGCGACGAGCCGATCGCAACTTGGAGCGCGGACCTCGAAGTTCCTCGCGGCGAAGCGGGCGAGATCTGCGTGCGCGGCGACAATGTCACGCGCGAATACAAGTTCGAGCCTGGTGCGACTGCTGCGGCGAAAATCGCCGATGGAGTGAGCTTCTGGCACCGCATGGGCGACATCGGTCGATTCGACCGCGGCGGAAAACTGTGGTTCCTCGGACGCAAGTCCCACCGCATCGAGTCAGAGCATGGAACCATGTACCCGGTGCCGTTCGAGAACGTGTTCGAGCTCGATCCGCGCGTCGGCCGCTGCGCGCTGGTCGGCGCGGGCACGCGCGGCCGTGAAGTACCGGTGCTGATCGTCGAAACATCCTCGGGTCGGATTCCCCGCGATCCGAAAGCACGCAACGAGCTCGAGCGCGAGCTGTTGCGCGCGCAAATCGCGCTCGAGCCGTGCACATCGATCGATCGCGTGCTGTTCAAGCACGACTTCCCGCTCGACGTGCGCCACCAGGCGAAGATCGACCGCGGCGCATTGAAGACCTGGGCCGAGCGCCGCCTGCGATGAAGTGCCTGGTCACCGGAGGCGGCGGTTTCCTTGGCCGCGAAATCGTCGAGCGGCTGCGTGCGCGCGGCGACGAGGTGCTCTCGATCTCGCGCTCCCTGCATCCCGAGCTGGAGATTCTCGGCGCGCGAACGTTGGCGATCGAATTGAACGAGCGCGAGCGCCTGCTCGAAGCCCTGCAAGGCATCGAATGCGTCTTCCACACTGCGGCCAAGGCCGGCGTGTGGGGCTCGCGCGAAGAATTCTGGCGCACGAATTTCGCGGGCACGCTCAACCTCTTGCAGCTGTGCCAGAAAGCCGGAGTCGCGAAGTTCGTCTACACCTCGAGCCCGAGCGTGTGCTTCGACGGCCGCGATCATTTCCGCGCCTCGAACGATCTGCCCTACGCCAAGCGCTTCCTCGCCCCCTACCCCGCCTCGAAAGCCGCCGCCGAGCACACGGTGCGCGTGGCGAATGGCAACGGCGGCCTGGCGACGTTCGCGCTGCGCCCGCATCTGATCATCGGCCCGCGCGATCCGCACCTCTTGCCTCGGCTCGTCGCTCGCGCACGCTCGGGTGCCTTGCGCATCGTGGGATCGGGCGAGAACGAAGTCACTCTGTGCGCCGTGGAGAACGCCGCCCACGCGCACCTGCTCGCCGCGGACACGCTCACGATGAAGGCACAGCATGCCGGCCGCGCCTATTTCATCGGCCAGGAGCAACCCGTGCTCCTGTGGCCGTGGATCGCCGAGCTGCTCGAACGCATGGGCGTCCCGCCGCCGAAGCGCCGCATCTCCGCGAAAACCGCCTACGCTCTCGGCGCGTTGTGCGAGCTCACCTGGAGCGCCCTGCGCAAACCCGGCGACCCCCCGATGACACGCTTCCTAGCCGCCCAACTCTCGCGCTCCCACAGCTACGACATGTCCCCCGCCCGCCGCGATTTCGGCTACCGCGAAATCCTCTCGCTCCCCGAAGCAACCGAAGCGATCGCCAGAGCTGGTACCCGGTAAACCACCACCATCCTGAACATTGCCGAAACCCGGCCAGTGTCGCGGCTCTTCAGGGTGGTGGTGATGTACCGGGCTCCGCCGGAATGCGCTCGACGCCGGTCGGCGTGATCTGCCAACCGGGCTCGACGCGGAGGACTCCGTGCGAGTAGAGGTGCTCGTCGAACTCGTTGAAAGCTTGCGCTTGTTTCAGCGCTAGTTCCCACCAGAAGAGCAGCTCCTCCCAACTCAGGTGGCGCAGGTCGAGATCTTCGTCACTGAGAAAGGAGTCGGTCACTTGGGTTCGTGCCCTCGCGAAGCCGACTCCCGGGTTTCGACAGTGTTCAGGATGGTGGTGGAATACCGGGAACCTATTCCAATCCGAGCGAGCGGGTGGTGCGCAGGCGCTCGATCAGGGCGACGAAGTCGTCGAACTTCATGTCGAGCTGCTCGCGGGTGCCGCGGCGGCGGACGGCGACGGTGCCTTCGGCGGCTTCGCGGTCGCCGGCGATCAGCATGAAGGGGATCTGCGCGTGCTGCGCTTCCTTGATCTTTTTGTTCATGTGGCCGGGATCGTCCATGCAGTCGACGCGGTAGAGGTTCTGCTGCAGGCGCTTGGCGAGTCCGCGGACGTAGTCGGCGTGCTCCTCGCGGATCGGGATCAGCGCGACCTGGTGCGGCGCGCACCACAGCGGGAATTTTCCGCCGAAGTGCTCGATCAGGCCGCCGACGAAGCGTTCCATCGAGCCGAGCACGGCGCGGTGGATCATGATCGGCCGCTTCTGCACGCCGTCGGAGTCGGTGAACTTGATGTCGAAGCGTTCCGGCAGGTTGAAGTCGCACTGCACGGTCGAGTTCTGCCACTCGCGGCCGAGCGCGTCGCGCACCTTGAAGTCGATCTTCGGTCCGTAGAAAGCCCCGCCGCCCTCGTCGAGGACCAGCGGCAGGTTCTCGCGCTTCGCGGCGCTCTCGAGGGCCGCGGTCGCCTTGGCCCAGATTTCCTCCGAGCCGATCGCCTTCTCCGGCCGCGTCGCGAGGTACGCGGTGTACTCGAAACCGAAGGTGGTCAGCATCATGCGGATCAGCTCGACTACGCCCGCGATCTCTTCCTCGAGCTGCTCGGGCGTGCAGAAGATATGCGCGTCGTCCTGGGTGAAGCCGCGCACGCGCAGCATCCCGTGCAGCACGCCCGACTTCTCGAAGCGATACACCGTGCCCAGCTCGGCCCAGCGCAGCGGCAGGTCGCGATAGCTGTGGTTGCGCGTGCCGTAGATGATCAAGTGGCCCGGACAGTTCATGGGCTTGACGCGATAGGGCATCTCGTCGAGCTCCATCGGCGCGTACATCATCTCGGCGTAGTTCTGCAGGTGGCCCGAGATGGCGAAGATCTGCTCGCGCAGCACGTGCGGCGTGTACACGGCTTCGTAGCCGCGGCGCTGGTGCTCTTCCCACCAGAAAGTCTCGATCGCGCGGCGCACGGCTCCGAGGTTGGGGTGCCAGAAGACGAAGCCCGCGCCGGCGTCCGGGTGCGTCGAGAACAGGTCGAGGTCGGTGCCGAGCTTGCGGTGGTCGCGCTCCTTGATCTCGGCCAGCCAGGCGAGGTGCTTGTCGAGCTCTTCCTTGCTCCAGAAGGCGGTGCCGTAGATGCGCTGCAGCATCGGCCGCTTCTCGTCACCACGCCAGTAGGCCCCGGCGAGCGAGAGCAGCTTGAAATGGAAATTCCGGTCGAGCCGATCGACGTGCGGGCCTTCGCACAGGTCTTCCCAGTCGCCGTGGCGGTAGAACGTGATCGTCGCGTCGGCGGGGAAGGAGTCGAGGGCCTCGATCTTGTAGTCCTGGTGCTTCGCGGCCAGGCGCTGGCGTGCTTCCTCGCGCGGAACGGTCTCGCAGGTGAGCTGCGGAGTCTGCTTGGCGATGCGCCGCATCTCCTTCTCGATCGCGGCGAGGTCGGCCTCCTCGAGCTTCACCGGCAGGTCGAAGTCGTAGTAGAAACCGTGCTCGATCGAGGGCCCGAACCCGAAGCTCACGCCGGGGTAGAGCCGCTGGACCGCGGAAGCCATCAAATGCGACACCGAGTGTCGCAAGGTGGACAAGGGGAAGGGCTCCCCGACCTGGGAAGGCGCCTGACTCGTGGACATGGCGGAAGACTATACGGCCCGCAGTCTCCCTGCGCACGGATCAGCAGTGGACAGGATCGCCCGCGCGCCACATTTTCACTTCGGTGGCGAGCTCGATCCCGGTTTTTTCGCGCACGAGGTCGCGCACGTCCTCGATCAGGGTCAGCACGTCGGCCGCGCTGGCGCCGCCGGTGTTGACGATGAAATTTCCGTGCAGCGGGCTGACCACCGCGGCGCCGCGCGAGAGGGATTTGCCGCCGACGTCCTCGATCAGCTTGCCCGCGGACCGGCCGTCGGAGATTTCGCGCGGCGGATTCTTGAAGATGCAGCCCGCTGACGATTCGGTCACGGGCTGCACGCTGCGCTTGATCTCGAGGTACTCGCGCACCTTGGCGTACACCTCCGGCCTGGTGCTCGGGGCCAGGCGCACCACGGCGCCGAGCACCACGAAGCCCGGAAGGCCGCCGTTGCGGTAGCTCGGGTGGCATTGCTCGCGCGGCAAGTCGAGCACGTGGCCGGTGATGCCGTCGAGCACGCGCACGGATTCGATCACGTCCCACATGTCGCCCCAGCGGCCGCCGGCGTTCATCGCCACCGCGCCGCCGACCTGGCCGGGAACTCCGGCGAGACCTTCGAGCCCGCTCCAGCCCAGCTCGGTCGCCGTGCGCACGAGTCCGGGGATCGTCGCGCCGCACCAGGCGACCAGGCGCCGATCGCTCGGATCCGTCGGGCCCTGCGGAGATCCCTTGCGTTCCTCGCTCAGGCTCCACTCGTTCTGCGGGTCCTCGTTGTAATTCGGGCGCAGGATGTAGCGCAGCCGCGAGGTCGACATGACCACGCCGCGCAGGTCGCCGTCCTCGATCACGAGGTTCGCGCCGCCGCCGAGGATGCGCGGAAGATAATGCCGCTCGCGCGCCGCGGCCCAGGCGCTGACGAGCTCTTCGGGATTCGCAGGCTCGATCAACCACTCCGCGCGTCCACCGACGCGCATCGTGGTTTTATCGGCGAGCGCTGCTCGCGGAAGAGCGGCGCAAGGCCAGCTGAGCAAGGAGTTCATGCTTGACGTCTTCGATGTCGCCTGCACCCAGGACCAGGCCCACGGCATTGTCCGGCATGCCGGCGGCGAACACACGCGCGCTCGTCGATTTGTCTCCGGGCGCGGAAGCCGCGACGTTGCGGCGCGCCAGGCCGCTGGCGACGTCGCCGGCGGTGGCCGAGTTCGCTCCGTCGATGTGCGTGCGCGCGCCGTAGACGTCGGCGATCACCACCGCATGCGCGGAGCGCAGGCTCTCGACGAACTCCGGCAGGAAGCGCGAGGTCCGGCTGTGCTGGTGCGGCTGGAAGAGC
>DATHET010000232.1:0-44511 GCA_035490315.1 Planctomycetota bacterium
GAACGCCTTCGCGGTGGGCGCGCTCGGCGGGATCCCCGCGGCCTATCTGGTCAGCGCCGGCACCGTGGTCGATTCGCAATTCTGGGGTCGTGACAATGGATTCGCGCCGCCGAACAACGCGACTCTGTCCGATGCGTTGGAGTTCATCGTCGGCCCGTGAGCTGCGAAGTCGGCTGACCATTCCGGAGTGAGCAACGGCTCCTGCGTGACGGCGCAGGAGCCGTCGTCATCTCCTGCGGAATCCAGATCCTGTTCCGTGCATCCTTAGTGTGCGCGGCGAGAGGCGGCGAAACGTTCGCTCGAATCCGGCAGAGTACGGAGTCAGGTGAATTCGTCCGTAGTCGTGCGGGCATCCGCGCGCCGCGAGAGCGGCGCGCGGATGCCCGCACGACTGCGGACGAATTCACCTGACTCCGTATCGGATCGTCGTCGCGGGCCGCACCTTCCACTTGAAGTCCTCGCCCTTGCCGAGCCAGGACAATTCGTATTCCACGCCCTTGACTATCGCGGCAAAATCCGCGGGCTCGATGCGCAAGTAGAACTCCTTCATGTCCTTGTTCGAGTCGAGCCAGAACCCGCGCGTTGCCGTGACCGGAATGTCGCGCTGTCCAAAAGCGCGCAGCACGAACGATTTCTCCACGCCAGCGTAGAACTCCGAGTACGCGGACTTGCCTTCCTTGGGGAAGTCGCCGTCGACATGGGCAAGCAGATGCCCCGCCCCTTCGGGCTCGTCGAGCTTCATCGTCACGACCGGGTCCTTGTGCGGGTCGTCGAACCAATACAACTTGCTGATCGTGAGCTCGCGCAGACTCGTCAGCGGCTCGTTCGCGATCTTCGAGTGCGCGCCGAAGCAGTCGGAAAGACTGACGCACGAGTAGGGATTCGGGCCGCCGAAGAGCGCGTCGTGCATCGGGTGCGCGAGTCGATTGCCCCAGCCGACCAGCCCGGCTTCTCCGTGGTCCTTGAACGTGTGCACGTGCACCATCAGACCCAGGAATTCCGCGTCGAGAACGTTCTGACCGAGCTTCGAGTAGTTCAAGCGCCTCCAGCGATCGCCGACGAACACTTCGTTGAACGTGTGCGAGGTCCACGAGCCGCGCTGCTCCGCCGCTGATTTCGCCAGGATGCGCCGCACCGCCTTGTGCGAGATGCGCGAGTTGATCCAGGCAACTTCGCGATCGTCGCTGGAATCGACGACGGGCACGCAGACCACGGTCCGCGTCGGGATTCCCGCGGCTTTGAGGCCCGTGGAGAGATAGATGGCGGACGAGGTGCAAGAGCCGCGGGTCTTATTCGCGAACATGCCAGCGCCGAAGAGCTCGCGCTCCCATTGCTCGGAAAGAGTCCGCCCTGACTTTTTCAGGGTCTCGTCGACGCTCGACTGCTGCAGCGGATCGACCTTGGGTGCGCCACGGTCGAAGCCCACGCAGAAGGTGGTGAATCCATCCTCGTAGCTCGCGCGCTCGAGCAACCATTTCGAGACCTTCGACGCGGCCTCGACGTCGTCGAGCTTCGCGAGGTCGATGCCCGCTGCCTTCAGCTCTTCCAGGAGCTGTGCCTGCATCGGCTTGTCCCAGTTGCAGCAGACCCCGGGTGCCAGGAACTCCTTCGATTCCTGAGCGGGCTTGCGCCAGCCCTTGTCCGGCGCGATCGCCTCCGAGACCGTGTTGAACGGATACACGACGACCTCGAACTCGAGCAGATCGGGCCGCTGCTCGAGGACGCGCACGTCCTGATAGTCGTCGTTCATCGACGCGACGTCGAAGGGCGCCATCAAGTCGATCACGGCGCGCACGGAGTAGCTGTATTCACGCCGCTCGTTCCAGTCGCCGTCGGACAGTCCGTCGCCGTCGCTGTCCGCCTTCTTCGGGTCGGTGAAGTACTTGTGGACTTCGGCGAAGTCGCTGAGGCCGTCGCGATCGCTGTCGACATCGCCGGCTTGGGGCAGATCGTTGGGAGAGAGTGCCAGGGTCCACGCCGCGAAAACAAGGATCTTCATCGTGTTGAAGACAGGCTCGAGGATCGAGCCAGGCTCGTACAAGGCCGAAATGCGCTGTGCAGGCCGACGATGATAGCTGGCGCGTGCCCACGGATGTGCTCTAGTCTCGATCGGACATGCCTCGCAGGAAACGATTTACGCGCTTCGCGGGGCGAGCAGGCCTCGTGCTGCTCGCGCTGGTCGTCCTGCTCGAGCTGCGTGTCCTGCCGGGCCTCATTCCTCCACCCGCGCTGCTGACGAGCTGGCGCAGCGACAAGAATCTGGACCGCTATCCATCGGGAACTCAACGCGTCGAGGTGCTGCTCTCCAGCGGCGAAAAACTGCGCGGCCTGTTCTGCTGTTCGGACCCGGGAGCGCCGGTCATGCTGCACCTGCTCGAGTCGACGGGTTCCGCGTTCGGCTGCGAGCGTGCGCTGCGCGATTTCGCCGACCTCGGCTTTTCTTCGCTCGTGCTCGACTACCGCGGCATCGGCGAGTCCGACGGGTCTCGCTCGACCAGGCACCTGGCCGAGGATGCCCGCGCGATGTGGGAGGCCGCACTGGAGCGCACGGGTGGGGATTCGTCGCTTGTCGTCGTGCGCGCGATCTCGATCGGCACACTCGCGGCAGCGACTCTCGGCCTGCGGGGTGTCCAGCCCGCGGCCTGGATCCTGATCGATCCGGTGCGTTCGAGCACGGTCGTCGAGAACATGGGCAGGGCCAGGTACGGAAAGATCGCTGCCAGGCTCGCGGCGCCGATCTTCGAGCCGGTCGTCGACGCCGAGCTCGAGGATGCGATCACGCGCATGCGCGAGCCTCTGCGAGTGATCGCCCCGCGGACCGACATGATGCTTCTTCCCGCGGAGCAAGAACTTCTGCGCAAGGCCGCAGCCGGAGTCGGAGGCGAGTGGGCCTGGTCCGAGAAGGATCACGTCTGGACTTGCCTCGGAGCTCACAAGCTCTTCGACGACGATGAAGCGCGATTCCTCCTCGCGCTTTTCCCGGGCTGGCCCGACGCTGACGCTCGTGTGGCAGGAGTCGTCAGCGAACTCCCGGCAGGGCTGGCATCGATGTTCGCCGTGGGTTCCGAGAGCTGGCAGCGACTGCGCGGGATCGCGGGGCTCACGCGATCCATCGGCGCTCGTGAGATCGCTGCGGCGGCTTCGGTCGGTGCCGATCCGCTCTCGGTGCGTCGTCTACTCTCGCGTGCTCGCAACGACTCGACAGGGACGTACGAGCAACTCGACTTCGACACTTGTGCGTTGCTCCTCGATGTGCGGGATCCGGCTGGTGACTTGCCGAGCGAGCTCATCGGCATCTGTGGACCGGATGTTTCGGTCGCGATGCACGTAAGCGCTGGCTGCAGAGACGATCCTCGAGCCGGTCTCGAGCTCGTCCGCGCTTTCGAGTGCTCTGCCGAGCGAGGAGAAAACACTCTGCAGTACGAGGCTGGGAACATGGCGGTCACCATCGATCTACCGTGCTTCGAGATGTGGCGCGCGCTCGGTCACGACGGCAAGCTGCCGATCGCCAGCGTGCGCCGCCGCTGCGCCCGCGTCGTATTCAAGGCCTTGGGCATACCGGATCGCGTGGTCGTCGATCCGGCGGGCGACGTGTCACTCCAGGTGCTTTCGTACGGCGTGTGGGTGCCCCTGAATCTCGACTGGCCGAGGCCCTGCTCTGACGAGCCGGAGCGCGTCGTTCCCTTGCGATGACTGTCCACACAACTGCCTCGGATGTGCTCGCCAGCGGAGTCAGACTGGCGAGACAGGAGTCCGGCGAAGCTCCCGCCTGCCCTGGAAAGGAGGAGGCTCGCGTCGGCGTCCTCTTCGAACACGAACAGCGCCAGCGCACCGCTCACATTCAGACCGGGAAATTGGCCGGCGTGCATGGCGACAGGGATCGAAGCACGAGCCGTGGCGGATGCTCCGGGAGCAGCGTGCGGCGAGCATCCGGGCTCATTGGAAACCACGAGGAATGCCCGGTGACGCGGTCCCAGCCAAAAACCTCGCTCCTGGATACCATGGGCCTCGTGGACGTCCGCGCACGAAAACTCACGACTCTCGCGCTCGCCGCCACCTGCTTCCTCGCGGCGGCCCAGTGCTCAGGTCCGACGCCGCGCAAGCCGAACGTCGTGTTCATCGTCATCGACACGCTGCGGCCCGACCATCTCGGCTGTTATGGCAGCGCGCGCGCGACCAGCCCGAATCTCGATGCCTGGGCGGGAGATGCGGTGGTGTTCGACCGGGCGATGAGTGCCGCGCCATGGACCGCGCCTTCGCTGCTGTCCTTGATGACCTCCCTGTATCCGAGCGTGCATGGCGTCGCCCATTTCCCCAGCCCGGGCCAGATGAGCGAGCGCGTGACCACCCTGGCCGAGGTCTTGAAGCAGCAGGGCTATGCGACCGGCGCGTTCACCGAGGGCGGCTACGCGAAGAAGCAGTTCGGCCTCGGCCAGGGCTTCGATGTCTACCCGGCCGATCCTGGCGACACCACGGACGATCCCTCACCCAAGTACGAAGAGGCCAGCCGGGTCGCGGCCACCGTCGAGCGCTCGCTCCGGTGGCTGGACGATGTCGTGGACGAGGCGCCGTTCTTCCTGTTCTTCCACACCTACGAGGTCCACGAGCCCAACCGCCCGCCCGCGTCCGACGTCCGACGCTTCCGGCCTGAGTACGACGAGGAAGGAGAGGCTGCGGATCACGCGCGGGTGATCGAGTTCTTGCAGGCGAAAGGCGAGCTCGACGCGCGCGAGAGCCGGCTCGTCTACGAACACCTCGTGTACTGCCCGAACATGCGCGATGAACGGCTTGCCGGGCTGCGCGAGAAGCTGTCCAAGTCGGACCTCGTCAGCCTGCGCGCCGAGCGCACCCAGTTTTCGCGCGATCTTTACGACGCCGAAATCCTGTACACCGACCGCGAGCTTCAACCCCTGCTCGCGCGCCTGGGAGTCGAGGCCCTGCGCGAGAACACGATCGTCGTGATCGTCAGCGACCACGGCGAGGGATTCGGAGAGCACAATGCCCTCGGTCACGGTCGCGTGCTGCACGACGAGGCGTTGCGCGTCGTGCTGATGCTTCGCGCTCCGGGCGTGGCCGCGAGGCGCGTCGGCGACGTCGTGCGCACCATCGACGTGATGCCGACGGTGCTCGATCTTGCCGGCATCGGTCTCGCCGACTTGAAGCTCCAGGGCCGCAGCCTGGTGCCCCTCGCGAAGGGGCTTCCGCTCGAGAGCGCGCCTTCGTTCAGCCACGGCCTGTCGCATCACTCGTTCGAAAATCAGCTGTGGTCGGTGCGCGAGGGCAACTGGCGCTTCGTCTGGGACGAGCGCGCTCGCGCGGGCAAGGTTTTCGACCTGGCCGCCGATCCGGGCGAGTTGCACGACGTCGCCGCCGACAACCCGGTGATCGCGGGACGCCTGCTCGGCCTGTTGCGAGCGCAGCGCGACGTCGACTCGGCCTTCCTCGAGCAGGCGAGCGGCCCGATCAGAGCCGGGCTGGTCGACGCGGGGACGCGCGAAGACCTCGCGCAGCTGGGCTACTTCGAGAAGATCACGGAGCATGAATCACAGGACGCTCCGGCCCTGCCGCCCCCTTCCTACGTCGGGAAGTGAATCAGCCGCGAGTGACTCGGGCCGTTTCGTGACCGGAGGGCGCCTCACTGGGTCATCGAATCGACTTGGGCTCCTCGAGGTGCTCCAGGCCGGCCGCTCGCCATCGCCAGTTGCGAAAGCTGGCGGTTCTCTCAGCTCCCGATCGTGAACTGCAGCGCGTCCGACAGGCTCGAATTGTTCGGGAAGGGCAGTCCGGGGTCGCGGCCCCACCATTGAGCGTGGATTCCCGTCCCCGCGACCGTCAGATACGGCGCAGGCATGCCGCCCAGCCCTCCGACCGCGAAGAGATTCAGGTCGATCGCAAACAGTCCCGTGCAGTTGCTCGGCGGAGGGCTGCCGCCTGAGTTGACCGGCACAGAGCGCTTGACCGGAGCGCCGACGCAGAGATATCCGCCCTGGAACGGAGCTGCCGCCGCGGGCCCGTTGGTGTAGAGCAGCAGGCCGACCTTGTTGTTGAGCACGTTGCTTGCCGAGATCGTGAATCCCGATCCCGCGGTCGCGCTGGGAATTCCATTCCAGGCGATCGCCGGAGTGCAGCCCTGCGAATTCACTTTCGCCGTGCAGTACACGAGCGTGTCCAGCCGCAGCTCGACGGCGTCCACATGGACCCATGAGATCGTCACCGCGTCGGAGGCGACGGTCAGGTAGAGAGCGTTGGACGTCGCGATGAACGCATGAGTGAAGTGGACCCATTGACCCGGGGCGAGGAGCGCGCCCGAGTAGATCGGTGTGTCGGTGGTGCTGGGAGAATTCGAGAGCCCGATGTCCACGTGGCCGAGTGCCGGACTGAAGGTGACGTCGTCCATGGCCCAGAACGAAAGCGTGTACGAGGCTCCGGCCGTCACGGGCGCGGACAGGTCGAGCGAGAGCTCATCCCTGGCACCTGCTCCGTGCGTGTGCAGCCCGACCTTCGTCGTGCCGCTGATCGCGACCGGGCCGTAGCAGACGCCGCTCATCAGGTCGATCTCGTTGGAAGCCCCGAAGGCGGTCGAGTTCGCAACGGCGTTGGTGTAGCCCTGGTTGGTGAAGTTGTACTGACAGCCGCCGCCGAGGTGGTTCTCGAAGTCGCCGTTGATCACGAGATTGCCCTGCGGCGCCCTGGGGCTCGCGAAACCCGCGGTGGCGAACGCGAGCGCGAGGAGGAATGCGACGCAGCGGTGGATTCGACGTGCCATGGGAATGGTGCCGCTCCGAAGCCCTCGGGGTCTGAGGTGGACTGCCGTCCTCGCCCAGTTGTTCCTTCCGCTTCGAGTCTGACAGGCAGGCTCGAATCGCGGATGGGAATCCCGAGGGAGCGCAGCTTTCGGACCATCCGCGAGCTCGGACTCCCCAGTCCGTGGCCCCGAGGGATAGGATGCAGGGGTTCCTCCCGCGCCCCAGACCGACCCCTCCTAAGAAGAGCATCCCACCTTGGCACGCGTCGCCTTCGTCCTGACCACCTGCCACGAGTTCGAGGGCGTCAAGGTGCTCTCCGCGACCCTTCGCCAGCACGGCCACGTCACCGACTCGTTCATCACCTCGGAGGAGCCCGACTACTACCAGTCGGTGCTCGACTTCGAGCCCGATGTGATCGGCATCTATGCGACGACCGGGCAGGAGAAGTGGCCTTACCCGTACATCAAGCGCTGGAAGAAGGTCCTGCCGCACTTGAAGGTCGTCATGGGCGGACCGCATCCGAGCCATGACCTCGAGCCGCTCGGCGAAGTCGGCATCGTCGACGCGACGATCAAGGCGGAAGCGGAATACGCGCTGCTCGACCTGGTCAATGCCTGGGAGTCCAACTCCTCGATCGAGTTCATCCCCAACATCGGCTTCCGCGACTCGAACGGCACACACGTCCAGAATCCGATCCGTCCGGTCGTCTCCAATCTCGATTCGCTGCCCTTCCCCGACGTCGATCCCTTCTACAAGTATCCGTTCCTGCGCCACAAGCGCGTGATGCAGGTCCATGCCAGCCGCGGCTGCCAGAATTCCTGCACCTATTGCTCGGTCGGCTTGATGAAGAAGGAATGGATCTCGGGCAAGGCGGGCGAGAAATTCAATCGCGTCAAATCCGTCGATTACCTGTGCGAGGAGATGAATGACATCCTCGCGCGCTATCCCGGTTTCCGCATGGTCAACTTCGGCGACGCCGCGCTGAATATGGAGAGCGGCTGGGTCGCGGAGTTCGCGGACAAGTGGCCGGTGCGCGTGGGCCTGCCCTTCGCCTGCAACGTCAATATCAACCACCTCGACGAAGACGACATCATCAACCTGAAACGGGCCGGCTGCGTGTCGGTGCAGTTCGGGCTCGAGTCGGGCTCCGAGCACGTGCGGCTCAAGATCTACAAGAAGGGCTACACCGACGAGGTCGTGTACAAGATCCCGCCGCTCCTGCGCAAGCACAAGCTGACCTATCGCACCAACAACATCATGGGCGGACCGGCGGAGACGCTCGACGACATGTTCGAGACCGTGCGCATGAACAAGCGCATCAAGCCCAACGGCTGCACGGTCCTGATCTACCGCGCGTTCAAGTCGACCGTGCTCGGTCAAGAGGACTACGCCCTGGGCCGCGTCGATCTCGCGCGCGACATCGGCCCGTCGATCCAGCACGACAGCCACATGAAGCGCGACGACCGCCGCGAAGTCGTCAATCTGCAGAAGCTGTTCAACATCGCGGTCTACGTCCCCGGCGGGATTCCGCTGGTCAAGCGACTGATCAAGCTTCCGCACAACCGGCTTTTCCAGGTCAGCCAGCTTTCGTTCCTCTGGTACCAGCACGCGGTGATCTCGGGCTATGGAATGCTCGACGACTTCCTGCTGGGCTTGAAGAACGCCGCACAGGTCTTGCAGCCCACGCGCGAGACCAAGAAACGCGAGAGCTTCCTCGATCACATGGACATCGGTTCCGACGCGGCCTTGTAAACGAACAGGGCCCTCGGAGCCGACTCAACACCTTCAGGAGTCGAAATGCGTTCGTCCCTTTTCCAATCGTCCCTGCTCCGCCGATCGATCCCGACTGCTCTCGTGCTCGCGCTGGTCGGCAGCGCCGCGCAAGCCCAGAGCATCGACGTGGATTTCGAGCTCGGAGGCGGCTGCGTTTTCTTCGGGACCACTCCGATCCGCGAGGAATATGCCCTGAAGGGAATGCACTTCAGCGGCCCATCGGCCCTCGATGGGGGCGCGATCCTCGATCAGTGCAGCAATTTCGGCATCAACGCGCACAGCGGCACGAGCTTTCTCGCGTTCAACACGATCAGCCAGATGTCCAACGGTGGAACTCCCATCGGTCCGGAGCGCGTCCATTTCGACCAGCGCATCACGCAAGCGCGGGTCTGGGTCGGCGACGGATCGGTCGTCTCGGTCACGATGGACGCCTTCGACGGCGTTTTCCTCGTCGGATCGAGCTCCGTGCAGACGCAGAACTGGGCGCAACTGGTCGTCAATGTGCCGGGCGGGTTCACGGACATCGTGTTCAGCTCGAATGCCGCGGACTTCCTGCTCGACGACTTGAGCGTCACTCCGGCTTCAGTCGTGACGTACTGCACGGCCAAGGTGAATTCCCTCGGTTGCACTCCCGCGATCGGATCGAGCGGCGGCCCGAGCGCCAGCGCCGGCGCGGGCTTCGTCGTCAGCGGCTCGAACGTGCGCAATCAGAAGCCAGGTCTCCTGCTCTACAGCGTCACCGGCCGCGCGGCCTCGCCGTTCCAGGGCGGAACCCTGTGTCTCGCGGCGCCGGTTCGACGCTCGACCGCGACGAACTCGGGCGGGACCGCGCTGCCTGCTTCGGACTGCAGCGGCGTGTATGCGATCGACATGAACGCCTTCGCGGTCGGCGCGCTCGGCGGCCATCCGGTGCCCGCGCTGACCGTCGTCGGCACGCTCGTCGATTGCCAGTTCTGGGGGCGCGATCCGGGCTTCCCCGCTCCGATGAACTCGACGCTGACCAACGCGCTGGAATATGTGATCGGCGTGTGAACGTACGACCGATTCGACTCGAAAATCAGGGAGAAGTCCCATGCTGTCCTTCCGCTTCCCGAAGTCGTCTCTCGCAAGTCCATTTCGACAGCCTTTGCGGCCGCGCTGATCTCGGGCGGCGTGACCGCTCAGACCATCGACGTGGATTTCGAGCTCTCCGCGCCCTGCGGCTTTGCCGGGACGACTCCGCTGCGCGAGGAGTACGCGCTGCTCGGCCTGCACTTCTTCGGGCCCGGTCCGTGGGACGGCGGCGCGGTGCTCGACCAGTGCGGTAATTTCGGCATCAGCCCGCGCAGCGGCGTGGACTTCCTCGCCTTCAACTCCGGCGGAGCCGGCTTGCCGAACAACGGAACGCCGCGCCCGCCCGAGGAGATCCAGTTCGATCAACGCATCACGCAAGCCTCGATCTGGGTCGGCTACGGATCGAGCGTGTCGGTCAGGATGGACGCCTTCGATGGTCCCTTGCTCGTCGGCACGAACACAGTGCAGACGCAGAACTGGGCGCAGCTGACGGTCAGCGCTCCGGGTGGCTTCACGCGTGTCGTCCTGACCTCGCCGAGCACGGTTTTCGTGCTCGACGACTTGAGCCTCGTTCCGATCACGACCGTGGTCTACTGCACGGCCAAGCTGAATTCGATCGGCTGCCTGCCCGCGATCGGATCGACCGGCGCCCCGAGCGCCAGCCTCGGCTCCGGTTTTGTCGTCAGCGGCTCGAACGTGCGCAATCAGAAGCAGGGACTCTTGCTCTACAGCGTCAGCGGCCGCGCCGCGACGCCGTTCCAGGGCGGGACCCTGTGCCTCGCGCCCTCGATCAAGCGCTCGTGCGGGATCAACTCCGGCGGAAGCGCGCTGCCAGCTTCGGACTGCAGCGGCGTCTACTCGCTCGACATGAATGCCTTCGCGGTCGGAGCCCTCGGCGGCCATCCCCTGCCCGCGCTCACGGTCCTCGGCACGCTCGTCGATTGTCAGCTCTGGGGACGCGATCCGGGCTTCCCTGCCCCGCAGAACACCACGCTGACCGACGCGCTGGAGTATTCGGTCGGGACTTGAGCGCGATCGAGCACGGCCTCTGAAACCGGGCGGAAAAAGCCCTGATTCCAGGTAGATTCCGCGCGTAGCGGAATTCCTGAACCACCGGTAGGATCGACTCAGCGCGGGCTCAGGAGCACTCCTTGAATTCCAGGGGGGGTGGGCTCGCCGTCCCTTGAAGTCATGCTTCACTCACGAAGCATCCGCAAATGAAATCGTCCTACTCAGTTTGCAAGACACTTGTCCTCGCTGGTGCCTTCCTCGCTACATCCGGTTCACTCTTCGCGCAGACTTTGAACGCGAATCCGGGTCCCGCCAACAACGGGGGATCCGCGACCTGGGCAATCTTTTTCGACGTGACCGCGACGTCGGGACCCTTGACGATCACCGAGATGACCTCGGCGAACACAGGCGGCGCGAATGTCGCGTTCAACGTCGAGGTCTTCACCCGCGTCGGCACGGCCTTGGGTGGACCGGTGTCCACGGGGCCCGGCAGCTCTTCGGCGGGTTGGACTTCCCTGGGTACCGTGCCCGCCACACAGGGCCCAGTGGCCAGCGGCGTGTCCCTTCCGATCGACATCCCCGACATCGTGCTGGCCCAAGGTCAGCTCACCGGCGTCGCGGTCAGGTTCACCACCGTCGGGCCGCGCTACTTCGGCACGGGCACGCCGCCGATCGGAACTTACTTCGATGCGAACCTGACCTTGGCCACCGGTGAGTCGCGCAGCGCGCCGTTCACGCCGACGGGCTCGTTCTTCACGTCGCGCGAGCTGGTGGGCTCGCTGACCTACATCGCCGGAGGCGGCGGCCCGACGGTGTATTGCACGGCCAAGCTCAATTCCCTGGGTTGCACTCCGACGATCAGCTCCAGCGGGACTTCCAGCGCGACGGCGGGTTCCGGATTCACGATCAGCGCCAGCAACGTGATCAACAACAAGCCGGGTCTTTTGATCTACTCCAACAACGGCCAGGCCGCGACGCCTTTCCTGGGCGGAACACTGTGCATGAACGGTCCGGTGCGCCGCTCGAGCGCGCTGGGCTCGGCAGGCAATCCTCCCCCGAACGATTGCTCGGGTGTCTACTCGATCGACATGAATGCCTTCGCGGTCGGAGCCCTCGGCGGGATTCCGGCGGCTTACTTGACGAGCGCTGGCACCGTGGTCGACTCGCAGTTCTGGGGTCGCGACAATGGCTTCGCGCCGCCGGACAACGCGACCTTGTCCGACGCGCTGGAGTTCACGGTCGGACCGTGATCGTCGGCTGATCCAAACGACGGCCGCATCGACGCGAGTCGATGCGGCCGTTTTTTCGTCGTGCGCGAGTGCGCTCGCCAGCTCCCACCGCCCGAAAACGAGCGCGGCCGCGCCGGGAAATCCCGACGCGGCCGCATGATCAGTCTCCGAACGCCGAAGACTTACTTCTTCGACTTCGCTTCCGCGACGAGCGCGTCGACTTCCTTGTCGATGACCTCGTCGCCCGGGCTTCCGAGCCAGTAGTTGCGGATTACGCCCTGGGCATCGAGCAGGTAGAGCGTCGGATAGCCCCGCACATTCCATTTCGCCGGGATCTCCGCCTTGTTCGGCGCGCCCAGCATCGCGTGGCGCCAGTTGAGTCCATCGTCCTTGAATCGCTTGGTCAGCTCTTCGACTTTGTCCGAGTCCGTGTTCATGCCGATCAGAGCGAAAGGTTCGTTGGCCAGACGCTTCACGAGCGTCTTTTCGTGTGGCAGCATCGCCACACATCCGCCTCACCAGTAGCCCCAGAAATCGACGAGCACGACCTTGCCCTTGTAGTCGGACAGCTTGAATTTCGCGCCGGCTTCATCGGTCGCCTGGAAGTCCGGGCAGGGCATGCCCGGCTGCAGCTTCTCCATCTTGAACAGCGTCGCTTCGGCGCGCGCGAGGTAGCTCTTGGCTTCCTTGACGTCGGCGAAATCCTTCTGCACGCGCTTCAGCAAGGCCTGGCCCTCGGCCTGGGCGGCCTTGTCCTCCTTCCCGCCGAGCAGCACGCCGAGCGAGAACATCGCAGCGGCTTGCACGCTCTTGTGCGGCGACTTCTCGATCAGGGTGCGCAGGGTCTTCTCGACCCTGGTTCCCTCGAGACCCATGTCGCCCAGATTCGCGGCGATGTCCTTCCACGCGGGCGAGGTGAGGTGCTTCTCGACCAGTGCGTCGAGCGCGACGACCGCGAGCTCCTTGTTTCCGATCTGCGGCGCATGGGACAGCACGAAGCTCCAGGCCTCGGCCGCCGTCTCCGTGCCCGCCGTCGCCTCGGCGAGCCCGCGAGCCTCGGTGCAGGCATCGCGGATCAGCGTCTTGTAATCCTCGTACAACGAATTGCGCTCGGCATCGGTGCCAGCCTCGTTCATCCGCTCGCGCAGGTCCGCGAGCTCGGTTTCGAGCGTCTCTTTCATGCGCTCGAGCTTCTGCGCGGGTTCCGCTGGCGCCGGATTCTGTCCGGCAAGCCAGGCAGGCGCCGCGCACAGCGCGAGCGAAGCCAGCCACACGTGCGCGCCTGTGCGCTTCAGTGTGTGTTTCATGATCACTCCTTAGGAACAGTCCGTGAGGCTGGTCGGCCTCACGCACGGATATCGACACGCGAGAGTGGGATCCGTGTGGATTCGCAAAGGGCTCCGCGTGTCCTCGGACGCGCACATGATAGGGCGGGGCCGTGCCAGGAGGTCCAGCGGGAGCGACGATTGACGTTCTCGAACATTCGCGTAACGCTCGCAGTGTGTCCCGACGCTCCATGGCCCTGGCGCTGGTCGCCGCCTTCCTCGTGCCCACCCTTCTTTTGGGGTGGATCGGTCTGGGTTCGCTGCGCGAGGAAACGCGGCGCGGAGCGGAGCGATACCGCGCGCAGGCCGAGACGATCGCGCAGGCGGTCGAAGCCGAAATCGGGCGCACGCTGGGAGAGCTGGGGGAAGGTCGCGGCGAGCTCGATCCTCTCGCACTTGCCTTCGGCCTCGATGGAACCTGGCAGGGCGAGACGCTCGAAGCTGGGCGGCCCAGAGTCGACGGCGACTCGCTGACTTTCGCCGCGGTGAGCAGCGAGACCGATCGGCTGCAGGCTCAGGGCAACGCGGAATCCGCGGTCGCGTATCTCCAAGACGCGGCGTCGAAGACCGAGGACGGCGAGCTGATCGCCTGGACGCTCGACACGCGCGCGGCTTTCCTGGATCAGCTCGGTCGAGCCGACGAAGCGCGCGCGGCCCGCAGCGATCTGATCGCGCGCTTTCCTCTGGCGCGCAATGCCAGCGGGCTGGTTCGAGCTTTCGCTGCACGGCGCGCGCTGGCGGACACGCAACCCGATCCGCTGGCGGCGCTCCTCGAGCTGTACGCGGACGCCAGCGCCGATGACACCGCGCCCGAGCAGACTGCGACGTCGGAGTTCCTGCGGCAGCTGCGTCTGGATCTGGAGCTGAGGATCCCGGCTGCGGATCCGCACCGAGCAACCTTGGAAGCCGCCGATCGCGCGGACGCCGCGCGCGCGAGGCTGCGCATCTGGCTCGCGACGCTGCGCGAAGGACCGAGCGACTGGGTCGCGCGCGGAGCCGAGGGAGGCAGCGCGGTCTTCGAAGCGACGCGATCTTCGATTCCGTCCGCCAATCCGCGCTCGGTCGAAGCTCCGCTCGATCCTGCGCGCCCCGGCGACGGCAAATTCGTGGTCGCCCTCACCCCCGCGGGCGATGGATGGAAGGGCGGCGCGCTCGAGCTCGACCTGGTCTTCGGGCGCGCGCGAGAGATTGCCGCGCAGGATCCCGCGATCAAAAGCCTCGGTTTCCTGCCCGCGATCAGCAGGAAGCAGGAGTCGGCCGCGGACGCGAGCGCGCGGCTCGAGCTCGCTTCTCCGCTCGACGACTACGCCATCCTGGTGCGCGGCGGCGATATGGCGCACTTCGTCGCGGGCGAGCGGCGGCGCTTCGCGCTGGTCGCCGGCCTGGTGCTGCTCGCGATCCTCACGGCCGGCGTCGCGGGCTGGCTGTCCTTGCGGGCGATCGCGCGCGAGATCGAGGCGGCGCGCGGCAGAGAGGCTTTCGTCGCGGCGGTCACGCACGAATTGAAGACGCCGCTCGCGGCCATCCGACTCTTCGCCGAGATGCTCGAGCACGGCGACGTCGAGCCAGCGAAAGTGCGCGAGTTCGGCGCGCGCACGGTCCACGAATCGGATCGCCTGGCGCGGCTCGTCGATTCGGTGCTCGATCTCGCGCGCATCGAGCACACGGGAACTCTGGCGGTAAAGTCGGACGTCGATCTCGGCGTGGTGTGCGCCTCCGCGATCCGGATCGTCGAGGACGTGGCGCGCGAGCGCGGATTCACGATCGTCCTGCGGCCGGGAGCTTCGCACTTGCGCGTCAGCGGCGACGCCGAGGCCTTGACGCGAGCCATGGTCAACCTGCTCGACAACGCGCTCAAGTACGCGGACCACCCGCACACGATCGAAGTCGAGATTGCGCGCATCGGCGAGGACAAAGTCGAAGTCGCCGTGCTCGACCGCGGTCGAGGCGTTCCGGAGACGGAGCGCGCGCGGATCTTCGAGGCGTTCCGGCGCGTGGGCAGCGAAATGACGCGCGACCGTCCCGGTGTCGGCCTCGGACTCGCGCTCGTGGCTCGGATTGCCGCGGCCCACGGCGGTCGAGCGGTGTGCGAAGTGCGCGAGGGCGGGGGAAGTCGCTTTGCGCTGATCCTTCCGATCGCTAGAGAGGTGATCGCGTGACGCGCCAGGAAACCATTCTCGTCGTCGAGGACGAAGCCTCGATGCTCGCGGGCCTCGAGTACGCCCTGGCGAAGGAGGGCTACCTCGTGCATAGCGCATCCGACGGAGACAGCGCACTGTCGGCTGCGCGGAAGTCCTTGCCGGACTTGATCCTGCTCGACGTCATGCTGCCCAGGCGATCGGGCTTCGACGTGTTGCGCGCCCTGCGCAAGGAAGGCCGCAACGTGCCGGTGATCCTGCTGACCGCGAAGGGGCAGGAGCTCGACAAGGTCCACGGCTTCGACCTCGGCGCCGACGACTACGTGACCAAGCCTTTCAGCCTGGCCGAGCTGCTCGCGCGCATTCGCGCGAGGTTGCGCTCACGCACGAGCGACGCACCGGATGCCTTCGACCTGTCGGATGCGCGCGTCGACTTGAAGCGCATGCGCATCGAGCACGGCGCGCAGTCGCATGAACTTTCGCTGCGCGAAGTCGACATGCTCAAGCTGCTCTGGCAGGAGCGCGGCAAGGCCGTGTCGCGCGAGCGATTCCTGACCGACGTGTGGGGCCACGAGCGCTTTCCTTCGACGCGCACCGTCGACCAGCACATGGTCAAGCTGCGCCAGAAGATCGAGCTCGATCCGGCGGATCCGAAGCACCTGTTGACAGCGTTTGGCGTCGGCTATCGGCTCGAGATCTGAGCCCCGCCGGTCGGTTTGACAACTTTTGACAGGTGCGGCGCGCGGGCGTGACAAGTTCGCGCGCTCGCTGTCGTCCCATGGCGGTCCGATGGTCTTCTCCTTCCTCGAACCAACCATGCGCCTCGCCATGAAACGCACCAGTTTTCTCGCAGCTCTTCTCCTCGTCTTGTCGGGTTTCGCAGTCGCTCAAGACAAGCAGCCCGCGCCCACTGCGGCTTCGCTGATCGAGCAGGGCAAGTTCGCGGAGGAACAGCGCGACTTCGTGCAGGCGGAAACGATCTACGCCCTGGCCGCGCAGGCGGCGTTGACGGCCCAGAATCCTGAGCTCGCTAGCCAGGCGAAGGACGCGCTCGGGCGCGTCAAATTGCGCATCGCCGGAATCGCCGCGACTCCGCAATCGGAGGACGACCCGATGATCTGTCGCCTGGCGGAGCGCCTGGATTCGATCTGGCACTATGACGAGAAAACCGCGCGTCCAGCCCTGGAAGCTGCGTACAGGGACGTCGCCTTGTTCGGTGCGATCGCGGTGCCCTGGCTGGAGAAGGCGATCCAGGCGCCCTACACCCTGTGCCGTTACCAACTTCGCTCCGATCCGCCGCGCTACATCCGCGCTCTCGCGCTGATGACCGGGCCAGAAGGCAGCGCCGCGCTCGAGCGACAGCTGACGTCCAACGATCCGATCGCACGCCGCGCCGTCGCGCAATACTCGGATCCCGTGCGCCACCGCGCGATCCTGCTGCGCGCGCTCAAGGATCCGGCCCAAGCAGTGCGCGAACAGGCGATCCAGACGCTGTCGAATAGTTTCGACGCCGATCTCTTCGATGCGATGCTCGCTGCGGGTCGAGAGGGGAGCGGCTCCGCCCTGGATTGGATCGGCATGATGCGTCCCGCGCAACTGCTTCAAGATGCAGCGAACCCGGCCCTGTCCGCTGGGGTTCGCAGCCGGGCCTTGGCACAACTGGGGGCAGTAGGATCATTCCGACCCGACGTGGGCGCGATCGACAGCTTGCTTTCTCTTGCCCGTCCACCGCAAACGGATTCGGTGCGAACCATGGCGATGAGTACGCTCGCAGCAGGCGCGGTGGAACGCTGGAAGCCCCTCGATCAGGATGTCGCGCGGCACATCGAAGACGTGATCCTTCCGGCGCTGGATTCGTATCCGCGCCCGGAGGCGTTGCAGGTACTCATGGCTGTCGGCGGAGCACGCTCGCTCGTCGCCATCGTCGAGAAGGTCATGTTCGACGACACAGGTGAAGAACTCGGCGCCATCTCTCGAATTCTCGCGCGTTCCACTTCCGCGGATTTTCTCGCCGTCGTTGCCGGATTCGCCAAGGCCCCAGCGCCGATCCGAAACATTCAAAACAACGCCACGGCCGATCAGGTGCACCAGATGCTGCGAGCCTGGCTCGAGACCATGGTCATGCAAGACATCTCCTCGGCCGACATCGCGCGCGGCGCCACCCTCTTGGATTCCGGCTCGAAGCGCCTCTACGTCGAACGCGTCGTCGTGCCGTGGATCCAGGCGAAAATGGCGTCGGGCAGTTCGTCTGCCAAGCTTCCTGCGATCGACCCAAGCTTCGTGAAGCTGCTGCGCGAGATCGCAGCGGATGGCTTTCAAGGCTACATGTCAGCGGCTGCAATGGGATTTGGCGCAACCGGAGATCCGAAGGTGCTCCCGGACCTCCTGGCTCTGGTGAACGAGGGAGGAATCGACAACTATCTTCCGCTGGCGGTCAAGCGCATCACGGCCGACGACCCGGCGCGCATCCGCACCCTGCTCGAGCTGATGCTCGCCAACAAGTCGATCACGGCACAGCGATTCAGCGAGACCTTCCGCATGATGGTCGGCACGCGCCAGCCGGCCGAGCTGCTCGCGCTGGTGAACTCTTTGTGGAGCAAGGCCAACGCCGACAGGCTGATGGCCTTCGTCGCGGGTTGCGTGCCCGGGCCGGAAGGCAGCGCGTTCCTGCTGGCTCACTACGCCGAGCTCGATCCCGCCGCTTCGGATACGCGCGTCAGCATGATCGTGCGTTTCGGCACGGAGCTCTACGAGCCCGCGACGGAAGTGATCGGGGCCGCGCTGCGCGATCCGAACCGCGATGTGCGGCAGCGCGCGCAAGGCGTCTTCGAGAGTTTCAAGCAGCAGCAGCAGATCGTCGACGGCTTCAACGACTGGATGAAGACCGACAAGCAGAGCAAGCAGACGGTGACCGAGCTGATGCAGCTCCTCGAGAGCTCCAATCCGGACGTCGTGATCGGCGCCGTCAAGGCTCTCGCCGCGATGAAGGCACGGTCGAGCTACCCGAAGCTGGTCGGGCTGCTCGAGAAACACAAGGGAGACGAAGCGGTCAAGACGGCCGTGATGGCGGCGATCGATCAGCTGGCGCAGTGATTGCGTGCGCGGCCGGACTGCGTACCGTAGTTTGGCCCCATGCGCATCGCCGTCGCCAGTCTCCTGATCCTGCTCGCCGCCTGCTCGAGCGAGTCCTCCTCGATGAAATCATCGCTCGCTCCGATCCCGGATTCCGTTCCCGCCGCTGAACTGATCGACGTCCACTCCTACGCGCGGCCGCTCGAAGCCCGCACGACGAGCATCGAGCTGGATTGGGACGTCGATTTCGAGAAGCGCGAGATTCGCGGGAACGCGAAGCTCGCTCTGCACCTTGCGCCCGGTGCGACGCGCTGCGTGCTCGACACGCGCGATCTCGCGATCGAAGCGGTCACCGACGTCGCGGGGCGTGCGCTCGCCTTCCGCGTCGGCGAGCGCGACGCAGTGTTCGGCTCGCCCTTGACCGTGGAGCTGGGAAGCGGCGTCGAAGCGATCGTCGTTCACTATCGCACCACGGCCGCTGGCTCCGGCCTGCAATGGCTCGAGCCGGCGCAGACCGCGGGCAAGCGCTCGCCCTACCTCTTCAGCCAGGCCCAGGCGATCCACGCGCGCACCTTCATTCCTTGCCAGGATTCGCCCGGCGTGCGCGTCACCTACAAGGCGACGGTGCGCGTCTCCAACGGCCTGGTCGCCGTCATGTCGGCCGAGAACCGTTCGCGCAAGGAAGAGCGCGGCGTGTTCCGCTTCGAGATGACGCGGGCGATTCCTTCGTACTTGATCGCGATCGCGGTGGGGGAGCTCGAGTTCCGGCCGATCGGAAAGCGCACCGGCGTCTGGTCGGAGCCCTCGGTCGTCGCCGGGGCCGCGCGCGAGTTCTCTGATCTAGAGAACATGGTCGACGCGGTCGAGGCGATGTTCGGGCCTTATCGCTGGGGTCGCTACGACGTGCTCGTCCTGCCGCCGAGCTTCCCCTTTGGCGGCATGGAGAATCCGTGCATGACCTTCGCCACTCCCACCTTGCTCGCGGGCGACAAGTCGCTGGTCAACGTGATCGCGCACGAGCTCGCCCATTCGTGGTCGGGCAACCTCGTCACCAACGCGACCTGGCGCGATTTCTGGCTCAACGAAGGCTTCACCGTCTATCTGGAGCGGCGCATCGTCGAGCGCCTCTACGGCCAGCGCGCCGCGACCCAGGCCTCGCTGCTCGGCCGCGAGGATCTCGCGCAGACCTTGTCGAAGCTGCCCGCGGCCGACACGCGGCTCTTCATCGATCTCGCCGGCCGCGATCCCGACGATGGATTGACCGACGTCGCGTACGAGAAGGGTTGTCTGTTCCTCACCCGGCTCGAGCGCGCGGTCGGTCGCGCGAAGTTCGATCCCTTCCTGCGCGCCTGGTTCGACGAGCACGCCTTCCAGCCGGTGACCACGGGACAGTTCAAGCGCTTCATCATCGCGCGCCTGTTCGGCGGCGACGCGGCGGCGGCTGGCGCGCTCGAGCTCGATGACTGGATCGACGGCGAGGGTCTGCGCGGCGATGCGCCCGAGTTCGACGTCGACGTGTTCGCGCAACCGACGGCGGCGGCGCAGGCGTATCGGACCGGCGAACTGAAGACGGCGATCTCGGGTGCCGCGAGCTGGAACACCGCGGAGTGGCTGCATTTCCTGCAGCAGCTTCCCGCGACGATGACGCTCACGAATCTGTCGCACCTCGACGAGCTCTACAAGTTCACGCGCAGCACGAACGCGGAAATCGCGGCGCAATGGCTGGAGATCGCGGTGCGTGCGAAGTATGAGCCGGCTTATCCGCGCCTCGAGGAATTCCTGGTCGGCATCGGCCGGCGGAAATTCTTGAAGCCGCTGTACACCGAGCTCGTGAAGACTCCGGAGGGGCTCGCGCGCGCCCAGGCGATCTACGCCAAGGCGCGGCCGGGCTACCACCCGATCGCACAGGCGACGATCGACAAGCTCCTGGCTGACGCATCGCGGTGAGCGAGAGCCTGGAACCCCGGGCGCGGCCGCGGTTCCGTCTTCCGGCGACGGTGGTCGCGCTCAGCGTGGCGAGCTTCTTCAACGACTTCGGGTCGGAGATGAGCTTTCCTCTCCTGCCGCTCTTCCTGGTTTCGCTCGGAGCGAGCCCGACTTACCTGGGCATCCTCGAAGGAGTCGCCGACGCGACCGCGAGCCTGTTCAAGGTGATCGCCGGTTATCTCGCCGACCGGCTCGAGCGCTCGAAGCCGCTGGTGATGTTCGGTTACGGCCTGCCGTGCGGTGTCCGGCCGCTGCTCGCCTTGGCGACGGCGCCTTTCCACGTGTTCGGGATCCGCGTCATCGACCGAGTCGGGAAGGGATTGCGAACGGCGCCGCGCGATTCGTTGATCGCCGCGTCGGTGCCCGGCGAGGAGGCGGGTCGCGCGTTCGGATTCCACCGTGCGATGGATCACGCGGGATCCGTGTTCGGCCCGCTGTGCGCCGCTGCGATGCTCGCGATGGGCTGCTCGTTCCGGCAGGTCTTTCTCGCGGCGCTGGTTCCGAGCTTGGTTTCGCTGGTCGCGGTCGGCGCGGTTCGCGAGGGCGCACGAACACCGGTGCGCAGCGCGGAGGAGACACCGGTTGCGACGCCCGGGCGCCAGACGCGCGCCTTCCGAAGCTATCTCTGGATCATCGTGCTGTTCTCCCTGGCCAATTCTTCCGACGCATTCCTGCTCTTGCGCGCCAGGGAGATCGGAGTGTCCGACACCTCGGTGCCGCTGCTGTGGACCGTGCTCAACGTGTCGCGGATGGTCTGCACCTTCTATGGCGGACGGCTGGCCGATCGCTTCCCGCGCGCAGGGCTGGTGGCCACGGGCTGGTTCGTCTTCGCCCTCTGCTACCTCGGATTGAGCTTCGCGGACGAAGCCTGGCACCTGTGGGCCCTGTTCGTCGTCTACGGCCTGCACACCGGCATCTGCGAGCCAGCCGAGCGCGCCCTGGTCCGCGACCTCGCCGCCGAGTCCATTCGCGGCCGCGCTTTCGGTCTGTTCCACGGCGTCGTCGGTGCCTGCGCCATCCCCGCGGGCCTGACGACCGGTTGGCTGTGGGAAGCCTTTGGTGCTCCAACGGCCTTCACTGTCTCGGCCGCCCTTGCGGTGATCGCTGCCATCTCACTCTTGCTCTGGGAACGGAGTCGGTAGGTCATCTCCAGTACGGAGCCAGGTGAATTCGTCCGGAGTCGTGATGGCGTCCCGCGCACCGCGAAAGCGGTGCGCGGGATGCCATCACGACTCCGGACGAATTCACCTGGCTCCGTACCGACACCGTGTAACGGTCAAGTTCAGGATGGTGGTGGTTTACCGGGTACGTCTTGCCCGCGATGTCGGGGGCGCGGTCCAAGGGTCTTCGGGCCAGGAGTGTTTGGGGTAGCGGGCGCGGAGGTCTTTGCGGACTTGCTGGTAGGTCGTGTTCCAGAAGCTCGAGAGGTCGCTGGTGACCTGCACGACTTGATGGTTGGGGGCGAGCAGGTGCAGCAGGACGTTCACGCGGCCGGCGGCGACGGTCGGCGTGGCGGCGAGGCCGAACAACTCCTGCAGGCGCACGGCGAGCACCGGCGGCTTGCCCGGCGTGTAATCCAAGCGGCGGTTCGATCCGGCGGGAGTGGTCAGGGAATCCGGTGCGTGGTGATCGAGGGCCGAGCGCTGCCGAGCATCGAGCTGCGCGAGCACGACCTCGTGGAAAGGCAAGGCTCGCAGCTGGGCTAGGGAGATGACGCCGCCGCACCAGGGCTCGAGCAGGCTCACCAGGCGCGCCGCATCGAGCTTCGGCAGGTCCAGCTCGGGCATCCAATGGGCGAGGGAGCTGATCCGCGCCATCAAGCGCTCGACGCCTTCGCTGAAGGCCAGCGCGCGCACGGGATCGCGCGCGGCGATTTCCAGCACGCGCTTCGCGGCTTCGTCGCGGTCGATCTCGGAGACCTCGACCTCGTCGAGCACGATGTCCTCGAACATCGTCCGCCGCGTTGCGACCACGCGTTCGCGCGTCTCGTCCCAGGTCGTCGCATTTTCCACGCGCAGCGCGCCGCCGGCGACTTCGGCGAGCCACTCGCGCCGGATCGCGCTGGCCTGGCGCACGCGCGCGCGCAGGAATTCGCCGCGCAGACCGAGGTCGGCTTCGAGCACCACGAACAAGGGCTCGTCGTGCAGGACGCTCGCTTCGTCGAGGACGATCCCCGTTCCGCCGAGCATGCGACCCTCGCGCGCGCCGATTGCATTGAGGCGCGCCACGCGGTCAGGGAAGGCGTTGAAAATGATCCAGAGCAGAGTTTCCTCGTCCGCGTGCTCGGCGGGAGCGACGTCGGCGAAGGCGCGCTGCGCGGATCGCTCGAGCTGCTGCTGCACGCGCTCGACGTTGCGCAGGACATTGCGATCGAGCTCGAGGCCGGCCGCGTGCTCGTGGCCGTTGATCAAGTCCACGCGCGCGAGCAGATCGCTGGGGCCGCTCGAGAGTCGCGCGTTGTGCTCGCGCGCTCGGCGCACGACGTCGCGCTCGCCGAGCAGCGCGGCGAAGAGCGCAGCCTCGCGCAAGGCTCCAGAGGCCGCTCCCGCCTGCAGCATCCGTGCGAGCCGCGGGTGCGCCGGAATCCGCGCCAGCTCGATGCCCGCGGCCGTCGCGGCGAATGTTTTCGGATCGATCGCGCCCAGGCGCACGAGGAGTTGCTCGGCGCGCGCGAGGGCGCTGGCTTCGGGCGCTTCGAACCACGAAAAGTGCGCGAGATCGCGCTCGCCCCACACGTGCAGCTCGAGCGCGGCGCCGGCGAGATCGACACGGCGAATCTCGGGAAGCTCGTGCTCGCGCCGCTGCAGGTCCGCCGCCGCGCTCCACATCCGGTAGACGCGGCCGGGCCCGAGCCTTCCCGCGCGACCGGCGCGCTGCGCGGCGGAAGCGCGGCTGATCGCGACCAGCTCGAGCCGATCGATGCCTCGGCCCGGATCGTGCGAAGCGAGGCGCGCCAGGCCGCTGTCGACCACCGCGCGCACGCCGGGCACGGTCAAGGAGGTCTCCGCCACGTTCGTCGCCAGGATCACCTTGCGCTGGCGCGAAGGCGCGAGGGCCAGGTCCTGCTCCTCGTGACTCAGATCGCCGTACAAGCGCACGACCAGCCAATCCTGGGCGCGCGCGAGGGCCGCGAGCTCGGTCTGCGTGCGCAGGATCTCGCCGACGCCGGGCAGGAAGACCAGCGCGTCGCCCTCGCCTTCGCTCATCGCGCGCCGGACCGCCGCTGCCGTGCGCACGAAGAGCGGCCGGCTCTCGTCGACTTCGCACGAGGTGATCGTCAGCGGAAACACCCGGCCGGCAACTTCGATCAGCGGCGCATCGCCCAGGAAACTCTGGACGGGCGCGGCATCGAGGGTCGCGGACATCACGACAATTTTCAAATCCGGCCGCAGGCTTTTCTGCACTTGAGCGCACAGGGCGAGGGCGAGGTCCGCGTGCAGGCTGCGCTCGTGGAACTCGTCGAACACGACCACCGCGACGCCTGACAAGGACGGATCCTGTTGCAGCTCGCGCGTCAGGATGCCTTCGGTGATCACGCGCACGCGCGTGCGCGCGCTGACCTTCGAATCGAAGCGCACCTGGTAACCCGCGAAGCCGCCGACGGCGTCCCCGTGCTCCAGGGCGATGCGCATTGCCGCCGTTCGAGCCGCGATGCGCCGGGGCTGGAGCACGACCACCTGGTCGCGCAGGCCAGCGAGGCCGCGAGCGACAAGGCCTGCCGGCACGCGCGTCGTCTTGCCCGCGCCCGGCTCGGCGACCAGGACCAGGGCGGGATGGCGCCGCAGCTCCATCGCGATCGCGTCGAGGTGCTCGTCGATCGGCAGGGGAACCAGGGCCATGGGCTCAAGGGTACGGCAGCCGCAGCGGCGAGTCGCGCGAGCCCGCTCGCTATGCTCGGCTTCCGCCAGCAAGCTCCGCTCGACCGACGTTGTGCCCGAAATCCTGCCGACGACTCGCGACGATTTTTCCTATGCACACCCTCGCTCTCGCCCTGCTCGCCTTCCAAGCTCCCGACGCGCGCCCGCTCTCGACCACGATCCGCGACGTCACCGTCTTCGCGGACCGCGCCCTGGTCCATCGCACGGTCCAGATTCCCGCGGGCGGCGGCTCTTTCGTCGTCTCGGGCCTGCCGCTCAGCGCCGATCCGGAGCAGGTGCGCGTGCGCTGCAGCGGCGGCGACGTGACCAACGTCGACGTGACCGAGGCGCGGGCGCCCGCGATGGCGGACGCGCGGCGTGAGGAGCTGCGCCGCCAGCTGGTCGAGCTCGGCCGCGACGAGGCCTCGATGGAGGACGAGCGTCGAATCCTCGAGGCCAGCGTGGCCGCGGTCTCCGAGATGATGACCCTCGGGTCCAATGCGTCGAAGCCCGAGGTGATCACGGGCAAGCTCGACGTCGCCGCATGGTCGAGCGACCAGGACGCCCTGCTCTCGCGCCTGCGCCAGCAGAAGAAGGCCTTGCGCGATCTGCAGGAGCGCCGCGAGGAAGCGATGCGGCGCAAGCAGGAATTGCAGAACGCCCTGGGCGCGGCCGACGTCGCCGGCGGAGTGGTCGGGCGGCAGGTCAAGCTCGAGGTGATCGCCGCCGCCGCGGTGATGCTCGAAGTCGAATACGTGGTCTCCAACGCGGGCTGGCATCCGACCTACGATCTGCGCGCGGCGGCGGATGCGAAGAGCGTCGAGCTGGTTTACCGCGCGGACGTCTACCAGCGCAGCGGCGAGGATTGGAACGACGTCGACGTGTCGCTCTCGACCGCGCAGCCGCAAGTCGGCGCTCAGGGTCCGGAGCCGCAGGCGGCGTGGGTGAGCCTCATCAATCCGAGGGCGCCCGCCGGATCTGTGGAGCTCAAGGACTACGAGAAGGAGGCGAGTGGAGACGAATATTACCTCGGGAGGGGAGACGCGAAGGATGCTGCCCCTCGCCCTCCTGCTGAAGCTCCCGCGCCGCGTCCCTTCGCGAGTGTCGAAAGCCAGGGCCTCTCCGTGCGCTTCCACCTGCCCAAGCATGAAACACTTCCCTCGCGGCCCGAGCCGACGCGCGTGCTGGTCGCCGAAGAGAGCTTGAAAGTCACCAGCGAATACTTCTGCACGCCCGCGCTCGACCTAAACGTGTGGCTGCGCGGCAAGGCCGTGAACACGACCGCATGGACGATCCTCCCCGGACGCGCCGCGGTCTATTTCGGCGCGGATTTCCTGGGCCACGCCGACCTCGCCGCCGTGCAACCCGGCGAAGAGCTCACCCTGCACCTCGGCCGCGATCCGGGCCTGACTCTCGAGCGCGTGCAGACCGAAGACCTCGCCAAGCAACCCGGCGTCTTCGGCTCGCGCACGACGCAGGTCGACGGCTGGCGCGTGAAAATCAAGAACACCGGCGCCCTGGTCGTCGGCCCCGACGGCAGCGCCACGGTCTTCGTCCGCGAAGCCCTGCCGCGCGCCACCGACGATCGCATCAAGGTCGAGCTGGCCGACGCGAAGCCGGAGCCGAGCACCGACGCGCGCTGGAAGAAGGACCGCGACGAGCAGGGCTTCGTCACCTGGGCCGTCAAGGTCCCGCGCGGCGGCGAGACCCAGATCACCTGGCGCGTCAAGCTCTCCTTCCCGGAGGGATTGCTGATCGCGCGCTGAGCGAGCGGCGCTCGGCGCGTCAGGCCAGGCCCATGCGATCGACGCCGTCCTCGTCGAAGCCCAGCATGTGGCCGATCTCGTGGTACAGCGTGACGCGGAGTTCGTGCACGAGGTCTTCGCGGTCGGCGCAGGCGCGCTCGAGGTTGCGCTGGAAGAGATGGATCGACGCGGGCATGGTCGCTTCGCTGCCCGCGCGCTCCAGGCGCGACGCGCCGACGAACAATCCGAGCATGTCCGGCGGAGTCTGAGCCAGGTCGTCGGAGTCGAGCAGCTCGCGCGAGGGCATGGCTTCGATCAGGATCGGCGTCTCTTCCAGGGCCTCCTGGAAGTCTTCGTCGAGCTTGCCGATCGCTTCGTCGAGCACTTCGTGGAGCTCGTCCTCGGAGAGCCGCGGCGGGAAAGTCCAGCCCTCGGGGTCCATGCGTTCCGCTTCGCGCAGGAAGCGATCGGCCGCGGCGAAATCTCCGAGGGCATCGGCGCACAGGGCGAGACGCCCGAGCGCGGGCGTGGTGCGCTCCAGTGACGCCGTCCGCTCGAAGAGCCGTCGCGCCTCTTCCAGGTTCCATTCGCGCAGAGCGATCTCGGCCGCGGTCCAGCACAGATCCGCGTCCTCCTCGAGCGAGCGATCGGCGCTCGCGCGGTCGAGGGCCTCGCGCGCTCCGCGCAGATCGTCGAGCTCGAGCCGCGCCGAGGCCTCGAGGATCCAGCGCGCATGGCTCTCGGCCTCGATTGCGCTCGCGAGATCGAGGGCAGCCTGCGGATCCCCGGCCTCGAGGGCATCCCAGGCCTGGTCGAGGCGCGGGTCGGGAGAGTCTTCCGGATCGTCGGGTTGGGCGTGCACGAGGATCTCAGTCCGCTTCGACGTCCGCGGGCCGTGCTCGCGAAGAGTTGCGCAGCTCGCTCAACACGCCTTCGCGGACCGCGGTGAGCCGCCAATCGCGATCGAAGAAGAGCACCGCGCCGTGCATGTGCGACATCGCGTTGTCGTAGTTGAAGGAAACCGACACGCCGCTCTTGTTCGAATCGCTGGCCTTGAGCCGCCAGCCGAAGGAGTGGAACCAGCCCCAGGCGAGCGCGGTTCCTTGTTGCGGCAGCTCCCAGGCGAAAACCGGAGGCCCGAGCCGGTTCAAGGCGGTGCCCAGGTCGCTGGTGCCGGGAACGAGGTCGGCGAGGGCGTCCTTCGGCACGGGCTCGAGCCGCACCTCACGCTCGAAGCTGAGCTGCACGCAACCCGCTGAAGTCGATGCCACGAGCAGCAGCCCGCACCAACGCAGTGCGAGTCCAGCCCGCGCGCTCGCCATGGAACTCGCGCGATTCATCGACTGCGGATGGTCTGCCACGGCATCGCGTACCTGGCGTCCTTCGCGTGCAGGCTGGAGGCGACGTGGGTCAGGACCTCGTTCTCGTTGAAGAAGACCCAGACGCGGTCGGCGCGCGTATCGCTGTTGAACAGGCCGACGACCACGAGCAGCACGCCGGTGTCCTTGGTCGCCGTGTAGTCGTAGCGATAGGCGGTTCGCTTGCCGAGCTGCACGACTTCGGTCGGAGCGCCCAGCGTCTCGACCACCTGCGCGGCCGTGCTGGTGCCCGGCACGAGCTGCGCGATCCGATCCGCGTGCAGCGGGTCGTTCTGCGTCTGTCGCGCGATGTAGCAGCCTGGAAGAGCGATCGAAAGAAGGACGAGCAGGAGGAGCTGACGCATCGGCGCAGGATAGCAAACCGCGCGCGGCCGCGGCGCTCGCGGGAGTCTTCCCACGTTTCGGATTCGGCGCCCAACGTTCGTCGCGCGGATGACGAAGTGCCTAGAATCCCGCCTCATGTCGCGCTGGCTGGGAGTTCTGCGCTGGTTCACGCGCGCGGGCGCGCTGATCGCGCTGTGCGGGGTGGTCGCCGAATTCGGCTTCGGCCTCGACGAGGAAACCCTCGCGGTCCTGCACGCGATCGAATACTCGGTCGTCGGAATTTTCACGTTCAACGCGGCCCTGCACCTGCTCGGCGCGAAGAACCGGCGCGCCTTCCTGCGCGAGAACTGGTTGGACGCGGCCTTCCTGGCCGTGCTCGTCGTGAACCTGGCGCTCGCGCTTTCGGGCGAGCGTAGCGACGTCATGACGCGCGTGTACTTCGTGGGAGTGCAGCTCCTGATCGTGATGCGCACGCTGATCAGCCTGGCTCGTGCGCAGGAGCGCTTCGCGGGCCCGCGGATCCGGCCGGCACTGCTGCTCTTGATCAGCTTCGTCGTGCTCGTGCTCGTCGGCACGGCTGCCTTGATGATGCCGCGCTGCCTGGCGTCGGCGGCGGAGCCTCTCACCTTGATCGACGCGCTGTTCACCTCGACCAGCGCGGTGTGCGTCACGGGACTGTCCGTGCGCGACATCGGCACGGCCCTCTCGCTGCGCGGCCAGGGCGTGCTGCTCGTCTTGATCCAGGTCGGCGGGCTCGGTCTGGTGACGATCGGCACGGCGATCACCGTGATCGAGCGCAGCCGGCCGAACCTGCACTTCGTGGCACTGGCCAACGATCTGCTCGGGCTGCAGTCCTTCGCTGCCCTGCGGCGTTTCCTGCGCTACACCGTGCTGATCACGCTCGCCGTCGAAGGGGCGGGCGCCGCGATCCTGATCGGGTCGCTGCCCGGAGAGTCGATGACGCTGCTCGAGCGCGCCTGGTGGGGCCTGTTCCATTCCGTTTCCGCCTTCTGCAACGCGGGTTTCGGTTTGTCCGCGCAGAATCTCGTCCCCTGGGCCGACCGTCCCGTGATCACCATGACGATCGCGGGCTTGATCGTGCTCGGCGGATTGGGCTTCCCGGTGATCATCGATCTCCTGCGCTTCCAGCTGACGACCCTGCATCTGTTCCAGCTCGCGCGCACCAGGCTTTCCAGCGTGCGCCGCGTGCGCTGGATCACGCGCAAGTGGGGATTCTTCCCCTGGCTGCGCTCGCCGTCGAGCGCGCTGCAGCTGCCGCGTCCCTCCAAGCTCGAGCTCAACAGTAAATTGGTGCTGGTCACCACGGGCCTGTTGATCGCGGTCGGCGCCGTGCTGTTCTACTTCAGCGAGCAGGACGGCGTGCTGGCGAAACGCGACGGTCTCGGCGCGGCGACGGATTCGATCTTCCAATCGATCACGACGCGCACCGCGGGCTTCAACACGGTCGATCTCGAGCTGCTCGCCCTTCCGACCCTGCTGCTCATCATCGCCTTGATGGCGATCGGGGCCTCCGCGGTCTCGACCGGCGGCGGGATCAAGACGGCGACGACCGCGGTGGTGTTCTTGACCATCCGCGCCATGATGCGCGGCCGCGAGCAGGTCGAAGCCTTCGGCCGCGCCATCCCCGCGCGCATCGTCCACGCCTCGATCTCCGTCGTGGCCTTGTATTTCATCGGCGTGGCCAGCGTGACCACGCTGCTCGCGGCGACGCAGCACGGCATCGTGTTCCTGGATCTCCTGTTCGAGAGCATTTCCGCCCTCTCGACGGTCGGGCTGACCCATGGGGTGACGCCGCGGCTGGACAGCACGGGCAAGGTGATCATCACCGTGGCGATGCTGCTCGGACGCGTCGGCCCCCTGGCGATCGTCTGGACGTTCCTGGCGCGCGGCGAGCGCTTGCGCTATCGATACCCCGAAGAGGATGTGGTGATTTCCTGATGAAGATCGCGATCGTCGGCATGGGTCTGTTCGGCCAGGCACTCGCGCTGCAACTGGCGCGCTCGGGCGCGGAGGTCATCGTGGTCGACACGAATCTGCAGCTGATCACGATCATGCGCGACGAGGTGGCCCTCGCTGTCTGCATGGATGCCACCGACGAGCGCGAGTTCGCGGCTCAAGGGCTGGCCAAGGTCGACGTGCTCGTCGCCTGCATCGGCAACGACTTCGAGGCCAACCAATTGGTCGTCATGCTGGCCAAGCAGCAGGGAGTGCCGCGCGTGATCGCGCGCGCGCCCTCGCATCGCCACGAGAAGATCCTCACGGTGCTCGGAGCGGACGAAGTGCTGCTGCCCGAGGTGCGCGCGGGCGAGTCGCTCGGGCGGCGTCTGCTTTCGGAGGACACCGGAGTCTGAGCGGAGCTCAGCCCTCCGCGACGCGAGCGATTCCCGCTGCAAGCCTGGGAGCGCGGGCCAGGAGGCGCACGACCGCGCGAGCCCAGGCGGGGTGACGAGCGAGGGCGAGCAGGGCGCCGGCCAATCTCGCGCGCGCAGCGGTTTCTCGGCGGACCACGCGAGCGTAGCTGCGTTCCACCTCGCGCGCGGGACGTCCATCGACCAGGGCTCGAGCTCCCTGCGCCGCGGCCACGCCGGTCGCGAGCGCGATCGACACGCCGCAGCCGACGACCGGATCGACGCTGCCCGCCGCGTCGCCGACGAGGAAGACGCCGCTCTCGGTCACGGACCGCGGCGCTCGGCGCGCGAGGGAGCGGACTTCGGGCGGCGTGATCGGATCGCCTGCGAGATCGCGCAGGCCCGGATGTTCGAGGGCCTGGGCGAGCCAGGCCTTGGCTCCGCCCTCGGACGGCGCGCGATCGAGCAGCAGCGCGATGTTCAAGCGCCGGCCGGGCAGGGGAGTCACGTAGATCTGCGCGTTCGGATCGCCGAGCAGGATCATCACGCCTTCGAGCTCCACACGCGCTTCGCAGCGTGCGCGCAGGCCGAAGCGGCCGCTGTCCACCCAGCCCTCGCCGCGCAGCCAGTCGGCGGCGTGCCCTCGCGTTCCATCCGCGACGGCGAGGGTGCGCGATCGCAGCACGGCCGTCGCGCCGCGCACGAGAAAGCCTTCCTGCGCGCGCTCGACCTGCGCGGCGCTCGCGATGCGCTGCAGCTTCGATTCGCGAGCGAGGGCGCGGTCGAGGGCCGCCGCGAGCTCGTGCCGCTCGAGCGAGCAACCCACCTCGGGAAAGGGCACGCACAGCGGCGGAGCGCGGGGGATGGAATAGGTGATGCCGCGGAGCACGAGCGCGCGCTGCAGCAGGTCGCCGAGAGCCAGCTCCTCGAGCACGCGTACGCCGCTCGCGAGGCAACCCTCGCCGCAAGGTTTGTCGATCGGCCCGGGCTGGGGCTCGAACAAGGCGACCGACAGACCCGCGCGCACCGCGGCGAGTGCGCAAGCGCTTCCGCCGGGACCGCCGCCGATCACGGCGAGATCGACGTCAGAGTCGTTCATCGCTCGAATCCCTCGCGCCATCCAGGAATTCTCGCGAGCAGCTCTTCTTCCTGGCGCCGCCGTCGCGCGAGCAGCCAGGTATTGGCCAGGAAGATCGCGCCGCCGCCGAGCCAGGTGCCGCCGACCAGCGGCAGGGCCGCGAACTCGACCATGACCGCCAGATAATTGGGGTGGCGCAGGAAGCGATACGGGCCGCCGTGGACGACTCCGAGCGAGGGCGCGACCACCGCGCGCGCGTTCCAGCGCAGTCCGAGCGTGCGGATCGTCCACCAACGCAAGACCTGCGCGGCGGCGATGGCTGCGATTCCGGCGAGGGCCAGCGAGTCCGGACCGCGCATCCCGCGCAGCTTCACCTCGAGCAACGGGCAGAACAGGAACAGGGTGTGCACCGCGACCATCAGCGCGTATTCCGCCGCGCCCGACGAGGCTTCGTGAGCCGCGCCGCTGGCGCGAAGCCGCGTCAGATTGCGATGGGAGAGCGCCAGCTCGAAGGTGCGCTCGACCGCCAGGAACGCCACGGTTCCCGCGAGCATCGTGCTGCGATCCCAGGCGAGTTCAGCCATGGCTCGGCCACTCGAGCAGCAGGAATTCGAGCGCCAGACCGGGGCCTACCGCGGCGGCCAGCGCGACTTTTCCCGGTGCGACGCGCGCTCCGGCCTCGAGCGCGAGCTCGATCACCGTCAGCACCGAGGCGGACGAAAGATTGCCGTAGCGCGTCAGCGATTCGCGCGAATACACGAGGGAACCGGGCTCGAGATCGAAGCCCGCTTCCCAGATTTCGAGCACGCGCCGTCCGCCCGGATGCAGGAGGTGCAGGCCGATGTCCGCGCGCGTCTTGCCGTGGCGCGCGAGGAAGGCGTCGACGGCTTCGTGCAGCTTGACCGCGAGCAGATCGGGCAGCTCGCGCTGCAGCACGATGCGCAACCCGTGGGTGCCGACGTCGAAGCCCATGGTCGCGAGCGTGCCGGGAATCAGGAAGGAACCGGTCGCGAGGATGCGCGGGCAGGGTGTCTCGGTCGCCTGGGGCTGAACCACGGCAGCCGCCGCGCCATCGGCGAACAGCGCGGCCGCGACGAGGTCAGTGCGCGTGCGCTTGTCGCACGGCAAGGTCAGCGAGCAGACCTCGACCGCGAGCACGAGCACGCGCTCGCCGCCGCGCGCCAGCGCGTGGGCCAGACCCAGGGCCAGACCGCCCGCCGCGCAACCGCTCTCCGTGATCGGGATGCGGCGCACGTCGTTGCGCATCGAGAGCATCGGCACGAGCTCGGCATCGAGAGCGGGGATCGTGACTCCGGTGCAGGAGACGTCGATCACGCAATCGATGTCCGCCGGCGAAAGGCGCGCGCGCTCCAAGGCCTTGCGGATCGCGCGCTGCGAAAGCTCGAGCGAGTGCACGTACCACTGCGCGTTGCGCGCGCTGAAGTCGCTGTCGCCCAGGATGAACTCGAGCGATGGCGCGACATGGCGCACGCCGACGCCGGATCGATCGAGCAGGGAAGCGATCGAGCGCGGATCCTCGCCCGGGAACATCTCCACCATGGTCTCGAAAGCGCGATCGCGTTCGACCTGCTGCGGCGGGAAGGCGCTCGCGACAGAGGCAAGGGTCGGGTGCAGGGTCATGGGCCAAGCATCATGCAGGCACTTGGCTTGCGCGTCGCTAGGGATTCCCGTTCTGGTCGAATTGCCGCTCTATTTCAGCTTCGTGCCGAGGATGAAGATCTGCCGGGTACCGACTTTCTGCTCGAGTCGTACCTCGAAGCTCGCACGCGTCGCTTCGCTCCACAGGTTCCAGTTCTTGCGCTCGACGAGCGCCAGGAATTGCGGCCCTTCGCGCCGCGCGATCTCGAGGAATTCGCGCTCCTGAGTGCCGACTGGATCGGGCAGCGTCTTGTTCCGGATCGGGCCTTGCACCACCGGCCGGCCCGAGTAGAAGCGATAGCCCTCGGGCATCACGCCGACCACGGGGATCACGCTCGGCTGCTCGGGACGCGCGGCGAGTCGAGCGGACAAGGAACGCGCCGACTTCAACGGGTTGACCATCGGGAAGATGATCAGCGCGGCGAGGGTTGCTGTCACCGCGAGTCCCGAGGCGAGGGCGACCGTCGCGCGCATCAAGTCGGCGCGCCACACGCCGCGCAAGGAGAGGGCCGCTGCGAGGGCGAGCGGGATTCCGACCGCGAAAGGTTGCCAGGTGAGACCGACGAATGCCGCGGGCAGGCGCGATTCGTAGAGCCTCGCGCAGCACACCACGATCGCGACGAGCATCAGCAGCATGGGGACGATCGAATTCCACGCGCGCGAAATGCTTTGATTGCGAATGGACTGCAGAATCCAGCGCGCCGCGAGCAGGGCCGCGGCCGGATAGGCGGGCAGCAGATACAGATCGCGCTTCTCCGGGCTGAGCGAGAAGGCGATCATCAAGGACCATAACCACAGCCCGCACTGCGCGATGCCCGGATCGAAGGCCTCGCGCCGCCAGCGAGCACGCAACGCGCGCCAGGCGAGCCACGATCCGCCGAGGATCGGCACGGTCCAAGGCAGCATCAGCAGGGGTTGGTAGAAAAAGTGGTACCAGAAGGGATTGACGTGGTCCGTGCCTTTGACCGCGCGCTCGAAGAACTGCCCGAGGAAAAGGTCATAGGCGAGCTCGGGCCGCCGCGCGATCACAGCGAGGGCCCAGCACAGACCTGGCGCGAGGGCCGCGAGCACTGCAAGAAGGCGAAACGCGCGAGTGGCACGCACGGGCTGGGCTCCCTGGACCCAGCGCCAACCGAGCAGCGGCAGCGCGATCAGCACCAGGGCGATCGGGCCCTTGGCCAGCACACCGAGACCCGCGAGCAGTCCGGCCGCGAGCAGATTGCGCCCGCGCTGCTTGGGGTTCGCGCAAGGCTCGCTCGCGATCACCAGGGCGCCGAAGCACAGCGCCCCGAGCAGCGGATCGATCTGCATCCGCGCGCCGTGCCAGAGCACCATCGCGGTCGTCAGGTAGAGGATCGGCGCGAGGCGCGCTTCTTCCTCGCCCCAGAAGCGCCGCGCTAGACGCGCGACGAGCCAGGCGCTGACCAGCGTCGACGCGAGCGAAGGCAGGCGCATCGCCAGCTCGCTCCAGTCCGTCAGCGAGCCCAGGGCTCCCGAGATCCAGAACAGGAGCGGCGGCTTGCTCCGGTAGATCGCGCCGCACAGGTGCATGACCAGGAATTCGCCCGAGGTGTAGATCTCGCGCGCCACCTGCGCATATCGCGGCTCGTCGGGCGCCCACCAATCGCGGGTCCACGCCGACGCGACGAGCGGGACGAGCAGCAGCATCCAGAGATGACGGGGGGAACGGTGCGGGCCGGTCACGGGCGAGCAAGATGCCATGCCGCGGAGTCGAATTGCATGGTCCGCGCGCATGGATTCGCCAGGCGAGGCGTGGTGCGACTACGATTGCGTCGTGAAAAACATCATCTCGCGGCGAAGTTTCGCAAGGCTCGGCCTGTGGCTGGGCCTGATGCTGCTCGCCGGCGCGCAGACGCCGCCGCAGCAGCAGCCGATCCACCTCGTGATCCTGCACACCAACGACATCCACGGTCAGGTGCTGTCGCGTCAGGCGACTTGGTTGTCCCAGGATTCGCCGCCCGAAATCGGGGGACTCCCGCGCCTCGCGGAAAAGATCGCGCAACTGCGCGCAGCCGAGCCGCAGGCGATCCTTGTCGATGCCGGCGACTGGTATCAAGGCACGCCGGAGGGATCGCAGGAGCACGGTCTTCCCTTCCTGCAGGCCATGGCGCAGCTTTCCTACGACGCGATGTGCCTGGGCAACCACGACTTCGATCACGGCGTGGCCAACGCGCAGCGGCTGGTGCGCGAGGCTTCACTGCCCGCGATCCTCGCCAATGTGCGGCTGCACGCGAGCGGCGAGCGGCCGGCGTGGGCGAGGCCATGGATCGTGATCGAGCGCAGCGGAGTGCGCATCGCGCTGGTCGGCCTGTTGACCACTTCGACGCCCGAGATCACGAGTCCGGAGCTGCGGGCCTACGACTTCGCCACCGCGAGTGAGGAGCTCGAGCGCGCGCGCCGCGAAATCGGCGCGAAGGCCGATCTGATCATTCCTGTCGGCCACATCGCGGTGGAGGAGGCGCGCGAGCTGGCTCGACACGAGCCGCAGCTCGCATTGATCGTCTCGGGCCATTCGCACACTTACTTGAAGCAGGGCGAGCGCGAGGGAAACACGCTGATCGTCCAGGCCGGCTCGAAATCGAGCGCTCTCGGCCGCGTCGACCTGTGGCTCGACCCGCAGACATTCGCGCCGCTGCGCAGCGAGGCGCAGTTGATCGACCTGCTCGACGATCCCAAGGCCGCCCCTGTCGCGGACGCGAGCGTCGTCTCGATCCGCAAGGCCTGCGAGGCACTCGCGGCGCGCGCTTCGGCGTCGCTGGCGGTCGCGGTGGGGGAGCTGACCACGCCGCTTTCGCGCGACGCCATCGACGGATGCTCGCCGCCAGGCTCGTGGATCGCGGACGCCTTCCGGGCGCGGATGCACAGCGACGTCGGCGTGCACAACCGCGGCGGGACGCGCTGCGATCTCGCGGCCGGGCCCGTGACGCGCCGTCAACTCTTCGAGCTCCTGCCTTTCGACAACAACGTGGTCGAAGTCGAGCTCGGCGGCGAGGAGCTCCAGAAACTCGTCGCGCGCTCGATCGAGAACAAGAGACACATCGGCCTCGATTTTTCCGGCCTGACCCTGTTCGTGCGCCGCCAGGCCGACGGGACGTTGCGCGTTTCGCGCATCGAGGTTGGCGGCAAGGCGCTCGATCCCAAGGCCGCGTACCGCGTCGCGACCAACTCTTTTCTCGCGGGCGGCGGCGACGGCGCGGTCGAATTCCAGGCCGGCAAGGCTAGGCGCGAGGACCCGGCGATGCTGCGCGAAGTGATGGAGGAGGTCTTCGCTCGCGAGAAGCGCGTGGCCATGCCCAGCGACGCGAAGCAGCGCTTCGTGGAGGAATTGCCGTGAGCTTCGCGCCGCGCATCGTGCGAATCCTCGTCGCAGTCCTGGCTTTGACCACGCCGGCTTTCGCTTCCTTCCAAGGCCTGGCGGAGCTCGAGAAGCGCCTCGCCGATTCCGACGAGAAGACCCGCCGCGCCGCGGTCGAGGAATTGTCGCGACAGAATGGCGTCGCGGCGATCCAGCTCGTGCTCGCGAGTCTGCGCGATCCTTCGCCGATGGTCGCCGACGAAGCTCAGATCTCGCTGGCCTCGGCCGACGAGCCCGCGGAGTTCGAGCTCCTGTTCGCGAAGGACGGCCTGGGATCGAAGGACGACATGGTGCGGCTGCGCTGCGCCGAAGCCCTGGGTCGCATCGACGCCAAGCTTCCGTCGCTGCGCCTGTCGAAATGCCTGGGCGACAAGAACCCACAGGTGCGCCGCGCGATGGCCTGGTCGATCGAGCGCCTGGCCGGCCACCTGGGGATCGTCGAGAGCCCCTCGCCTCTGCTGCGCAAGGAGCTCCAGAGCATGGCCGACCGCGACAACGCGAGCGAGGTGCGCGCGGCCAGCGTGATGGCCCTCGCAGCCCTTCCTCCCGGCCTCGGCGTGACCGAGATCACGGCCTTCGCCGCGGACAAGCAATTCGAAGTGCGCAGCGCGGCCCTGCTCGCGGCATCGAATCTCGACAACCCGTCGAAGCTCCTGCTCGCCCGCCAAGGCCTGAAGGACCAGCACCCCAGCGTGCGCCTGCAAGCCCACGCTCTGCTCGCGAGGGTGGCAAACCGCGAGGCAGCAGTGCTGCTCGCCGACGCGCTCGAAACCGAAAAGGCGGCGCGGCCGGCGTGGTCGCTGGTCAAGGTGCTCAGGCAACTCTCCGGCGCCAAGGCCGGTCGCGAGGCGCGCTACTGGCAGCAATGGGCGAAGGAGCTCGCCGAGGACTGGAAGCCGGGCGAAGTGGAAGCGAGATCCCCGGATCCCGATCAGAAGACGGCGACTTTCGTGGGCTTGCCCATACTGTCGGAGCGGATCACCTTCCTGATCGACATGTCGGGATCGATGTGGGAAGAGCGCGACGACAAGACGCGCAAGGCGGGGGCGGACAAAGAGCTCGAGCGCGCGCTGAGCGGCCTGCCCGCGAGCTGTGAATTCAACGTGATCGTGTTCAGCCTGACGCCGGTGGCCTGGGAAAAGGAGCTGCAGCCCGCGACGCCCAAGAACGTCGCGGACGCCCTCGCCTTCTTCGTCAAGCGCAAGGACCAGGGCAAGGGCAACTACTGGGATGCGATGCAGTTCGCGCTCGAGGATCCCAAGGTCGACACGCTGATCCTGCTCGGAGATGGCGCGCCGACGGGCGGCACGCGCTGGAACGTCGAGCTGATGCGCACGCTGTACGGGGAGCAGAATCGCTTTCGTCTGGCGGTCCTGGACGCCGTGCTGGTCGATTGCTCGAAGACCTTGACGCGCACCTGGAATGCCTGGTGCGAGTCGACCGGCGGGCGCACGCTCGCGACGGATCTGCGCTGAGCTCAGGGCAGCGGCGCGAAGTCCGCGGGCTTGCCCCGGCCTCCAGCGTGGGATAAGCTGAAAAAAGGCCTTCTACACGCATGATTGCGACCAAGACGCGAACCGGGCTCGATCAGGGGCTCTCCGTCATCTTCGTCGAGGTGAACGAGGCTGAGCGCCACTTCCTCGATCAAGGGATCGCGGCGGGCCGCCTGCCGAATCTCGCGCGCATGACCGCCGGCGGCGTCATGCTGCGCACGCGCGTGCGCGGCTTCGATCCGTCGCAGGACAAGGCCTGGCGCTTGATCTCGCCCTGGATCATCTGGCCCTCGATCTATTCCGGCCTCGAGCCGCACGAGCACGGCATCATCGGCTTCGGCCAGGACACCAGCTCGATCCGCGGCCGCTGCGTCTGGGACGTGCTGGACGCGAACCAGGTCTCCGTCGGCGTGTTCGGCAGCTTGATGAGCTATCCGCCGCGCAACGGCGGCAACACGCGCTATTACGTCCCAGAAGGCTTGGCGGACGACGCCGATTGCATCCCGCCGGAGGCGCGGGCGGTGCAGGAGTTCTCGATCTTCAGCGCGCGCAATTACTCCGAGAGCTTCTCGCTCAAGGCGCTCGAAGCCGTCGGCCTCTTGTTCAAGAGCATGAAGTCCGGCGTGCGCTCGAACACCGTTCTCAAGACACTGGCCCAGGTGCCGAAGGAAGTGATCTTCGGCTCGGCGCGGGTGCCCGAGCGCGCGATGCTCGCGAGCTACATCGCCTACGACGCCTTCCACGCGCTGTACACGCGCTACCGGCCCGCCTTCGCGACGCTGCACATGAACCACGTCGCTTACATGCAGCACCGCTACTGGCGTGCGGCCGAGCCGGAGCTGTACCGCGACGAGCTCAGCGCGACCGACCAGCGCTTCTTCGGGAACGTCGCCGAGCGCAAGCGCTACGAGGACCGTTTCTCGCATTGGATCGAGCGCAGCTTCGCCTACACCGACGAATTGCTCGGCCGCCTCCTGGAAATGGTCGACGATCGCACGATCGTGCTGGTCGGCACGGGCCTGGGCCAGCGGCCCTTCGATCCGGTCGGCGAGATCCACAACCCGGTGGTGCGCCTGGTCAAGGAGCGCGAGCTCTTCGACGCCGTCGGTCTCACGGAATACACCGTGCTGCACCAGATGAATCCCGACGTGACGGTGAATTTTCCGAGCGAGGAGCTCGCGCAGCGCGGCGAGCAGGCCCTCGCGGGTTTGTACGTGCAGGCGGACGAATCCCTGTTCCACGTCGCGCGCCGCGGACCGCAGGTGTTCGTCGAGCTCAACATGCCGCGGCGTCAAGGCAGCGCGCCGATGCCGCCGATCCGGCACAAGGCGATCGCCGGCTTCGAAGCGCCCTTCTCGAAGCACATCCACGAGCATCCGACCGCGGACCAGTCGACAGCCCACCACAAGGACACGGGTTGGCTGCTAGCCTACGCCAAGGGCTTGAAGCTCAGCTCGAGCGAAACCTCGATGTCCGTGACCGAGATCGCGCCGACGATCCTCTCCTGGTTCGACGTGCCGATCCCCGCCTGGATGGACGGCGCGCGCTCGCCGTTGATCCGGATCGAAGCGGGATCATGAATCTACCGGCTCAAACCACCGCGCGGCCGCTCGAGGCGCCTGCGCTCGCGGCCAAGGCATTCGAAGGCCTCGCGATCGGCGTGGTGATCCCCGCCTACGACGTGGAGGGGCAGATCGAGCGCGTGATCTCGGGAATCCCCGGGTACGTCACCACGATCATCGTGGTCGAGGACGCTTCGCGCGACGGCACGCGCGCGCGCTTGCGGGCTCTGCGCGATCCGCGCTTGATCGTGGTCGAGCACGCGCAGAACCGCGGAGTGGGCGGCGCGATGGCGACCGGTTTCACGCGCGCTCTCGAGGAGCAGCTCGACATCGTGGTCAAGATGGACGGCGACGATCAGATGGATCCCGCGCACATCCCCGATCTGCTGCGCCCGCTGGTTGCCGGCGAGGCCGACATGGCCAAGGGCAATCGCTACGCGGACCTGGTCGCCCTGCGCGCGATGCCGGTGCTGCGCATCCTGGGCAACGCCGGGCTGACGTTCCTGGTCAAGATGGCTTCGGGACATTGGAAGCTCTTCGACCCCGCAAATGGTTTCTTCGCGATCCGCACCGACCTCTTGCGGCGCATGGATCTTCAGAAACTGCCCGAGCGCTATTTCTTCGAGAGCGGGCTCTTGATCAAGCTCGGAATCCTGCGCGCGGTGGTGCTCGACGTCGCCATTCCGGCCAGGTACGCCGACGAGCGCTCTTCCCTGTCGATCACGCGCACGCTGATCGGATTTCCGCCGCGGCTGGTCGCCGGCCTCCTGCAGCGCCTTTTCTGGCGCTACCTCGTCTACGACTTCACCGCCCTGTCGCTGTTCCTGATGCTGGGCATCCCCGCGCTGCTCGGCGGCATGATTTACGGCGTGACCCTGTGGTGGCAGCTGCAACAAAGCGACGAATATGCCCATCCGGGACAAGTCATGCTGGCCGCGATGCCGATCATCCTGGGCGCGCAGCTGGTGATCCAGGCCATCGCGCTCGACATCGCCAACACGCCGAGCACGCCGATTTCCCCGCCCTTGAAGCACCGCTAGTCTCCCCCAACTTCATGTGCGGCATTTTCGGAATCGTGTGCAGTCAGGAGAGCGGCGTCAGCGCCGAGCAGGCCGGCCGTCTCGTGCGCGGGCTGCTCGAGGCTTCGAAGACTCGCGGGCGCGAAGCCGCGGGCCTCGCGGTGCACAACGTCGAATCGATCGAGGTGCTCAAGCAGGCCGGATCGGTCGAGGATCTGCTCGCGAATCCGCGCTTCACTTCCCTGCTCGAGCGCAGCCTCGGCGCTTTCGAGGCGCGCAGCAAGAACGGCCGCGGGCAATCGCTCGCGATCACCGGCCACTCGCGGCTGGTGACCAACGGTTTCCAGTCGAACGACGACAACAACCAGCCGGTGATCAGCCTGGGATCGGTCGGGATCCACAACGGGATCATCGTCAATGACCGCGCGATCGCGGCGGCGCGTCCGGGGATCAAGCTGCGCTCGGAAGTCGACTCCGAGCTGCTGGTCGGCTTGCTGCGCAGCGAATTCGACGCCTGCGGCGATCTGATCGAGGCGACACGCCGCACCTTCGAGACCATCGAGGGCTCGGCGTCCCTGTCGATGCTGTTCGACGTCACGCCCTGCCTGCTGCTCGCGACGAACACGGGCTCGCTGTTCATCCTGCGCAACGAGAAGAGCTCCTTCCTGGCCTTCGCGTCCGAGCGCTTCATCCTGCGGCGTCTTGTGGAAAGCGAGGGGCTCGAGCAGCGCTTCGGGAAGCTCACGCTCGAGCAGATCCGCGCCGGCCACGCCCTCGCCGTGCACCTCGATCCGACCGCGGGCACGCCGGCGATCGTCCATTTCGATCTCGCGCGCGGCGACGGAGCGAAGCTGAACGGCGCCTTTCGCCCGCAGACCGGCCCTGGCCAGTCTCACGCGAAGGTCGTCGACTTGACGCGTCGCGCGTCCAGCCTGCGCCGCTGCGTGCGCTGCATCCTGCCCGAGACCTACCCGTTCATGGACTTCGACGCGGCGGGCGTGTGCCGCTACTGCCGCAACTGGCGCAAGATCTCGTTCAAGGGTCCGGAAGCCCTGCGCGCCGCGGTCGAGCCCTATCGCTCCAGCGACGGCTCGCCCGACGTGATCGTCGCCTTCTCCGGCGGCCGCGACAGCTCCTACGGCCTGCACTACGCGAAGAAAGTGCTCGGCATGAACCCGGTCGCCTTCACCTACGACTGGGGCATGGTCACCGACCTCGCGCGGCGCAACCAGGCGCGGCTGTGCGGCAAGCTCGGCGTCGAGCACATCCTGCGCTCCGCGGACATCGCGACGAAACGCCGCTACGTGCGCAAGAACGTCGAGGCCTGGCTCAAGCAGCCGGAGCTCGGGATGGTCACGCTGTTCACCGCGGGCGACAAGGAGTTCTATTCCCACGCGCGCGAGCTGCGCAAGGAAACCGGCATAAAACTGGTGATCTTCTCGACCGGCAACATGATCGAGGACACGCCTTATAAGACCGGCCTGTGCGGCATCCGCGAGGACGATCACGGCATGACGTTGACGGGGTTGTCGCGCCGCAACGAGATGGCGCTGCTGTGGTACTACTTCAAGAACTACTTGAAGAACCCGGCGTACTGGAACGAGTCGCTCTTCGACACGCTCAACGCCTACTACCAGACCTTCATGGTCAAGGACGATTTCCTCTACCTGTTCCATTACCTGGAATGGCGGGAGGAAGTGATCGTCGGCACGATCCGGCGCGAGTACGACTGGGAGATCGCGACCGACACGACGACGACCTGGCGCATCGGCGACGGGACCGCGCCCTTCTACAACTACATCTACCAGACGATCGCGGGCTTCACGGAAGACGAGGTCATGCTGTCGAACATGATCCGCGCGGAGCACATGACGCGCGAGCAGGCCCTCGTGCGCGCCGCCGAGTACGCCAAGCCGCGCATGCCGTCGATCCGCGAATACGCCCAGCTCGCGGGATTCAATTGCGAAGAGGCGCTGAACATCATCAACGCCGCGCCGAAGTTGTATTGAGTCCGCTCGAAGCGTGAACTCTTGTCCCGATGAGCTCGAGCGAAGGCCAGACCGAGCCGGGATTGCGCACGGGCGTGGCCTGGAACTTCGGCAGCTTCGCCATCCTCGGATTGGCGGGCCTGGCCTGGAACGTGGTGATCGGGCGCGTCTACGGCGCCGCCGCGCTCGGGGTGTTCAACCAGGTCTACAGCGCCTACGTGCTGTTCTCGATGGCCGCGGCCGGCGGCATCAACTACTCGGTGCTGCGCGCCGTCGCCGCGGCGGCCGGCGACCGGGGACGGATCGCGAGCGCGGTCGTCGGTGCGATGCTGCCGACGCTCGGCCTCGCGAGCCTCGCGACCGCGGCCTTCTATTTCACGCGGCACTGGATCGCGGACGCCCTGCACAGCCCGGGCATCGCGGTGGGGATGGAGCTCGCCGCGCCGGGCTTGTTCTTCTTCGCGCTCAACAAGCAGCTGCTCGCCGTGGTCAACGGCATGCAGCGCATGCGCGCCTTCGCGGTCTACCAGTCGCTGCGCTACCTGCTGATCCTCGGCGGCATCGCGCTGGTGTGGAAGCTGGGATGGACCGGCGAGCGGCTGTCGTTCACCTGGACGTTCACGGAGGGCATTCTCTTCGTCGTGCTCGCGATCGAGGTCGGCGTGCAGGTCTCCTGGCGCCACGCGAGCGAGCTGGTGCGCTGGAGCCGCGAGCACTTCGGCTTCGGCGTGCGCAGCGTGGTCTCGGCCCTGCTGCTCGAGCTGAACGCCAAGGTCGACATCTGGATGCTCGGGCTCTGGCTCGATGACGCCAGCGTCGGCGTCTACAGCCTCGCGGCGAATCTCGCGGAGGGATTCTTCCAGCTGATCATCGTGCTGCAGAACAATTTCAATCCGCGGATGGCCAACCTGATCGCCGCGGGCCAACTTGCGGAGCTGGAAGACCTGATCGCGCGGGCGCGGCGCTGGATCGTGCCTTCCTTCGCGGCGGCAGCCCTCGCCGCGGCCGCGGTCTACCCCTGGACACTGCCCCTGCTCGCCAAGGATCCGAGCTTCCATGACTCCTGGCTATCGTTCGCGATCCTGGCCGGCTCGATCGGCGCGCTGGCGGCCTGGCTGCCGTTCGGGAATCTGCTCTTGATGGCCAGGCATCCAGCGTGGAACAGCCTGCTGATGATCCTGGTGGTCGGCGTCAATGTCGCGGCCAACGCTGTCCTGATCCCCAGGCTCGGCATCGCGGGCGCGGCTCTGGGAACCGCGATCGCTTTCCTGGCCTTCGCCCTGCTGCTCAAGCTCTTCACGCGCCGGCTGGTCGGCGTGCGACTGTGATTCAACGTCCCTTCCACCACGGGCCGCGCACGCGGAACGATTCGAGCAGCGATTCCAGCCGGCTCTTCGAGAAGGGTTCGGAGCGCGACCACTCCGCATTGACGATCAGACCCTTCTCGGCGCTCGACAGGTTGACGCGCGCGATGTCCTTGAAGGTGCCGCCCGCTTCGAACTTGCGCTCGAGCACGTAGGCCGGATTCGAATCGCCCCAGGCCAGAGTCCCGATCTCGAGCACCATGCGTCCGCCCCGGTTGCCGACCTCCTCGGGGCGGCCTGGGACCAGGGTCTCGGCGAACAGGCGGCCGAGCTCGCCGGAGGCGCGCCCCTTGGGATAGTGCACGAAGAGCAGCGAGCGGGGCAGCTGATCGGCCGCGCCCAGGGTCAGGCGCGACCAGTCGACGCGCTTCTCCTGCATGGGAGGTCCCGACGGTTTCGTCTCTGGCGGCCGAGGCGGCTCGCTCTCCGCCGCGACCAGCGTGCTCTCCAGCTTGACGACTTCCTCGCCGCCCATGAACTTCGCCGCGTCGCGGATCTCGAAGCCCGCCGGGAGCTGCTGCACGCCGAGCCAGGTGTCGAGCAGCTTGGCGCCGTCGCGCTTCTCGGTGCGCGGCAGCACGAGGAACGCGATCATCGCGCCGAGCACCAGGATTCCCAGCGCGACTCCGAGCACACAGCCCGGCCGCTCGCGGACCGTGTTCGACGTGGTTTCCATCAGTGTTGAGGCCCGATCCGGAAAGGCGCGAGGAAGGCGATGGCCTGCTCGTCGCTGACTGTCTCGCCCTCGGTGCCGCGCATCAGCCAGATCAACACACGCCGGGGCGAGCCTTCGGGCGTGAGCTCGAGGTCGATGCCATCGCCGCGGATCGAGCCGCCCTGGAGAAGCTCCTTCATGCGCTGCTCCGGGCTGTCTTCCGGCGTGGGAGGAGGTTCCGGGGGAGCCGGGGGGACTCCGACGCGGGTGAAGCGCACGCTGTGGAGCACGCGACCTTGCACGCTCAAGG